>JBOFDJ010000124.1:0-107787 GCA_051646885.1 Rhodoglobus sp.
ATCAAAACACTGTACAATCTCACGGCTCAGTATCAAGCAGCGCTGATTGATCGCAATGAAGCTGCTGCGGTTGCCTTGGCCGCTGAGAAAGCAGAGCTCATCGCGGGCTTCCAGAAAATCATCGACGCCAACAGCTGACAGTCCCAAGCATTCGGGGCGGATGGCCGGTCGATACAATCAATCCTGTGACTACTGTTTTTGTCCTCAACGGCCCCAATCTCGGTCGTCTCGGTAGCCGTGAGCCCGAGGTGTACGGTTCGGGTAGCCTCGACGATCTGCGCGCGCATCTTGAGTCTGAGGCTCCCGAGGGCTTTTCTCTCGATTGTCGGCAGAGCGACGATGAGGCCACCCTGATTTCTTGGCTACACGGGGCCGTGGACACCCGCTCGCCGGTGATCCTGAACCCTGCCGCGTTCACTCATTACTCTTATGCTCTCAGCGATGCGGCCAAGCTGGTGACCGCCGCCGGGTTGATCTTGGTCGAAGTGCATCTCAGCAACCCTCATGCGCGTGAACAGTTCAGACACACCAGTGTTATCTCTGCTGTGGCCACCGGGGTGGTCGCCGGTTTTGGCTTCGATTCATACTCTCTTGCGCTAGAGATCGTCAGCCGCAGGCTCGGGTAGCGCATAGAATCAGTGTTCGGTCACCACGGGCATGACCGGCTGGACTCAACGAACGGAACAGACTTATGGCCTCAACCGCAGATATCCGCAACGGCATCGTTCTCAACATGGACGGGCAGTTGTGGACTGTGATCGAATTCCAACACGTCAAGCCCGGTAAAGGCGGTGCCTTCGTGCGCACCAAGGTCAAGAACGTCATGAGCGGCAAGGTCGTTGATCGCACCTTCAACGCCGGGGCGAAAATTGAGACCGAGACCGTTGATCGCGCCGATTTTCAATACCTCTATAAAGATGGCGACAATTTTGTGTTTATGGATGTCGGCAACTACGACCAGATCACCCTGTCGCCAGCCCAAGTCGGTGACGCCGCTAACTTCATGCTAGAGAACCAGAATGCAACCATCGCCTTGCATAACGGCAACCCGCTCTATGTGGAGCTTCCGGCCTCTGTGGTGCTCGAGATCACTTACACCGAGCCTGGACTTCAGGGTGATCGTTCGACGGGCGGCACCAAGCCTGCCACGGTCGAGACGGGCCATCAGATTCAGGTTCCGCTTTTTCTTGAGCAAGGGACCAAGGTCAAAGTTGATACCCGCGACGGCTCGTATCTCGGCCGCGTCAACGACTGAGCTCGGCACAACACTGTGGGAGCCCGAACAAAATCACGCAAACGCGCCCTCGATATTCTCTACGGGGCTGATGTGCGTGGGGAGTCGATTAACACCGTCCTGGCCGCCGCGCAGGTGCGCGCAGAAGCAGAACCGCAGCGTAGTTCGTCGTGGTCCTATGCTCGCGACATTGTGGTCGGAATCACCGAGCACGGTGATGAGATCGACGAACTGATCGAGACGTACTCCCAAGACTGGAGCCTGTGGCGGATGCCGGCCATTGATCGCGCGCTCCTGCGGATGGGTGTCTGGGAGATTCTCTACAACGCCGAGGTGCCGGACAGCGTGGCCATTTCTGAGGCGGTGGAGTCGGCCACACTGCATAGCACCGAAGATTCTGCTGGCTTCATTAACGGTGTGCTCGGGCGGATCGCAGACTCGCGGCTCTGACAGCAGCTCGGCTCAGGCTATAGTGGTCGCGTAGACATCCTTTAAGTTCCGTCCAGAGAGGCGGGGAAGGAGGTCAGAATGACTGCACGCCAGGTGCTGCAGCAGGCTGATATCCACCGGGCATTGACCCGGATTTCTCACGAGATTGTGGAATCCAACCGTGGGTCTTCGGGCTTGGTCATCTTGGGGATACCGACCCGCGGTGTGATCCTCGCCCAGCGTCTCGGCGCTATCCTCGACGCGATTGGGCCGAATCCGGTCAGCGTGGGCTCCCTCGACGTGACGATGTACCGTGACGATCTTTCTCGCAACCTGAGGCGCACCCCCAGCCCCACCAACATTCCCTCCAGTGGTGTTGACGGCGCAACCGTGGTCCTGGTTGATGATGTCTTGTATTCCGGGCGCACGATTCGCTCGGCACTGGATGCCCTGAGCGATCTAGGTCGCCCACGCGCGGTGCGGCTTGCGGTGCTCGTTGACCGTGGGCACCGTGAACTTCCCATCCGGGCAGACTTTGTGGGAAAAAATCTTCCGACCTCAGAGTCCGAGCGAATTATGGTGCGTTTGGCCGAAACTGACGGGCGCGACGAGGTGAGCATCGAATGAGGCACCTGTTGTCCACGAAAGATCTTTCTCGCGACGAGGCTATCGCGCTGCTCGATATCGCCGAAGATATGGCCGAGGTTGCTCATCGTGAGGTGAAGAAACTTCCGGCATTGCGTGGCAAAACGGTGGTGAACCTCTTTTTCGAAGATTCCACCCGCACCCGGGTATCGTTCGAGGTCGCGGCCAAACGTCTCAGCGCTGATGTTATTAATTTCAGCGCGAAAGGTTCCAGCGTCTCGAAGGGCGAGAGCCTCAAAGACACGGCACAAACCCTGGCAGCGATGGGGGCGGATGCTGTGGTCATCAGGCATGCAGCATCCGGTGCTCCCCAGGTGCTGGCCGATAGCGCCTGGATCGGCGCGGGCATCATCAACGCTGGTGATGGCACTCACGAGCATCCGACTCAGGCCTTGCTTGACGCTTTTACGATCAGGAAACGCTTGCACGGTGCCGCCTCGCGCGGTGCGGCCTTGGATGGCGTGCGGGTAGCGATTGTGGGCGATATTTTGCACTCGCGGGTGGCCCGCTCAAACCTTTGGCTGTTGAGCTGTTTGGGCGCAACAGTGGTGCTGGTTGCCCCGGCTACCCTGCTGCCGCTGGGCATCGATCACTGGCCGGTGAGCGTGGAGTACGATCTCGATTCCGTGGTCGATTCCGCACCGGAGGTGGTGATGATGCTGCGGATTCAGAGTGAACGGATGAACGCAGCGTTCTTCCCGAATCCTCGTGAGTACAGCCGCCAGTGGGGTTTGGACGATGAGCGGGTCACCCGACTGCCTGCAACGAGCATGGTGATGCATCCTGGGCCCATGAATCGTGGCTACGAGATCTCTTCCGGAGTAGCTGATTCGGCACGGTCAACCGTGGTCGAGCAGGTCGCTCACGGTATATCAATAAGGATGGCTGTGCTATACCACCTGCTATCGGGAAGCCAGGAGGCGCACTCATGAAAATCACGGTCTCGGGCGCGAAGTTGGTCGACGCAACGACAAGGGATCTTTTTGTTGAGAATGGAGTGTTCGTCGATGCGCTCTCCGGCCCCTCGGACTCGGTGATTGACGCTGCTGGTCTCATCGCTTTACCCGGCCTTGTTGATCTTCACACTCACCTGCGCGAGCCCGGGTTCGAGCAGAGCGAGACGGTGTTGAGTGGGTCTCGTGCTGCCGCGATGGGGGGCTTTACCGCAGTCTTTGCTATGGCCAACACTCTTCCCGTTCAGGACACGGCCGGGGTGGTCGAGCAGGTTCAGTCCCTCGGTGCGCAGCATGGCTACGCCACGGTCCGGCCGATCGGCGCTGTTACTGCTGGCCTAGCCGGTGAGAGGCTTTCCGATATTGGGGCGATGGCACAGTCGCGCGCCCAGGTTCGAGTGTTCTCGGATGACGGCCACTGCGTGCATGATGCCCTGCTGATGCGCCGCGCACTTGAATATGTCAAAACTTTCGGTGGTGTTGTCGCCCAGCACGCCCAAGAACCGCGACTGACCCTGGGTGCACAGATGAATGAGGGCACTGTCTCCAGCGAACTTGGTCTGGTTGGTTGGCCCGCCGTGGCAGAAGAATCCATCATTGCTCGCGATGTTCTGTTGGCACAGCACGTCGGTGCTCGACTGCATATCTGCCATGTTTCTACTGCCGGTTCAGTGGAGGTGATCCGGTGGGCAAAAGCCCGGGGGGTGCAGGTCACTGCCGAGGTTACACCGCACCATTTGCTGCTCACCGAGGAGCTGGTGCGCGGCTACGACTCGCGCTTCAAGGTCAACCCGCCGTTGCGCGGTGACGAAGATGTGCACGCTCTGCGTCTCGCCCTCGCCGATGGCACCATCGACATCATTGCCACCGATCATGCTCCTCACCCGCCCGAAGCGAAAGAGTGCGCGTGGGCCGAGGCCGCCAACGGTATGGTGGGGCTCGAATCGGCTCTGAGCGTGGTGCAGGCCTCGGTTGTCGATACCGGTTTTCTCGACTGGTCGGATGTTGCCAGGGTGCTCTCCGCAACGCCAGCGCGCATCGGTCAACTGCCGGGCTACAGCGCGCCTTTTGCGCTTGGGAGCCCGGCACACTTTACGCTGTATGACCCCAGTGCATCCCGCACATTCGCGACGAGCGACCTGCGTGGCAAGGGCACTAATTCGCCCTACCTTGGCAGATCTTTGCCTGGTCGTGTCGTGACCACCGTGCATAACGGCTACCTCACGGTGGATGATGGCGACGTGCTCGATGCTGTCACGGTGGCTGATAGCGCGCGGGCGCGTGCACAGTTCGGGGCCACTCATGGATAGGCCCGCCGCCATGGCTATGGTGATAGCACTTCTCGGTGCGCTACTCCTCTTGATGCGTGCAGGATGGTGGGCACGACAGCGTCGTCAGCGCGATATTCTGCCCCCGGCGGTCGCCCCGGCAGAGCTCGGGATGATTATGGGTAGCTTCGGTGGCAGTTATGTGGCGACCACGGCATCCGGGGCTCCTCTTGACCGCATCGCGGTGCACGGTCTTGGATTTCGCGGCACGGTGGTGGTCGTGATCGCCACCGCTGGTCTGTTGTTACGGCTGCCAGACCGGGAACTGTGGATTCCCCGCACCGCGCTGCGTGCACTGCGCAGAGCAACTTGGACCATTGACCGGGTCGTTGAACGTGACGGCCTTCATCTGCTCGAATGGATGCTCGGTGACCGCATGCTCGACAGCTATCTGCGCATGACCGAGCCGCAGCAATTCGAGCAGAGCCTGCATCAGCTGCTTGCCGAAAGGAAACCCGCATGAGTGTTGAACCTGCTGTACTCGTCTTGGAAGACGGGAGCCGTTATGTCGGTCGAGCGTATGGTGTCACCGGTCGAACCTTGGGGGAGGTAGTCTTCGCCACCGGGATGACAGGGTATCAGGAGACCATCACTGACCCCAGCTATGCGGGTCAGATTGTGGTCATGACAGCGCCCCATATCGGTAACACCGGTGTCAACGAGGATGATCCTGAATCGTCGCGAATCTGGGTCGCAGGCTTCGTCGTGCGCGATCCCAGCAGGGTGGTGTCAAACTACCGGGCAACCGGGTCACTTGACGCGCAGCTCAGTGCCGAGAGCGTCATCGGGATCAGCGGCATCGACACCCGTGCGGTAACCCGGCGACTCCGTGACGCTGGCTCAATGCGTGGTGGCATATTCTCTGGAGCGGATGCCACCCTCGATCCCAGTGATCAGCTTGCTCTTGTGCGTACCGAACAGGCAATGTCGGGCCGTAACCTGTCGGCCGCAGTGTCGACAACCGAGGGGTACATCGTCGCCTCAACCGTCACCAGCATTGGTCGTCTCGCTGTTCTCGATCTTGGTGTCAAGAAGTCGACAATCAACTATCTCGCCGAGCGTGGCTTCGATGTTCATGTGATGCCGCAGTCAATCAGCATCGAGGAGTTGCTGGCGATCACTCCGGTGGCGGTGTTCTACTCGAACGGCCCCGGCGATCCCGCGGCCTCTGATGGTCATGTTGATCTGCTCAGAGAAGTGCTCAAGCGCAGACTCCCGTTTTTCGGCATCTGCTTCGGCAATCAGCTACTGGGCCGCGCCCTCGGCTTTGGAACCTACAAATTGCCTTTTGGCCACCGGGGCATCAACCAGCCTGTGCTTGATGTGGCCACGGGGCGCACCGAAATCACCAGCCATAATCACGGCTTCGCGGTGGATGCCCCGGTTGGTGTCGTTTCGGAGAGTCCAGCCGGCTTCGGCCGGGTCGAGGTCAGTCATGTCAACCTCAACGACAATGTGGTCGAGGGCCTGAGTGCCCTTGACATCCCTGCTTTTTCTGTGCAATACCACCCTGAGGCAGCGGCGGGCCCCCACGATGCTAACTACCTTTTTGACCGATTCCGCGACATGGTGCTGAGCGCCCAGAAAGAGAACCATGCCTAAACGCCCTGATATCAGTTCAGTTCTTGTCATCGGATCCGGCCCCATCGTGATCGGTCAGGCTGCCGAGTTCGATTACTCGGGAACCCAGGCATGCCGGGTGCTACGCGAAGAAGGCGTGCGGGTGATCCTGGTTAATTCAAATCCGGCGACGATTATGACCGATCCGGATTTCGCTGACGCCACCTACATTGAACCCATTACCTGGCGGGTCATCGAGGCGATTATTGCCAAGGAGAAGCCCGACGCGATTCTTCCTACCCTGGGTGGCCAGACCGCTCTCAACGCAGCCATCGAATTGCATCGCCACGGAATCCTCGAAAAGTATGGTGTTGAGCTGATCGGTGCCAATTTTGAGGCGATCAATAGGGGAGAAGATCGACAGCTTTTCAAGCAGTTGGTTCTGGATATCGGGGCTGGGGTCGCCCGCTCGTATATCGCTCATACCCTAGAGGAGGCGGTCGGCTTCGCCGATGACCTCGGGTATCCGCTTGTTATTCGTCCCAGTTTCACCATGGGCGGTCTGGGCTCCGGCTTCGCCTACTCTCGTGAAGAACTCGAGCGGATGGTTGTGGATGGTTTGCATCAGAGCCCGACCTCTGAGGTGCTGCTCGAGGAGTCAATTCTGGGGTGGAAAGAGTACGAGCTTGAGCTTATGCGTGACACCGCGGATAACACCGTGGTGGTCTGCTCCATCGAAAATGTCGATCCGGTTGGTGTTCATACCGGCGATTCGATCACTGTCGCTCCCACCCTGACCCTCACGGACCGCGAGTTCCAAAACCTTCGCAATATCGGTATCGACATCATCCGTGCGGTGGGTGTCGATACCGGTGGATGCAATATCCAGTTTGCTATCGATCCCGCGACCGGTCGGGTTGTGGTGATTGAGATGAATCCGCGGGTATCCCGCTCGAGTGCCCTGGCATCCAAAGCAACCGGCTTCCCGATTGCCAAGATCGCAGCGAAGCTGGCCATTGGATACCGGCTCGATGAGATTCCTAACGACATCACCGGGGTGACCCCCGCGAGCTTTGAGCCCACCCTGGACTACGTTGTCGTGAAGGTTCCGCGCTTTGTGTTCGAGAAGTTTCCGGCCGCTGATACTCGTCTCACCACCACCATGAAGTCTGTCGGTGAGGCCATGGCCATTGGCCGTAACTACTCCACCGCCCTGCAGAAGGCGCTGAGATCCTTGGAGAAGCGGGGCAGTAGCTTTCACTGGGAGGGTGAGCCTGGTGATAAGGACGCGCTGTTGGCTGCCGCCGCTATCCCGACCGATGGCCGCATCGTCACGGTTCAGCAGGCGATGCGGGCGGGCGCAAGCACTGCCGAGGTATATGAGGCAACCGGTATTGACCCCTGGTTTGTGGACCAAATCGCCCTGATCAACGAGGTCGCTGCCGAGATCGCTTCTGCTGCCGTTCTCGATGAGGGAGTGCTGCGACGGGCTAAGGATCACGGCTTTAGCGATAACCAGATCGCCCAACTGAAGGGGCTGTCGGAGCTTGAGGTGCGCTCAGAGCGCTGGCACCGTGGTGTGCGGCCGGTCTTTAAGACGGTGGATACCTGCGCGGGTGAGTTTCCGGCGCTGACGCCGTATCACTATTCCAGTTACGATCTGGAAACCGAAGTGGTCCCCAGCGAACGTCGCAAAGTGGTCATTCTTGGTTCGGGACCTAACCGGATCGGTCAGGGCATCGAGTTCGACTATTCCTGTGTTCATGCCTCCTTCGCGCTCTCCGATGCGGGTTATGAGACCATCATGATCAACTGCAACCCTGAGACCGTCTCCACCGACTACGACACCAGTGATCGACTGTACTTTGAGCCGCTTACGCTCGAAGATGTGCTGGAGGTGATCCATGCTGAGAGCCTCAGCGGCGAGCTCGTCGGTGTTGTGGTGCAACTAGGTGGACAGACCGCCTTGGGTCTCGCTCAGGGCCTGAAAGATGCCGGAATTCCTATTTTGGGGACCACTCCCGAAGCCATTGACCTGGCGGAGCAGCGCGGACAGTTCTCGGCAATTTTGGAGGCTGCTGGCCTGATCGCACCAAAAAACGGCACGGCAACCCATCGTGAAGAGGCCATTGCTATCGCGGTAGATATCGGGTACCCGGTGCTGGTGCGTCCCTCGCATGTCCTCGGCGGTCGCGGCATGGAAATCATCTATGACACGGAATCGATGGCCGACTACTTTGATCGGATCAAGGACCAGACCATCATCACTCCGGCCTCGCCGCTGCTGGTAGACCGCTTCCTCGATGACGCGATTGAGATTGACGTTGACGCGCTGTATGACGGAACCGAACTCTATGTCGGCGGCGTTATGGAGCACATCGAGGAAGCAGGTGTCCATTCTGGTGACTCGGCGTGCACCCTACCGCCGGTCACTCTGGGTCGGGACGTGATCGCTCGGGTCCGCGAGGCAACACTGGGCATCGCGGTGGGTATCGGTGTTCGTGGGCTTATTAACGTGCAGTTTGCCATCGGCCAGGGGACCCTCTACGTCCTCGAAGCTAACCCGCGGGCATCCCGTACCGTTCCTTTTGTTTCTAAAGCACTCGGGATACCCTTGGCCAAGGCTGCGGCGCTGGTCATGGCGGGAACGAGCATTCGCTCCTTGATCGACACCGGTATGCTTCCTGCTCAGGATGGTTCTGTTGTGCCCATGGATGCGCCGGTTTCTGTCAAAGAAGCGGTATTGCCTTTCAAACGTTTTCGCACGGTTGAGGGTTTTGTCGTTGATTCTGTTTTGGGGCCCGAGATGCGATCAACCGGCGAGGTTATGGGTATCGACTCACACTTCCCGAAGGCTTTCGCTAAGAGCCAGGAAGCTGCCTATGGCGGTTTACCGTCCGCGGGCGCTGTCTTTGTGTCAGTCGCTGATCGTGATAAGCGTGCCATTGTGCTCCCGGTACTACGACTGAGCCAACTGGGATTCCGCATCCTGGCGACGGAGGGCACGGCCGAAGTGCTTGCCCGTAACGGGATTACGGCCCGAGTTGTGCGCAAATACTTCCTCGGTCAAGAGGTGATCGAAGGTCAGCCCTCGATTGTTGAGCTGATCAATCAGGGCGAAGTGGATGTGGTGATCAATACTCCGAGCGGGCGCAGCGCCCGCGCTGATGGGTACGAAATCCGCATGGCCACCGTGGCTGCCGATAAGCCCCTCTTCACGACCATTGCCCAGCTTGGCGCTGCGGTCGCGTCCCTGGAGGCATCTTCCTCGGGTGCCTCAGTGCGTTCTCTTCAAGACTACGCACTCGATCGCGCACAGCGGCTCAGGGGAGCAGCACCATCGCATGACTAGTTTTGGTGCCCGCCTCGACGCGGTGCTAGCAGGTCGCAGCCAGCTTTGCCTTGGCATCGACCCACATGCTTTTTTGCTTGCTGACTGGGGTTTGCCTGATACCGCGGTCGGTGTCAGAGAGTTCGGGCTTCGCGCGGTAGATGCCGCCATCGGGACCGTGGGGATCATTAAGCCGCAGATCGCTTTTTTCGAGCGCCACGGTTCCGCAGGGTATTCAGCACTCGAAGAGGTGCTCGCCGTGGCTCGCGCCGCTGAATTGCTGGTGATCGCCGATGCAAAACGCGGGGATGTTGGTTCGACAGTTGCGGCATACGGTGCAGCGTGGCTTACGCCCGGATCCCCTCTTGAGGCTGATGCGGTGACGGTGTCGGCATATCAGGGGGTTGGATCGCTTCGTGAGGTCATTGATCTGGCCATGACAGTAGGTAAGGGGCTTTTTGTGCTTGCCGCAACATCAAATCCTGAATCACTCGAGATTCAGTCCGCGAGACTTTTTCGGGATAGTTCTGCCACCCGTACAGTAGCGGCGAGTATCGTCGGGAAGGTGCACCAGATCAACTCTGACACTATCGCTCATGAATCGACAGCTCTCGGTTCGGTTGGTGTAGTCATTGGAGCCACGGTGAATTCGTCAGATTATGGGATCCTCGATGCCGAGTTGAGCGGCACGCCGATCCTCGCTCCAGGATTTGGCGAGCAGGGCGCTCGGGTCTCCGATGTGCACAGGCTCTATGGTGCGGCGGCGGCTCATACCATTGTCAATATTGGCCGTAGTGTTCTGCGAGCAGGTTCCTCTGGGCTCAGGGCGGAGTTGGTGCGTCAGTCGGAGATTGTCCGTAATGGACGCAGCCAATGACACCACGGACGCCTCCACCTCCGGTTGATAGGGTTGCCGCGGGTCGTGCAGCGGTTGTGGCGCGTCGCGCGCGTGCCAGCATTAAGCGTTCTATTGCTCTGGGTGAGATCACCGCCCTTGCTGTGGCGCGGACGGGGTGGAGCGACCGCGACAGTGCCGAGGCGAGTTTGCGGGTCAGTGAACTACTCACCAGCGTTCCCGCCTTAGGACCAGCCCGCGTGGCACGCGTGATGGTGGAGTTGGGTATCTCTGAGAAGAAACGTGTCGCAGGTCTTGGTGTGCGTCAACGGGTCATACTGCAGGAATATTTGGTCCAACGCCAGGGAGCTGGTCCGAGCAGGCTCGTGGTGCTGGCGGGGCCCACAGCTGTCGGAAAAGGAACGGTATCTGCGCATATCCGGGAAAATTATCCTGATGTCCTCCTTAGCGTTTCTGCGACGACTCGGCACCCGCGACCAGGTGAGGTCGATGGACTTCACTATTTTTTCGTCAGCGATGACGAGTTTGATCGCATGATCGCCAATAACGAACTACTGGAGTGGGCTGTGGTGCACAACTCTTACCGTTACGGCACTCCGCGACCTCCCATCGATCACGCTGTAGCCGCAGGAAAGCGCGTGATGCTAGAAATCGATCTCCAGGGTGCTCGGCAGGTTCGTGCTGTGATGCCCGAGGCTTTGCTCGTTTTTCTCCTCCCTCCTAGCTGGGAAGAACTCGTACGACGACTGATTGGTCGTGGCACAGAGAAACCGCAGGAACAGCAACGCAGACTTGAGACTGCAAGAATAGAGCTGGCAGCACAAAATGAGTTCGATGCGAAGGTCATGAACACCGAAGTCAGCCAGGCAGCCCGAGAGGTCGTAGAATTGATGGATGCGCCTGTCGGCGCGCCGCCGTCCCGCTGACTTCATGGCGCGGCGACACTAGACCAGACCATAGTCCACACTAGACCCACACGCTAGGCCGAAACACTAGGCAAGGAGCCTTCATGGTTGACAAGCATTCAGGAATTATTGACCCACCCATCGACGAACTGTTGTCGAAAGTCGACTCTAAGTATCAGCTTGTTATTTTCGCCTCGAAGCGGGCTCGACAGATCAACGATTACTACGCCGATCTTCACGAGGGCAGCCTCTTCGATAACATTGGTCCTCTCGTGAACTCAACCATTGAAGACAAACCACTGTCTGTTGCACTCCACGAGATCAACGAAGACAAACTCGAACTCAAGCGTCTCAGCGCTGAGTAGCACGCTGCGGTTGGCGAGTTGTCGGTGCGCACCTCGGGGAGAGCTCCGAAGCAACTCACCGTGGTGGTGGGAATTTCGGGCGGAATCGCCGCCTATAAAACAGTTTCTCTGATCAGGTTGCTGGTCCTTGACGGGCACAATGTCCAGGTGGTCGCCACCGACAATGCGCTCAGATTTATTGGTCGTCCCACTCTTGAGGCAATCAGTCGAAACCCCGTGTGTGCGGATCTGTATGAAGGGGTTCCTGAGGTTCGTCATGTGGCCATGGGCCAGACTGCTGATCTCATTATTGTGGCTCCCGCTACGGCGAATACCATTGCCAAGCTTGCCGGTGGCTTTGCTGATGATCTCTTGTGCAGCACCGTTCTTGCTGCCCGGGCGCCCGTGGTGATCGCCCCGGCTATGCACACTGAAATGTGGGAGAACGCTGCGACGGTCGCCAACATGGCCATTCTTCGAGAGCGTGGGATTATGGTCGTCGGCCCGGCCAGCGGGCAACTCACCGGTTCTGATTCTGGGGTGGGGCGGATGTCTGAGCCCGGAGAGATCATGGCCGCTGCCCTGGGGGCACTTTGCCCGCAGGACCTTTCGGGGCTGCGCATCCTGATTACTGCGGGGGGGACCCGAGAGCCTCTCGACCCTGTGCGTTTCATCGGTAATCGTTCCAGCGGGCGTCAAGGGGTCGCCCTGGCGATGGCCGCATCCCAACGCGGAGCCGAAGTGACATTGATTGCGGCACATCTTGAGATTGAACCGCCACCCACTGTGACCAGGGTGGATGTTGGTTCTGCTCGTGAGATGGCTGAGGCGGTCACCGACCATGCCCCGATAGCCGAGGTCATCATCATGGCGGCGGCAGTAGCTGATTATCGCCCCGATACTGTGGTGCAGTCGAAAATGACGAAAGAGAGCCTCGGTGACACTCCCCATATCCGTCTCATTAAGAATCCGGATATTCTGGCTGGGCTGAGCGAATCGAGGGTTTCTGGGCAGCTTATTATTGGGTTCGCTGCCGAGACCGAGTTAGACGATCTCACGCTCATCGAACGGGGGCGCGCCAAGATTTCTCGTAAGGGTTGCGATTATCTGGTTCTCAATAGGGTGGGCTGGAACGAAGGTTTCTCCTCAACAGAGAATTCAATAACCGTCATTGATGCCGGCGGTGCGGTTGTTTCGGAGACCAGCGGAACGAAGTTGTCGGTCGCCCACCGTATCCTTGACCTGCTGTCTGCACGCTAAGCACGCCACCGGAGTCCATATATGAGTTCATCACTTCGCCTTTTTACGTCCGAATCAGTGACCGAGGGGCACCCAGATAAGATTTGTGACCAGATCAGCGACAGCATCCTTGATGCTCTTCTGGCAGAAGATAAGAATTCCCGGGTCGCGGTCGAAACTCTGGTGACGACCGGACTTGTGCACGTTGCTGGCGAGGTAACGACGACAGGGTACGTCGATATTCCGGCTATCGTGCGTCAGCGTATTTCCGATATTGGCTATAACTCGTCAGATGTCTGGTTCGATGGTCGCTCCTGTGGCGTGTCGGTTTCGATTGGTGAGCAGTCGCCCGATATCGCTCAGGGTGTTGATAACGCGATCGAAAGCCGTGAGCACCTCAGTGTCGATAACGGTGACCTTCAGGGCGCAGGAGATCAGGGGCTCATGTTCGGCTATGCCACGAATGAGACCCCGGAGCTCATGCCGATTCCGCTCTGGTTGGCACACAGGATGGCTCAGAGACTTGCCGAGGTGCGTCACGATGGTGCCGTCGACTATCTCAGGCCTGATGGCAAGACCCAAGTGACGATTGGATACGACGGAGTTGTTCCCCGCAGCGTTGATACCGTTGTGCTCTCAACTCAACACTCACCCGAGGTGTCAACCCAAGACCTGCGTCGTGACATTGATGAGCTGGTGATACGTCCCGTTCTTGCTCTGTCGGCTCTCGACTCCTCACAGCTAAAAGTGCTCATCAATCCGACCGGTCGATTTGAGATCGGTGGACCGCAGGGTGATGCAGGGCTCACCGGTCGCAAGATTATTGTCGATACCTATGGGGGAGCAGCGCGCCACGGTGGTGGAGCTTTTAGCGGAAAAGACCCCTCTAAAGTTGACCGATCCGCTGCGTATGCGATGCGCTGGGTTGCCAAGAATGCGGTCGCGGCAGGGCTGGCAGATAGGCTCGAAGTTCAGGTTGCCTATGCCATTGGTGTGGCCTCGCCGGTGGGTTTGTACGTTGAGACTTTCGGGACGGCTCATGTCGCCGAAGAGCGCATCATTGCCGCAATCAAGAGCATCTTCGATCTGCGACCGGGGGCAATCATCCGAGATCTTGACTTACTGCGTCCGATCTATGCAGCGACCTCCACCTATGGCCATTTCGGTCGTGAGCTTCCTGATTTCACTTGGGAGCGAACCGACCGGGTCGATGCATTGCGCGCCGCCTGCGGACTGTAATGGCTGAGGCATCCATCGCCAGGGTGCTCATAGACTCACCGCTGCCTCAACTGGACAGGCTCTTCGATTATGGGATTCCGGAGCACCTAGTAGATTCTGCCCTGCCTGGTGTACGTGTGCGTGTGCCATTGCGGTCGGCGGCCCGGCTCGCCGATGGCATTATCATCGAGATTGGCCCCAGAGGCGAGCATCCCGGGCCCCTGAGCCAGCTTGAGTCGGTGGTATCACCGCTCAGCGTGCTCACTGCGGACGTGTGGGCCTTAGCGCGAAAAGCATCAGATCGTGCTGCCGGATCGGCAATGGATATCGTGCGACTCGCCGTACCGAGACGACAGGTGCGCGTTGAGACCGCATTCCTGAGTGCAGCGCACGCTGCTGACACTGGTCCAGCATCAGCGCTTTCCAGCGCTGTTATCGAATCCTATGAAACCGGTGTTCTTGAGAGTGCGATCACTCAGAACGAGCGGCTTGCCGTTGATGCGGTTCCGGGAGTTCGTGAGCTGCCAGGAAGAACTCAGCATGCACCCGGTGCCACAGTTGAGAGTGCCTGGGTTGGCAGCTGGGCGATAACCATGGCGGCAGCGGCTGCTATCACCCTTGCTGGTGGCCGAAATGCTATTCTCGCCGTGCCTGATTACCGTGATCAGTGGCAGCTACAGGCGGCGCTTGATTGCGTGCTACCGGCCTCTCGAATTGTACGACTCGATGCCAAGCAGTCTAATCCTGACCGGTACAGAAATTTTTTGCGCTGTCTTGGCGACGAGCCGCGTGCCATCATCGGCAATAGATCCGTGATCTACGCACCGTCACGTAATCTCGGACTCATTGCCCTCTGGGATGATGGCGACCCGCTGTATTCTGAACCCCTTCGGCCCTATGTGCACACTCGTGATGCTGCACTCATGCGACAGGAGCAGCAGTCTTGCGCTGTGCTGTTTTTTGGCCATACCCGCAGTACCGAGGTCCAGCGACTCGTCGATATGGCGTGGGTCCGATCATTATCACCGACCCCTCTTCAGCGCCCTAAAGTGATTCCTACTGCCCAACAAACCTCGGATGAGCGCTGGGCACTGGAGGCGCGCATCCCCTCATCAGCATGGAAAATCGTGCGTACTGCTCTCGAAGCCGGACCGGTACTTGTTCAGGTGGCGCGGCCAGGATACGCACCACGACTCGCCTGTGCTGATTGCCAGCACACTGTGCACTGCCTGCGCTGCGAAGGGCCAGTTTCGCAAAAATCTGCACAATCAACCCCGGCTTGTCATTGGTGTGGTGCACTGGCTACGAGCATGAGGTGCCGATACTGCGATGGCGAGAAGCTGAGGTTTATTGGTACGGGTGCCACCCGAACGGCTGAGGAGCTTGGACGCGCCTTCCCTGGCGTCCGGGTGATCATCGCTGATGGCGAGCGTCAGGTGCATTCGGTGGGCACGGATGCTGCACTCGTGATCGCCACCCGTGGTGCTGAGCCCATCGCTGCCGGCGGTTATCGAGCAGTTCTGCTTCTGGACGGGGAACGGATGTTGGCCCGCGAGAGCCTGCGCGTGGGCGAGGATTGTCTCCGATGGTGGTCCAACGCCGCTGCGCTGGCCGCAGCGGGTGCGCCAACAGTTCTCGTGGGGGTCGGTGGCGCAGTGGCCTCCGCTCTGGTGACCTGGCGGCAGGCCGACTACGCACGTACTGAACTCGCGGATCGGCGCAAGCTTCGATTCCCACCGGCGATCCGAGTGGCGACCGTAACAGGAACCCCAGAAGCGGTGGCCGCGGCGGTCGCTCATTCAGGTATCGCTGCTGCAGATGTACTGGGTCCGGTAGAAAGCGATCCACCGTTGGTCCGCGCCATCCTCAGGTTTGACTACAGCCGAGGTGGCGAGGTCGCGGCCGCCCTGCGCGCCGAACTGGTGCGCTCAGCGACCTCTCGTCGCCCACGCCTCGGTGGTGGCACAGCTTCGATGCCGACAACTCGGAAGCTTCGGATCCGCTTTGATGATGCTGAGCCTTTCGGTGAAACCTGAGCGGTGGCGCTGATCACCACCGTTCCGCGAGAGAATAGCAGAGATGTCATTCTCACCACAGCTTCGGCTGGTCTTCGCCGGCAGTCCTGCTGCCGCTGTTCCCAGCCTTCGTCTGCTCTCACGATCACATCACGAGCTTGTCTCAGTGATCACCAGGGTTGATTCCCCGCAGGGGCGCCGTGGTGTCCTAACCGCCACCCCGGTCGCACAAGAGGCTGAGAGTTTAGGAATTCCCCTGATCAAAAATCGGCTACTCGCGGGGGAGACAACCGAGACCGTTATGGGGTTGAGAGCTGACCTCGGTGTCATTGTTGCCTACGGTGGTCTGCTGCGTGAGCCGCTACTCTCGGCCCCGCGTCTAGGGTGGATTAACCTGCATTTTTCTCTTCTTCCCCGATGGCGCGGAGCGGCACCGGTTCAGCGGGCGATTATGGCCGGTGATGAGGTAACCGGTGCCAGCGTATTCCAGCTTGTCAAAGAACTTGACGCTGGAGTGGTCTACGGCACTATGACCGCCACCGTGGGCGCACAACAGACCGCAGGAGACGTGCTCGACTCATTAGCTGTTTCGGGCTCAGAGCTGTTGCTTCAGGTGGTAGATGCGCTTGCTGCCGGAACTGCTCGTGGCGAACCACAGTCCGGCGAGATCACGCTTGCCCCCAAACTGATGCTGGCCGAGGGAGACATTGACTGGGGCAGATCCGCCTCCGTTATTCATGCTGTGATCAGGGGAGTAACGCCAGAACCTGGTGCCTTCACCACAGTTGATGGTAAGCGTCTCAAGATTCTTGGGGCCACGGTGGCAGAGGCTGCGGCCCGGCTCGATCCGGGGGTGATGGAACTCTGCGGTTCCACGGTGCTGATCGGAACGGCCAGTGATCCGCTGCATCTGATCACTGTGCAGCCTGCTGGTCGCACCGCGATGGATGCCGCCTCCTGGTGGCGGGGTCGGCCCAACGGGGCACCGGCACGAGCGGTGCTGACCACAGTACGTGAGGAACAAGGATCATGAGTCAGCCGCAAGCCGCCCGCCGCATCGCACTCGACGTCATTATGGCGGTACGGGATTCAGAGGCATATGCAAATCTGCTGCTTCCGGTGCGTCTCGGTCGAGCCGCACTATCAGGCTCTGATGCCGCTCTTGCCACGGAGCTGACCTATGGCACTCTGCGCATGCGCGGCTACTACGATCACGTTATCGCGATTGCGGCGGGGCGCAGCACCGACAGCATCACCCCGGCTGTGTTGGATGTTCTCCGGCTCGCCTGCCATCAACTGTTGTCGATGCGAGTCGCACCGCACGCCGCTGTTGACGAGTCTGTCCAACTTGCCAAAACTGTGGGCTCCCATTCCGCGGTCGGATTTGTCAACGGTGTGCTACGCACCATTACCCGCACCGATGTGGCCAGTTGGCGTGACAGGGTGCGCGCTCAGGCAGGCTCTGGTGAGCAGGCCCTCGCGGCTGAATTCTCGCATCCTCTCTGGGTCACCCGTGCTATTAGACAGGTTTTGACCGCAGAGGGGCGTGAGCATGAGTTGGAAAGCGCTCTTGCCGCAGACAATATCGCGCCGAGGGTATCGATTACGGCTTTACCTGGTCTATCGACAGTGCAAGAGTTGGATGCGAACGTGGCTGAGTTTTCACCGGTTGGTGCGATTCTTGATCGTGGCGACCCCGTGAACGTGGTCGCGATACGCGAGGGTCGTGCCCGAGTCCAGGATGAGGGTTCTCAGCTCGCCGCTCTCACTCTCACGAGGGCAAAACCCGTTCGCCCAGGTGAGCAATGGCTTGACCTGTGCGCGGGCCCAGGAGGTAAGGCCGCACTGCTCGCAGCAGAAGCTGTCGCCGGGGGTGCCGTCCTGACAGCTAACGAAGTGCTGGCGTCACGAGCTGAGCTCGTGCGCAAAGCCTTAGCCGTGTTCGACGTTCCTCCTGAGGTCTGGCATTCGGATGGCACTACGGTTGGCGCGCGCTACCCTCGGGCATTCGACCGCATCTTGGTGGATGCTCCCTGCACGGGTCTCGGGGCCCTCCGCCGCCGTCCCGAGGCGCGCTGGCGTAAGCAGCCAAGCGATGTTGCTGGTTTGGGTAACCTGCAAGTGAAATTATTGCGATCAGCCATTCTTGCGCTGAAGCCGGGTGGGATTGTGGCCTATGTGACCTGTTCGCCGCATGCAGCAGAAACGAAAGCCATTGTGGCGTCTGTGCTGCGTAAGGCCGACGATTGTGAACGTATGGATACTCCAGCCGTGGTGCAGAGCATTGTCACGGTGCCACTTGACCTCCCGGAAGCGCAGCACGTGCAACTGTGGCCGCACCGGCATGGTACCGATGGGATATTCATCCAACTGCTCAGAAAAGCCGAAGACTAGACCCACCCTTTCGTGGGTTTAACTCTCTCCGTGGATTCGATGGTTTAGCGAGAACCTTCGACCGCGGCATTGCCTGAGTACAGTTGCTCGATTGAGTTTGAAAAATCTTTCAGGATCACCGGGCGCTTGATGCTCATCTTGGGTGTCAAATGACCGCTGGCCTCTGTCAATTCGACATCCAGGATGACGAATTTGCGAATCGATTCGGCGCGAGAGACTTGGGTATTAGCACTGTCTACAGCTTTCTGGACTTCGGCGATAACCCGAGGGTGAGCCGCGGCTTCCGCCATACTCAGAGCAGCATCAAGACCGTTATTGCTGAGCCAGAGAGGAAGCATCTCTTTGTCGAGAGTGACAATAGCGGCGATAAAGGGCTTCTGATCACCGACCACGATGACCTGAGCGATGATGGGATGAGCCCGGATCGGATCCTCCAGCACAGTGGGGGCGACTTTTTTACCTCCTGCTGTGGCGATGATCTCTTTTTTGCGACCAGTAATTTCAAGATAGCCGTTGTCGTCGATAATACCGATGTCACCCGTGCGAAACCATTCGCCATCGAAGGCTTCGGCGGTCGCACTCTCGTTGTTCCAGTAGCCGCCAAAAATCCCCACACCCTTGGCTTGGACCTCGCCATCTTCTGCAATGCGCACCGAGGTTCCGGGAATCGGTGGGCCGACCTTGCCTATGCTGAAATTGGAGGGAAGGTTGACGGAAACTGGTGCTGTGGTTTCGGTGAGGCCATAACCCTCGAGAATGGTCAATCCCAGGCTTCGATAGAAGTGCCCGAGACGCAGACCGAGCGGTGCTGATCCCGAGACGGCGTACTTCACCCTCCCGCCGAGTGCCGCCCGAATTTTGCTCAACACAAGACGGTCGAAGATCGCGAATTGCAGCTTTAGCGCAAAGGGCACGGTACCCGCATCGAGAGCTTGGGAATGCGCGATAGCGACCTCGGCAGCTTTGCGGAAAATTCGGCCCTTGCCGCTAGCTTCGGCTTTCTGTTCTGAGGAGTTGTAGATTTTCTCAAAGACTCTGGGCACAGCGAGCAAAAACGTGGGTCGGAAGGAGGCCATCGAGCTGACCAGGAGTTTCACATCGGATTGATGGCCAACCTTCACCCCGCCATGAACACACAGCACCGAGATAAATCGGGCAAAAACGTGTGCCATGGTAATGAAGAGCAGGGTGCTCGACTCGGGGTTGACGACCTCGGGTATGGCTTGACCAGCGTTCCGCGCTAGCTCGACAAAATTTGAATGGCTCAGGATGCAGCCTTTCGGCTTCCCGGTTGTGCCTGAGGTATAGATCAGCGTTGCGACGTCAGAGCCCTGGGCGATGGTGCGCCGCCGCTCAATTTCTGCATCGGTGATCGATGCGCCGGATGTGGCAAGTTTGTCAAGATCGTTGAGATCAATTTTCCATGACTGGGTGACCGCGGGAACGTCAGCACGGATCTCATCGAATCGCGCGAAGTGTTCGGGAGTTTCGGTGATCATCGCTAGTGCCCCGGAATCGGTAAGATTCCACAGAATTTGGCTAGGAGCCGAGGTGTCGTAAATCGGAACGAGCACTGCTCCTGCGAACCATACCGCGAAGTCGATAAGAGTCCACTCGTAGCGTGTTTTGCACATTATGCCGATCTTGTCTCCCGGTTCAATTCCGGCAGCGACAAAACCTTTTGCGAGAGCGGTGACCTGGTTCAGGAATTCAGCGGCGGTGACATCCGACCAGCCTCCGTCGACAGTGGGAATGGCAAAGAGCACTTGATCAGGAGTTGCTTTTACTCGGGCGATCAGCATGTCTGTGGTGTTGGCAGCGGGTTCTGCGGCAACTAGGGCGGGAACGTCGGACTGTTTCACGGCACCTCCTTTGGTACTAGTCGAGTCTATTCGGCCCCGTGGAGAGATTGTGACCTTGACCACATTTCCGGGCGGATAATCGCTGCGGTGGGGTGCCGTGCCTTACGTCACGTTCCTGCCAGCTCGACCCCATAAATCCGCGGATCGTTCCAGTGACAGCCCGGCTATGTGGGCGAAGGCGGTGGTGTCCCACGCAGCTCGGCGATGCCGGGGCCCGGATCGTGAGTGTACTGGTTGCGGATGCAGATCGCGCTATTCCACCACCGCCCTTAGGAGGCAACCATGAGCGGCAAGCTCAGCACCATCGCCCAGCGTCTCGCCGACGAGATCAAGGCACAAGACTGGTCCGACTCGCACTCTCGCCAAGATGGCGCACGTCACGACCGCGCCTACGACGGCATGGGCTCTCAGACACTCAGTGCGGAGGAAACAGAATGCGTGCGGATGAACGTCGTGTGGGTCACCGGCCAGGCGCTCGCCGAGGATGATCCCAACTTCGACATCCGCTCGTTCGCCGAGGCCAGTGGCGTCTCGGAGGAGAAGCTGAGGACCAGGCGCGGAGCACCCAACGGAATGATCGAGGCTGGCATCCGTGATCCGGCCCGGTCCATTCCCAAAACGCACGGGCGCGACGCGGGCACGTGACACAGGACAGAGGCAAAACCGACGTCGCAAAGGAACGCCAGACTGCTCACTGCGCCAGTCTTAGGCTCACCCGTCGCGCGCAGCACGCTGCCGGAGCATTAGAGTAGATTCTTTCCAGGTGGAGGCAGTGCAATGTTCTATTGGTTTATGAAGAATATGATCGCAGGTCCTCTCCTCAGGACAGTGTTTCGGCCCTGGGTCGTGGGCCTTGAGAATATTCCCTCCACAGGAGGCGTCATCCTCGCCAGCAACCACCTCTCATTCATCGATTCGATTTTTCTCCCACTACTCGTTGAGCGCCGCATCTACTTTCTTGCGAAGAGCGATTATTTCACCGGACGTGGCCTTAAGAATTGGGCCACCAAGCGTTTTCTTCTTGGTACAGGGATGCTCCCGATTGACCGATCAGGAGGCAAAGCCTCGGAGGCCTCGCTCAACACCGGTCTTGCGGTTATTGCTCAAGGGAATGTTCTCGGAATCTACCCGGAAGGCACCCGCAGTCCCGATGGCAAAATGTATCGTGGTCGCACGGGAGTTGCTCGCATGATTTTGGAGGGGCACGTTCCTGTGGTTCCCGTGGCGATGGTCGATACAGAGAAGGCCATGCCGATTGGAAGCAAAATTCCCAAAGTGCACCGCATCGGGGTTGTTTTTGGTGAGCCGCTCGACTTCTCACGTTTCGAGGGGATGGAGAGTGATCGATTCATCCTGCGCTCCATCACCGATGAAATTATGTACGAGTTGAGTCGTATCAGCGGGCAGGAATATGTTGATGTCTATGCCAGTTCGGTCAAAGAAAGAAAGACCGCACACAGCAGATAAGATATGCGAGGCCTGTCGGTCGTGAGTGTACTGTTTTTGCTCTTCTACGAA
This sequence comes from Rhodoglobus sp., assembly GCA_051646885.1. GTDB lineage: Bacteria > Actinomycetota > Actinomycetes > Actinomycetales > Microbacteriaceae > Rhodoglobus. The sequence goes on from JBOFDJ010000124.1 coordinate 21,832, forward strand.
ACTTAAGGAAATCCAGTGGTTAGCCCGTCTGAACCTGTCGTTCTCGCTGATCCCGAGGTGATCGCCGGGCTTGACCATTGGCGGACCCTCCCCATAAAACAGCAGCCGAGTTGGCCACAGGCGCAGGCCGTGGCTGCAGCCTCAGCCAAGATCGAAAGTTTGCCACCGCTGGTTTTTGCCGGTGAAGTGGATATACTGCGCGACCGACTCGCCAGGGCAGCACAGGGTGAAGCGTTTCTGCTGCAGGGCGGCGACTGCGCAGAAACTTTCGCGGGAGCAACTGCGCAGAATATTCGTGATCGCGTGAAGACGATTCTGCAGATGGCGGTCATTCTGACCTATGGCGCATCTAAGCCCGTAGTCAAAATGGGCCGCATGGCTGGCCAGTTTGCCAAGCCCCGCTCCAGCGAAACAGAAACTCGGGGTTCTGTGACCCTGCCGGCATACCGTGGCGACATTGTTAATGGCTTTGATTTCACTCCAGAATCGCGTGAGGCGGATCCGGCTCGGTTGATTGAGGGGTACCACACAGCAGCATCCACCCTCAATTTAGTTCGTGCTTTTACCCAGGGTGGTTTTGCTGATTTGCGTCAGGTGCACTCGTGGAACAAGGGTTTCGCAAAAAACCCTGCGAACCGGGCGTACGAGAAAGTCGCCAACGAGATCGACCGTGCGATTAAGTTTATGGAGGCGGCGGGCGCAGACTTTGATGAGTTGAAACGTGTGGAATTCTATTCCAGTCATGAAGGTCTCCTCATGGATTACGAGCGACCTATGACTCGGATCGATTCGCGTACTGGTTTGCCTTATAACACCAGTGCTCACTTTCTGTGGATCGGTGAACGCACTCGTGACCTTGATGGTGCTCATGTCGATTACTTCTCGAGAGTACGTAATCCAATCGGTGTCAAGATCGGTCCAGGGGCGAGTGCCGGTGATATGGAGCGACTCATTGATAAGCTCGACCCGAATCGAGAACCTGGTCGTCTGACCTTTATTACGCGCATGGGTTCCGGTGCGGTAGCGGAAGCCCTGCCTCCTCTTCTTGACGCTATTAAGGCAATAGAAGCAGCTCCGCTGTGGGTCTCCGATCCCATGCATGGGAACGGGCTGACCACTCCCAACGGTTATAAAACTCGTCGCTTTGACGATGTCGTTGATGAGGTCAAAGGGTTCTTCGCAGCTCATCGTCATGCTGGTACGTACCCTGGTGGCATTCACATTGAACTCACGGGTGACGATGTCACCGAGTGCTTAGGCGGGTCTGAGCAGATCGATGAGGCTACCTTGGCCACGCGCTATGAGTCGCTGTGTGATCCTCGCTTGAACCACATGCAGTCACTCGAACTAGCTTTCCTTGTCGCTGAAGAGCTCACAGCGTTCTAGTAAGAACCGGCCTCAACGTTGGTCGGCCACTGGTTCTACGCTGAGAATTTCACCTTGACCTTGCTGCCCTTATCTACCATTTCGCCCGCAGCAGGATTTAGTTCAGAGACGGTAACAAGGTTTGGAGTGATGTCGACAAAGGGATTGTAATCGAGAGTGAATCCCGCGTTGGTGAGGATGGGTTTAGCCTCAGCCCACGAGAGCCCCACCACATTCGGCACGGCTACTTGCTCGATTCCCCGTGAAGTGATGAGGTTGACAGTATCCCCTCCACGAACAACCTCCGCACCCTCGATCAGCACCGCTCGGATGACTGCCCCTTGGTCAATCGTGTCGCTATATTCCTCTTCCCGCACTTCGCCGACAGCAAGCCCAAGTGCCTGTAGGGCTTCGGTGGCTGCGGCGACCGTGAGACCGGCAACATCCGGGAACGGTCCAGACGAGACGATGAGGGTGACGGGTTGTCCTTCGCCATACTGAGCAACCCCGGAAAGGCTGGTGCCGTCAGCTCCGAGTGCGTCAATGATAATACCGGGCTCGACCGTGTCGTCGAATTGGCGGATGATTGCTTCGTCTACGACAAAGGGGACAGCCGTGATGGCGGCTTTGGCGTCTTCTTCTGTCATTCCGACGAGGGGAGGGATATCGAGCAACTGTGGGCCTGTCGAGATTAACAGTTGTACCATGCTGCCGCGGGTGACACTCGATTCGAGAGGCGGCTTGGTTTTCGCTACCGCATTAACAGGGACAACAGGATCACTGGTGGTTCCGTTGTTTGGATCAACTGTAAGTCCAAGATCAGTGAGAGTTTGTTGTGCTTGTTCCACAGTCATCCCGGCAACGCTGGCGGGAATCGTGATAGAACCCCCCGGTCCCAGGCTGAAATACCATCCTGCTCCACCCGCAGCACCGATGATGATCATGATGAGCAATATGATCCAGGGGGCGCGCCGCCGCCTTTTCTTCACCGCCGCCTTGAGTGCTGTGGTTGGGTTAGTGGGATCGTGTTGTGTCTTTACCAGCGCAGGCTGTATGGCAGTTGCCGCAACAGTGGGGAGTTTTCCACGTTGACCAATGACCTGAGTTTCGGCGGTCACCTGAGCTCTCGCTGTTGGTATCACCATTGTTCGTTGAACAACCGCGGTCGACGCTGCTGTCGGCGCAGCGGTCATCAGATTGCTATGAACTTCGTAGAGACGGTCGAGCATGGCTCGCGCGTCGCGGGGGCGGTCGTCCGGCTCTCGCGATGTGGACCAGGCCACGAGAGCATCCAGTTCGCCAGGCACCGTGTTGTTGATCAGGCTTGGTGCCGGTACTGCATCGTTGGCATGTTGGTAGGCAATTTGCATGGGTTGCTCGCCTTTATAGGGTTGCTCCCCGGTCAGCATTTCGTACATCATGATGCCGATGGCGTAGATGTCACTGCGGGCGTCAGCGATACCTCGAGTGACGAGCTCAGGGGAGAGGTAGGCTATCGTTCCCAGCAGAGTGGCTCCTGTGGCAGTGTTCGCACTGGCGGCTCGGGCAAGACCAAAATCTCCTATTTTGATTCTGCCGTCGTCGGCGAGCAGGACGTTCTCTGGTTTAAGGTCACGATGTACGATTCCTGCTTTATGTGCGGCGGCGAGCCCAGCGAGTACGGCCTCGAGAATGTCGAGGGTCTGATCTGTGGTGAGGACTTTATGTTCCGCCAGCAGCTCACGTAGCGTGATTCCTGGAAGGTATTCCATGACGAGGTATGCCATGTCTTTGTCTTGACCTTGGTCGAAGACATTAACCACATTGGGATGGGCCAGTCGGGCAGCTGATCGCGCTTCTTGAATAAAACGTTCCGTGAATGCACTGTCATCAACGAGATGTCCATGCATAACTTTGATCGCCACTCGACGTTCCAACCGGAGGTCAGTTGCAAGATAGACCGTTGCCATCCCACCGCGAGCGATACGGGATCTGATCTCGTATCGACCGTCGAGCAGTCGACCAATCATCGGGTCGGTGCTGTTGACGGTCACCATACGATTGTAAAGTTTGTCCCTGGGTGCGAACGCACTAGACACGGCCCCGCACAGTATCAAGCTGATAAACCGATCTAGTTTTGTCAGGCTGCGGCGACCAAGAGTTTTGTGGCTAACAGTTCCCACTGTGCATAGGCATCAGGGAAAGCGGAGTTCTGAACATGTTGCGCAGCGACGGTGAGAGGCAGCGACTGCCAATCGGCAACATCCAACAGCCCACTGGTATTTCCGGCGTTGGGGTTGTTGGGACCTCCATAGAAAAGCCTCGCGGCGTGATCTGGGGTCATGAGTTGAGCGATGGTTCCCCATCCAGAACTTGGCCTTTGCTGGAATAATCCCACGGAATCCTGATCACCCCAGCTCAGGTTGCGCAGGCCTGATTCTTGCAACGCTGTGGCCAGAGCGATCATGATGCCCCGATCGGGAACAGTGAGCTCGCGGCCAACCTGGACGATGGTGGCGGCATTGGCTAGCATCTCGGCGTCGACAACACTATTGATTTCCGACTCATCAGCCGAAGCGAGGGTATTAGCTGAGTGGGGAATCCTTAACGTCTCGCCAGAGAAAATGAGGTCGGATCGCTGCATGCCGTTGACTTCCAGTAACGCGGTTTCACTAACCCCATGATCTCTTGCAATTGCGCTTATCGTGTCGCCAACGACAATGGTGTACGAATATAAAGCATCCTCGTTCCCGTACGCGGAGTGAGAGACATGTTCCGGATTCAGGTTGTTGGCCGGGCGTTCCTCTGCAGCTGATACAGATGAAGTGGGTATCAAAAGCGTCTGTTCAGGGAAGATAAGGCTTGAAGGCTCTAGGCCGTTAGCGCTTAACACCGCGGTTGTGGAGATCCCGAAGTGGGCAGCAATCGAACTGACAGTGTCGCCAGCTACCACGAGGTAGTGGGATGGTGTGATATTGCGGGCTGCACCCGCTGCTGAGGTGCTGATGGTGGAAGTGCTGGTTGCATCGCGATGGATGTTCTTACCCAATTCACTAGTGACGCAATTCTTGAGGACTGGTCTCGCCTCCGTGGGGGATGCCGATCCGATGAGGTTGAGAGCCGTAGCTGCTAGTGAGCTGAGGAGAAAAATTGAACCCGTGGCACGTGACCGTGACGCGCCGCGGATACGAGCTGATCCTCCCGAGGGGAGATTTTGGGTTCCGGTAGTGGTTGGCATAAGGCCCGCGAAAACGTCGCGTGTTTCTTTGTTGCTACTACTCGCGGAGCTTGTCATGGTTTCTGTTCACCTTTTACTCGAGGAAAATGTCGAGACCCCCCTGGGAACAACACCAGCCTCACGTTGTCACAGATGATAATTGTTGTCAACCAATGAGGTTATTGTTGAATCAATTTACCTGTGCGAAATAAATTTTTCCGACAGCCGTGCCGCGATATTTCTCAGCTCGCATGGGAGGCTTAATGTGTGACTGAACTGCCTGATATCCAGTGGCTGACCATTCCTGATCTGACTGAAATTCTCGATATTAAAGTGAGTCAGGTGCGTCGTCTTATTGAGGACCGTTCGCTGCTGGCAAGCAAAATTGATGGTGTCTGGAAAGTTCCTGCTTCTTTTATCGTCGATGGTGAGCCGATGCACGAGCTCAAGGGAACACTGATTGTGCTCGCTGATAGTGGTTTCACTGATGAAGAAGCGATGCGATGGTTGCTTAATACCGATGAAAGTCTTGGTGTGAGTCCTCTTGTTGCACTTCGTGCCGGGCGTAAAGCCGAAGTGAGACGAGTCGCTCAGGCGCTCGGCTTCTAATGACGTCTTATTAGTGTCGTGTCGCCGAGCCGCAGTTAGGCATGTCGTTGTGTGACGGTATTCGCTAGCTCAATCAGATGTGAGCGAGCAGATACCGTCAGCGGGGCATCCTGAATTGCTGCGCAAGCAATACTGACGTTGTGCTTGATGATGCGCTCGACCTCATCTACTGCTCCACACTCTCGAAATGCCGAGCGGATCATCTCGACCTGTTTTGCATCTAATTCGGCATCACCGAGCAGTTCATCGACGAGAGTGCGGGCATGTGCGGGCAGTGCGCGACGCGCTAGTGCTACTAGGACAGTGCGCTTGCCCTCACGTAGGTCATCACCTGCAGGCTTTCCCGTGACGTTCGGATCTCCGAAAACGCCGAGCAGGTCGTCTCGTAATTGGTAGGCGACTCCCAGGGGAAGCCCAAAGGCGCGCAACGCAGTCAGTTGTTCCTGACTGGCCCCACCTAAGGCACCTCCAATCACCAGCGGAGCTTCGATACTGTATTTGGCGGATTTGTAGACAATGACCCGATGTGCCCGAGGAAGTGCCTCAGTATCAGGGTGATGCGCCCAAGCATTCTCTTCAAGAATATCGAGGTATTGACCAGCAGTGACCTCTGTTCGCATTTTTGTAAATTCTGCCCGACTGGCAATCCGGGCGGCGTGATCAGTGAGGAGCCCCGCTCCGCGGTCGAATAACTCATCACTCCATCCCAACAAAAGGTCACCCAGCAGCAGCCCGGAGGATCGACCGAAGCTCATCGGATCACCGAGCCAACTGTTCTCGCGGTGGATAGATTCGAAGCGTTTATGAGCCGATGGAGAACCTCGTCGTGTGTCCGAGTTATCCATAATGTCGTCGTGCACCAAGGCTGCGGCATGGAAAATTTCTAGTCCAGACGCTGCCAGGATTACTCCAGGCAACGCAGCATGGGTTTCGACATCCGGGAAGAGATCAAAGTCATCGGTGACAGTACTGATGGATTGCCAACCCCAGTAGCAGAAGAGTGCGCGGAAACGCTTTCCACCTGAGAGAAAAGCGCGAGTAATTTCGGTGAAATGCCCCAGCTCGGGTGCAATTGCTAGCAGTTCTTGTGTTCGTTCTGAGACGAATTCCTCGATTTTCAGTTCAACAAGGTCAACTAACCGGTTACTCTCAGCCACTCGCCTAGCCTAGCCATGGTTGCGGGCGTAGTATTAGCTTCGTGCACGTCATCTGGCGATGCCGCATTATTTCAATCCCGAGTGAAGAGGGGAACAGGATGCCACTTTCCGAGCAAGAGCAGCGCCTCCTGGAAGAAATGGAGCGCAGTCTCTATCACAATGACGCCGATTTCGTAGCGACGGTAAGTTCTCAACGGGGTAAGCCAAATTATCGCGTTCTTGTTCTCGGTGTTTTGGTCAGTGTTGTGGGGGTTATCACCCTCGTGGCGGGCGTGGTTGTTCGTCAACCTCTTCTCGGCATTCTTGGTTTTGCTGTGATGTTTGCTGGGGTTTTGCTTGTTGTCGCTACGCCACGCGGGCCGTCTCATGAGGCTCACCAGAAGATTCCCGCATCGGGTAAATCGCGCGGCACATCCTCGAGTTTTATGTCTCATCTCAACGAGCGGTGGGACAAGCGTCAGGAGTAGTACTGACATAGATCAATCAGGGTCAGCCTTCGGGCTGGCCCTTTTTTGTGCTCATTTTCGCGAAAAGGGACACATTTCAGGTTAATTTCCTCCACTCAAAACATCCTTGTAATTTACTGCAATTTTTTAGATTCTTTGATCGCTTTTTCATCAAACATAGTTTTTGTGGTTGAAAGTGGAGTAAAGTGGATGACACCTAGAACTGGGCCAAGAGTGAGGGGAGGGTTCCGTGTTTCTCGGCACCTATGCCCCCAAGCTTGACGAAAAAGGCCGGGTCATTCTGCCCGCAAAATTTCGCGAAGAACTCTCGTCAGGAATGATCGTGACCCGAGGCCAGGAACGTTGCCTTTATGTCTTCAGTCAGCGCGAATTCGAGAATATTCAGCAGAAGATTCGACAGGCCTCTTTGACGAGTAAACAGAATCGTGACTTTTTACGGCTATTTCTTTCTGGTGCCAATCAAGAGGTTCCTGATAATCAGCATCGAGTCACAATCCCGGCCAATCTTCGAGAGTACGCAGGCTTGGGTCGTGAGCTCACGGTTATTGGCGCAGGTGATCGGGCAGAAATATGGAATACGGAGGCGTGGAACTCGTACTACAGCAACGCCGAATCTGATTTTGTCAACACCACGGAGGAGGTGATCCCGGGGTTGTTCTAATCGGACCGCCGTCTTCTTGATGCTGACTCCCAGCCGTACGCCCTGGCCTTCTTCCCCGATGCCAGGTCGCACCGGATGGGGATCAGCATCAAGGACACGACAGGACCGATTTCCCGAATTGTGATGACGGATAACACCATCCATATACCGGTGATGCTTGAGCGCACCATCGAACTGTTGACATCGGTTCTTGGTCAAGACGATGCGATCCTTGTCGACGCTACACTCGGGATGGCGGGTCACGCTGAAGCGTTTCTTCAGCGGTTCCCGAAGCTCACGATGGTGGGCATCGATAGAGATCATGAGGCGCTTGCCATTGCGCGACGCCGACTTTCTCCTTTTCTTGACCGCGTGCATTTCGTGCATGCTGTCTACGATGAGCTTGCCGAGGTGCTGGCAGAGCTCAGTATTTCGCGTGTGACCGCAATCATTTTTGATCTTGGCGTCTCATCGCTGCAGCTTGATCGTGTGGAGCGTGGTTTCTCCTATTCGAAGGATGCACCACTCGATATGCGGATGGACGTCACGAGCGGTCGCACCGCAGCACACATTGTGGCGACCTACAGCGAGAGTGAGCTGCGTCGTATTTTTTACGAGTATGGCGACGAGAAACTTGCTCCACGTTTCGCTAGCCGAATTGTGCAGCGTCGCGATGAGAAGCCGATAGTGACATCAGCTGAGCTCGTTGAATTAGTGATTGCTGCGACGCCCGCTGCGGCGCAACGCTCCGGTCATCCCGCCAAAAGAGTTTTCCAGGCTTTGCGCATTGAGGTTAACCACGAGCTTTCCGTGCTTCAACGTGCAATTCCCATCGCGGTTGATGCTCTCGATGTCGGGGGACGGATGGTTGTGCTCTCGTATCAGTCCCTTGAAGATCGAATCGTCAAGCGCGTGTTTCAGGCTCGCGCAGCATCCACCGCACCTCTTGGATTGCCGGTTGAGTTGCCGCACCATCGTCCTGAAGTGAAGTTGCTTGTGCGCGGTGCTGAGCACGCCAGCGACGAGGAGAAAGCGCGCAACCCGCGCGCAACTCCGGTGCGTTTGCGGGCTATGGAAAAACTGCGGGAGGTCGCATGAGTGTCTCTGTTGCCCACTATGGTTCGCAGCTTCCGGCGCAGGCTCAGCATCAACGCCATATAGAAATTGTCACCACTCGAGAGCAGCGCAAGACTCGTCCCAAGGTGGCATACGCAGTTGTGGCTATTATGAGTCTTTCTCTTATTTTTGCTGCTCAACTTCTCTTGAGCGTCGTTGTCTCTGATGGCGCATTCCAGATTGATAAATTGCAGCAGCAGAGAAAGGAGCTCCTGCGCACGCAGGATGCCCTGAATGAGAAGGTAAACCTGCTGAGTTCGACCCAAAATCTCGCTACTCAAGCCGCTCACCTGGGAATGGTGCCAAATTCGACACCGTTGACTATGAATATTGAAACCGGTGCCGTCTACGCTTCACCGGGAACAGCCGATCCGTCGGGGTGTGGCGGCAAGTGTAACCTCATCACGAACTCGCTTCTGACAGGTATGCCGCTGATTAGCACCACAGTGGCAGTCGGGGCAACAAACACCGTTCCCTCGCGTGAGCCGCAGGCTGAGGTCATGAACACGCCAGCCACTCCTGAGCCTCTGCCGGCACCCGTGACCCAATAACCTGGGCCCATACAGCATACCGAGGATAGTCCGTTATGAGAACGAAACGCAGTCGGGTCCGAATCTCGATCGCCGTGATAGCGGTATTCGCTGTTGTGCTGGTGTTCGTCGTCCGATTAGTTGATATCCAGGTGGTGCGCGCCGACGAGTTCAACGCAGCATCCCACGATAAACGCGGAAGAGAAATCATCACCTACGGTGTACGAGGTGACATTGTTGACACCCATGGCGCTGTGCTTGCCGATAGCGTCTTGCGCTACGACATTACCGCTTCGCCGCGGGTAGCCCTCCAGCAGCGGGATGCTGCTACCTCCCTCGTCGCAGAGTTGGCTGCCTTAACCGCTATCACCGCACAAGATCCGGCCAAACTTTTGGCTGATATAACGGCTGAACCGGAATCTGATTTCATGTATCTCATCAAAGGAGTCACCCTCGATGTGTTCGAGCGAATTGACGCGCTTGATATTCCGTGGATGAGCGCGGAGCGTCGTGCAACACGAAGCTATCCCAATGGTCAGATTGCCGGAAATCTTGTGGGCTTTATCGGAACAGACGGGCCGCAGGCAGGCTTAGAGCTTTCCGAAGACGACTGCCTAGCCAGTGTGAACGGCTCGGTTTCTTATGAAAAAGGTGAAGACGGAACCGCGCTACCCGGCAGCGAGGTGGCAGTCAAAAAAAGCAAAGATGGTGGAACTCTGCGACTAACCATTGATCGCGACCTTCAATTTTTTGTGCAACAGCGCATGCAACAAACAGCACAGGAGTTAGGTGCGACGTGGGCGACTGCAGTGGTCATCCGGGTTAAGGATGGTCACCTGATGTCGGTGGCCGATTGGCCGACCGTTGACCCCAATAACGTCGACGATGCTCCGCGTGATGCATTGGGCTCGCGGGCATTCAGCACACCCTATGAGCCCGGCTCGACAATGAAGGCTTTGACCGCAGCATCCGTGGTGGATGCTGGCGTGGCAAAACCTAGTAGTGGGGTTGTGGTTCCTTATGAATTGCCTCAGCCTGACGGTAGCTCAATCCATGATGCCTTCTATCACGAGACGACAAAAATGACCCTGGCCGGCGCTCTGGTCGAATCCTCCAACGTGGCTGTTGCGCAATTCTCCGATTTGTTATCAGCCGAGAAGCGTCACGACTACATGTCAGCATTTGGGTTAGGCGATCAGACCGAGGTTGGATTTAACGGTGAGTCGTCGGGGATCGTTCCTGATGCTGACCAGTGGTTTGGGCGCACAAACTACGCTGTGCAATACGGGCAGGGGATGACCGCGACCTCAGTGCAGATGGCAAGCGTTTTTCAGACCATGGGAAATAAAGGGCAGCGAATGCCTGTCACCCTCGTTGAGGGCTGCGATACCGCTGAGGGAACTGCCAGCGATAATGCTGCCGTTGAGGGAAGACAGGTGCTGTCTCCGTCAGCGGCCAAGGAGACTATCGCGATGATGGAGCAGGTGGCAAACAAGAGCGGCTCTGCTTCTCAGCTCCAGATCCCTGGGTATCGCACAGCCGTGAAAAGTGGCACGGCCGAGGTCGCAGTCAACGGTGAATACGACGACAACACTGTGGTGATCTCCTATGCTGGAGTCGCTCCGGCCGATGACCCTCAGTATGCTGTTGTGGTGACCGCCGGTGTTCCCGATAGGGTATTCTCGGGTCTCATCGCTCCGACATGGCGCGATGTTATGGCCCAGACTCTGACCACATTTCGGGTGCCGCCGTCGACGTCTCCGGCCCCGGATTTGCCTGTGAACTGGTAATTTCCACCCTCATTCGATAGCCGGGAGCACCCACTAGTGATAAAAAAATCAGCGATGGATATTCACAGTGATTGAGCTGAGTATCGCTGAGATCGCTTCGGCTGTCGCGGGTGACATTGTCGGCGCTGGGCAGGGGGCTGCGGCTGTTGTCTGCGGCGAGGTTCATACCGATTCTCGTAAGGTCACTAACGGCGCTATTTTTTTTGCTCTGCCGGGTACGGTGTCTGACGGCCATCTTTACGTCCAAAATGCCGTGGAGCAGGGTGCTCAGCTTGTGGTTGTCGAGCGGGAGTTACCCATCCCGATCCCTCAAATTCTTGTTCCGGATGGGGTGGCCGCTCTGTCGGCCCTAGCGAAAGAGGTCGTCGCCAGAGCCCGTGACCGTGGGCAACTCAAGGTGGTTGCTGTTACCGGCTCGAACGGCAAGACCACAACTAAAAACATGCTGCGGGCAATTCTTCAGGCCGAGGGGCCGACCGTTGCCCCTCTCGGATCTTTCAATAACGAGGTCGGCGCTCCCATCTCGATGCTTGCTCTTGATTGGTCGACCCGATTCTTGGTTGTCGAAATGGGGGCGGATGCTATCGGTGACATTACGAAACTTGTCGCCATTGCCACGCCTGATGTCGGAATTGTTTTGATGGTGGGTTTCGCACACATTGGTAAGTTCGGCAGTGCTGACATGATCGAGCTCGCGAAGTCTGAGATGGTGACGGGACTTCCCACAACATCAGTGGCGGTATTGAATGCTGATGATCCGCGTGTTGCACGCATGGCAAAGGTTACGCAGGCTCGGGTGAGTTGGTTCGGGCATGACGATTCGGCCGAGGTACGTGCCTCTGAGATGGACACCACGGTGCAGGGTACATCTTTTACTCTCGTGTGCGATGGTAAGTCGCGACGAGTTCAACTACCTGTTCTCGGTGAGCACCATGTTGCGAACGCTGTGGCGGCGATTGCTGCTACTCGGGCGCTAGGGGTTCCTGTAGAGAGAGCATGCAGCGCTCTGGAAAACATGACAGGAGCAGAGCGATGGCGCATGGAACTGTTTGAGACACCAGAAGGCATTGTGGTGATCAATGACGCCTACAATGCGAGCCCGGATTCTGTGGCTGCTGCCCTCAAGACTCTTGCTCAAGTCGCGGGCACTGAGCACCGTTCTTTCGCTGTTTTGGGAGAGATGGCAGAGTTGGGTGACTGTGCTGACGAAGAACATGACCGCATGGGCCGCCTCGCGGTCAGGTTGAATATCAATCAACTGCTTGTGGTTGGTCACGCTGCTCGCCGTATTCACCATGCTGCTGGCCTTGAGGGTTCGTGGGATGGGGAGTCGATTCTCGTTAATACGGCTGATGAAGCTCATGCGGTGCTGAGTAATACCCTTCGACGCGGAGATGTTGTTTTGGTTAAGTCTTCGAAATCTGCCGGTCTTCGTTTTCTCGGTGACCGACTAGCTGGGATCGATACATGATTGTCCTTCTCGCTGCCGGCGCGACCGGCTTGATTTTCACTTTATTCTCAACTCCTCTCTTTATCAGGCTTTTCAACCGGCTCAAGTGGGGACAATTCATTCGTGACGATGGGCCGCAGGCTCATCACTCCAAGCGTGGTACTCCGACAATGGGTGGACTTGTTTTCATCCTTGGTTCCGTAGTGGGGTATGTCTTCGGTCATGCGATGTTTAACACCGAGATGACCCTGACTGGTGCCTTGGTTATATTCCTGATGGTCGGCCTCGGTGCCGTTGGTTTCATCGACGATTTTCTCAAAACTCACAACCAGCGCAGCCTTGGCCTGGGCGGTTGGTCTAAAGTTCTCGGCCAGGTTGTTGTCGCGGGTATTTTTTCGGCTCTCGCGCTTAATTTCCCTGACGAGCATAAGCTGACGCCCGCTTCGACCATGATTTCTTTTGTCCGTGACATCCCGTGGCTTGATTTTGCCACTTTCGGATTGGTGGGCGCTGGTATCGCCTTCGCCTTATGGTCGACCCTGATCATCGTCAGTACATCTAACGGGGTCAACGTTGCGGATGGTCTTGATGGTCTTGCCAGCGGTGCCTCAATTTTTGCCCTTTCGGCCTATATTTTCATTGGTTTTTGGCAGAATAATCAGGCTTGTTATAGCGAGAGGCTTCAGCCGGAAGACTTCAGCTACTGCTACAACGTGCGTGACCCTCTCGACCTTGCTGTGATAGCGGCAGCCATTGTTGGTAGCCTCGTCGGCTTTCTCTGGTACAACACATCTCCTGCGCAAATTTTTATGGGAGATACTGGATCTTTGGGTCTCGGAGGTGCTTTGGCTGCCCTCGCTATCCTCTCTCGCACCGAGTTGTTGCTCGTTCTGATTGGTGGACTTTTCTTGGTCGTGACCGGCTCAGTGATCCTGCAGCGCGCATATTTCAAACTCACGAAAGGTAAAAGAATTTTCCTCATGAGCCCGCTGCACCATCATTTTGAGCTCAAGGGTTGGGCTGAGATTACTGTTGTCGTGAGGTTTTGGATCATCGCCTCGCTGTTCGTGGCCTCGGGAGTTGGTGTTTTTTATCTCGAATGGGTCAACCGGTAGCTGTGCGTAATTTCGATGATCTTATAAGCTGGCATGCCGATTGGAGCGGTGTGCGGGTTGCTGTGTTCGGGCTCGGCGTTACCGGCTTTGCTGCCGCAGATACGCTGCGTGAATTGGGATCCGCTGTAATGGTCGTGGCAGCACAAGCGAGTGAGCTGCGTCAGCAGATGCTCGAAGTAATTGGTGGAGACCTTTGTCTGACAACGGAGATCCATGAGGTTCCGGCTGAGCTTGATGTTTTTGATCCAGAACTCGTGATTGTGTCACCAGGTTTTGGCCCAGATCATCCACTCGTGGCGTGGGCGCGGGCTCGCGGCACGGCGATCTGGGGGGATATCGAATTGGCCTGGCGCCTGCGGGATAAAAATGCAAAGTCAGCCGAGTGGATCGTTGTTACGGGAACCAATGGCAAGACCACAACCGTTCAGCTCACAACACACTTGCTTGCTGCTGGCGGTGTTCGAGCGGTACCTGCCGGAAACATTGGGATTCCCGTACTTGATGCGATCCGAGATCCCGAGAGCTACGAGATGATTGTGGTCGAGTTATCGAGCTTTCAGCTCTATTGGATGCCGCGCACCGGGCCGGGCGCGATCCATCCTTTAGCTAGTGTCTGCCTCAATATTGCTGACGACCACCTTGATTGGCATGGTAGTCGGGAGGCTTATATGGCAGCCAAGTCAACTGTGTACGCCAACACAAAACTTGCCTGTGTTTACAACCGGGCCGATCACGCCACACTGCACATGGTTGAAGAAGCCGAGGTGCAGGAAGGATGCCGCGCCATCGGCTTTGGGCTTGATTCTCCTGGCCCCAGCGATCTGGGGATCGTTGATGATCTCATCCTTGATCGGGCTTTCGGCGATGATCGTCATCACACCGCGCTGGAGTTGAGTACGCGCGGAGAACTTGCCACCGTGGGGCTCGCCAGCGCACATATGGTTGCCAACGTTCTGGCGGCGTGCGCACTTGCGCGCTGCACTGGGGTCTCGGTCGCGGTAGTCGCCACAGCGTTGTTAAGTTTTCGAGTAGACCATCATCGGATGGAGGTTGTGGGCTCGGCGGGTGGAGTCCTATGGATCAACGATTCCAAAGCTACCAATCCGCACGCTGCCGACGCTGCCTTACGTTCTTGTGAGCACATTGTGTGGCTCGTGGGTGGTCTCACCAAGGGTGTTGATCTCTCGGCACTAGTCAACACGCATGCATCCCGGCTTCGAGCCGCTGTTGTTCTGGGGAGCAATCGCGAGCCCGTGCTTAAAGCATTAGCGCGACACGCGCCAAAGGTGCCGGTGTTCGAAGTCCTTGCCACAGAAACTAATCAGGTGATGCCACAGGCAATTCGCTGTGCTGTAGAGGTCGCGCTGGACGGTGACACGGTTTTGCTCGCCCCAGCTGCGGCGTCTATGGATCAGTTCACTGATTATGCTGATCGCGGTACTCGGTTTGTGACAGCGGTGAATGACTACCTAGGAGGTGAATCGGATGGCAACCACGCGGTATCCGCAGTCATCGAATCCGAAGACCCTAAGTCATCCACGGCCAGTCCGCACTAAGCAGAATGCTTCTGGTGGTCGTCGTTCGCCGATACCTGCGGATAAGTCTTTAGCTCACCCTGTTTTCGCCAGGATTCCGTTGCGGCGGCTTTTTGTGGCGCAGAACAGTAACTATGTTCTTTTGCTCGGCGTGACACTTTTTCTCGTGATCTTTGGTCTTGTTATGGTGCTCTCCTCGTCGACAATTGAGTCCTATACCGGTGACCAGGGGTTTTTCGGTCGCTTTAGTCGGCAAGGGCTCTTCGCCGTGGTGGGCATTCCCCTCATGCTGATCGCCTCACGCTTGTCTCCACACTTGTGGAAGCGCTGGGCATGGCCCATGTTAATGATCGCCGCTGGTATGCAGCTGCTGGTGTTTGTCCCGGGCATTGGTATCGACTCCGGGGGTAATCGCAACTGGATTGGTATTGGGAACTTCACGGCGCAACCTTCCGAGTTTGTCAAAATTGCTCTTATTGTCTGGGTTGCCTGGGTCTTATCAACCAAAAACGACTTGCTCGGAGACTGGAGGCATGTTCTTATTCCGATTGCACCCTTCGGGGGGCTTGCGATTGGACTTGTTCTGATCGGCGGCGATCTCGGTACCGCAGCGGTCATGGTAATGATCTTGTTTGGTGCGCTGTACTTTGCCGGTGTGAAGTTCAAGTTTCTGCTTGTGGGGGTGGGGGCCATTGTGTTTTTTGGCTTCCTGTTGTCGAAGGCAAATTCTTCGCGAACCTCGCGCATTGATACGTGGTTAAGCGGCTGTACACCGGAAGATTTGTCCGGATACTGCTGGCAGCCAGAACACGCTAACTGGGCTCTTGCTGCAGGAGGCTGGTTTGGTCAGGGTCTGGGTAATTCAGTTGCCAAATGGAACTGGTTACCCGCGGCCAGTAGCGATTATATTTTCGCGATTATCGGCGAAGAGTTTGGCCTTATTGGGGCGTTGTTGTTGTTGCTGCTCTTTGTCGTTCTGGCCATTGCCTTTATTAGGATTATTCGTGCCAGTAAAGATAATTTCGCCCGTATTACCACTGCCGGGGTCATGGTCTGGGTTATTGGCCAAGCCTTTGTCAATATTGCAGTAGTGCTGGGTGTTCTTCCCGTTCTCGGTGTTCCTCTTCCCCTTATTTCAGCGGGAGGGACGGCCCTGATCGCTAATTTGCTCGGAATTGGTATTGTCCTTTCGTTCGCCCGCACGCAATCCGATAGCTCGACGGAGACCACCCTGCAGAGCCCTGCGGAGCGTTCGCGGCTGATGGCTGTGCAACGACTGCGTTCCCGGTCATGACGACGTACCTTCTCGCCGGAGGCGGAACTGCTGGACATGTTAACCCGTTGCTGGCGGTTGCTGATCGTCTACGCGAACGTGAACCGCAGGCCATCATCCTTGTGCTCGGCACTACGGAGGGGCTAGAGGCACGTTTGGTTCCTGAGCGTGGTTATGAGTTGCTCACCATTGCCCGCGTACCCTTGCCCCGTCGACTCACTGCATCGCTTCTTGCTTTCCCCGGCGCACTCAAGGGCACTATCACTGCGGTGCGCGATATCATTCGTGAGCGCAATGTGGATGTCGTGGTTGGCTTCGGTGGGTATGTTGCTGCCCCGGCCTATCTTGCGGCACGCGCCGAGCACATTCCGCTGGTTATTCATGAAGCCAATGCGCGCCCGGGTATCGCTAATCGGATGGGTGCCTTACTTACCAGCTTTGTGGGGGTGGCTTTTGCGGGAACTGCGATTCGTGGAGGGCAGTTTGTCGGTATGCCTTTGCGTCGTGAGATTGAACAACTTGACCGATTTGACGCCCGCAGAGAGGGGATTCGGGTTTTTGGCCTTGATGAGGGGAAACCTACCCTGCTGGTGACGGGCGGTTCCTCGGGGGCTCGGAGTATCAACTCCACTATTTCAGAAGCGATCACCTTGATTCTTGGTGCAGGCTGGCAAGTTATTCATGTTACTGGTGAGTATCGCGACGCTGTAGAAGACCCAAAATTAGCGGGCTATGTTTTGTTGCGCTACGCGCACCGCATGGATCTCACCTTGGCAGTTGCGGATCTCACGCTAGGTCGTGCTGGGACTTCGACCGTTGCCGAGGTCGCAGCTCTTGGCATCCCTGCTGTCTTTGTGCCGT
Organism: Rhodoglobus sp.; assembly: GCA_051646885.1. GTDB lineage: Bacteria > Actinomycetota > Actinomycetes > Actinomycetales > Microbacteriaceae > Rhodoglobus. Next base: position 38,936 of record JBOFDJ010000124.1, read on the forward strand.
ACCCGGTCGGCAATGGTGAGCAACGGTTTAACGCCCGTGGTGCAGTGCGCGCGGGTGGCGCGATTGTTGTCGACGATGCTCGGTTCACCCCGGGGTGGGTCGCCGCCGAGCTTGTCCCACTGTTGCGTAGTCGCGCGACTATTGCAGATATGGCTGTACGTATCGCGACTGTAGGTGTGTTGGACGGGACAGATCGCATGCTTGCTTTGATCCGCCGTGCGCTCGCTGCATCGTGACCGAAGGCTAAAATTAGATCTAATGATTACTCCTGACCTCACAATGCCACTACCCGCCAAACTGGGATCTGTTCATTTCGTTGGTATCGGCGGGAGCGGAATGAGCGGCATCGCTCGTTTGTTTATCGCCTCTGGCCATCTGGTCACCGGTTCGGATCGCTCAGAAAACCACAACACCATAGCTCTGCGCGATCTCGGCGCGCGGGTGGATATCGGTCATGATGCGGCTCAGCTTGGCAACGCTGATGCTCTTGTCTATACCGGTGCGCTGTGGGCTGACAATCCTGAGTATCTTGAGGCGATGCGTCGTGGAATTCCTGTGCTGCATCGGTCGCAGGCCTTGGCTTGGCTCATCAATGGTCAGCGGTTGATTTCCGTTGCAGGAGCTCATGGAAAAACAACATCAACGGGCATGATCATCACGGCTCTTCTCGCGCTGGACGCCGATCCAAGCTTCGTCAATGGTGGAGTGATTCAGTCTTTGGGGCACAGTTCTTCTCGAGGTTCAGGCGAGTTATTTGTTGTTGAAGCAGATGAGTCTGATGGCTCCTTTTTGTTGTACGACACCGCAGTTGCTCTTATCACCAATGTCGATGCTGATCATCTTGACTACTACGGTGATCATGCCGCTTTTGATGCTGCCTTTGTCGCTTTTGCGCAGCGGGCCAGTGAATTAGTTGTTGTTTCCAGCGATGATCCGGGCGCTCGACGGGTTATCGAGTCGCTTGATCATCCACGAGTCATGACCTTTGGCGAGGATGCCGCAGCAGATGTTCGCGTTCATTCCATCGTCACCGCGGGCTCTGTAGCGTTCACCATAAGTTGGTCTGGCCAGGATTACTCCACGCGACTTGCTGTTCCTGGTCATCACAATGCACTGAATGCTGCTGGTGCCTTTGGTGTGCTGGTCGGTTTGGGTTACGATCCGAGCGCTTCGTTGGCGGCGATAGCGGGCTTCGCTGGCACAGAACGACGTTTTCAGCACCATGGCACTGTTCGTGGTGTCGGTGTTTATGATGACTACGCTCATCATCCGACCGAGGTATCTGCTGCGCTTTTAGCGGCGCGTAGTGTTGTGGGTAACGGAAGAATCATTGCTGTTCACCAGCCTCATCTCTACAGCAGAACTCAAGCCATGGCAGCGGATTTTGCCCAAGTCTATGAAAAGCTCGCCGACCATACGATCATTCTTGATGTTTTTGGGGCGAGAGAGGATCCGATTCCGGGTGTGACCGGCGCACTAGTGTCTGAACAATTCACTGATTCGACTCGTGTGGATTATCTTCCTGATTGGCAGCACGCAGCTGATCGCGCTGCCGCGATAGCCCGCGAAGGGGACTTCATCATGACTCTCAGTTGTGGAGATGTTTACCGAATCGTTCCGCAACTGCTTGCCGCGCTTGTTGCAGGGCCGAATGATTAGGCGTTCGTGAAACGCCCAGAAGGTTTTGACCAGGAGCCCAGAAAGTCACCATCAAAACGAGAAAGTCGCAAATCTTTTAAGAATGTTCCGCAGGTAGCTAAGCCGGTCATTGCAGAGCCGCGCGGTGCCATCGCTGACCGAGCTGAGTCGCATCGGTTACCTCGTGTGTTTCTCAGAGGATTTCGTCACAGGACCCACGCTGATGTGATGATTCGTGCGGATGCACGTAGAGCCGCCCGCCTGCGGCGCAGGTTTGAGCGGGCCGAGATACGACGTTTTACCCGGCGTGCCCGTCATCGCATGATGACTTTCGCCATCCTGGGAGGTCTTGTGCTAACTCTCCTTGCTCTCGTGTTTGTCGCAGTCTACTCGCCACTTCTCGCCTTGCGGACGATCAGCATCGAGGGAACATCTCGAATCGATGCTGCCGAGGTTCGCTCAGCTGTTGACGGCCAGCTTGGTACGCCCTTGGCATTGGTTGACTTTGACGTCATCACAAAAGATCTGACGGCATTTCCGTTGATTCGAAGCTATGTTACGCAGATCGTTCCTCCTGACACCCTGGTTATCCGTATCACCGAACGATCACCTGTGGCGTCGGTTCAGGACGGTGCGATGTTTGCCCTTGTTGATCCAGCCGGTGTTGTTGTGCAGCAATCAGTTGAGCGAATCCCCGGAGTTCCTTTGCTGAACTTACCGGGTGGGGATGTTTCGAGCTCTGCCTTCCAGTCTATGGTTGCGGTGCTGTTGGCGCTTCCTCCTGAGATGCTGGCACAGGTCGAGAGCGTTTCTGCTACTACCCAGGATGATGTCTCCCTAGTGTTGACCGGAGTGGGGCAAGGGGTCACCTGGGGAAGTGCTGAGCAATCTGAGAAGAAAGCCATCCTGCTTATGGCGCTGATTCGGGTTACCGATCCAGCACAACCGGGCGTCTTTGATGTTTCAGCCCCCGGTAATGGTGTCTTTCGTCGCCGCTAGACATCCGACACGCTGGCTTTGTTGCAGCATCTGAGGTCTCGACCGACCTAACCTCATCACAGGAAATACATACTGAGCATAACTTTACACTTCAAGTTGAAGTTGAAGGTTGCTTGGTTCACGGTATATAAATGCAGGTGCAGCGGAGGCCGGAACGTGACATCAAACCAGAATTACCTCGCGGTAATCAAGGTCGTAGGTATAGGTGGCGGCGGTGTTAACGCTGTCAACCGGATGATTGAGCTCGGCCTTCGGGGTGTCGAGTTTATCGCCATCAACACCGACGCTCAGGCGTTGCTGATGAGTGATGCCGATGTCAAGCTTGATGTAGGCCGTGAATTGACTCGGGGCTTGGGTGCTGGAGCAGATCCCGAGGTGGGTCGGCGTGCTGCGGAAGATCATGCAGAAGAAATCGAAGAAGCCCTTGCCGGGGCCGACATGGTCTTTGTTACCGCGGGAGAAGGAGGTGGTACCGGTACCGGTGGTGCCCCCGTTGTCGCGCGGATCGCTAAGTCTATTGGTGCGCTGACTATCGGTGTCGTCACAAAACCTTTTGGGTTCGAAGGTAAGCGTCGCTCATCGCAGGCCGAAATCGGTGTTGATAGCCTCAAAAACGAGGTTGACACTCTCATTGTCGTACCCAATGATCGATTGCTCGAAATTAGTGACCGCGGAATCAGCATGCTTGAGGCTTTTGCGACTGCTGATCAGGTCTTGTTGGCTGGTGTGCAGGGCATTACTGATCTCATCACCACACCGGGATTGATCAACCTCGACTTTGCTGATGTGAAGTCGGTTATGCAGGGTGCCGGGTCTGCATTGATGGGCATTGGTTCAGCTCGTGGTGCAGATCGCGCAATCAAAGCCGCTGAGCTTGCTGTGGCATCGCCTCTTCTTGAGGCCTCTATTGAGGGGGCACACGGCGTTTTGCTCTCTATTCAGGGCGGATCCAACCTCGGGATTTTTGAGATTAATGACTCAGCACGCTTAGTTCAAGAGGCCGTGCATCCTGAAGCCAATATCATTTTTGGCGCTGTTATTGATGACACCCTTGGTGACGAAGTCCGCGTCACCGTGATTGCTGCTGGCTTCGATGGTGGAACGCCTCCGGTTAAAACGGCAACGGCGCGTCGCACCAATTACGTCACTCCGGATGATTCTCGATCTGACAACTCGGCTGCTGTACATGATGCCCAACAGCCACCGTTAGCTGAAACACAACCGTGGAGTCCGGAGCCGAGTCTGGTGCGGGCTGCGCCTGTTGACCGCAGTTTTGACGACGAAGATTCCGATCTCGACATCCCCGATTTTTTGAAGTAAAAACTGCTGGTGCGCAGAATCTTGGTTGTGTCGTGGACTCAGACGGTTCGTTAATAGAGCGTTTGTGGCGGGTTCGAGACACCGTCTCGGATGCCGCTAGGGAGGCCTCCCGTGACCCCTCAGGCGTCACCACAATTGTGGTGACGAAGTTTCACGGGGTGAAGTTAGTACGAGAATTGTTTGCGCTTGGCGTGAGAGATTTCGGTGAATCGCGACATCAGGAGGCGTGCCCCAAGATCACACAGCTTGAAGATCTCGATGCGGTGTGGCATTTTATCGGACAGTTGCAATCGAATAAAGCCCGCCAGGTTGCCGCATACAGTGATGTTCTCCATTCGTTTGATCGCGACGCTCTCGTTGATAAGCTCAGCGACTCAGGGCATTCTATGCGGTTGCGTGAGGTTTTTTTGCAGGTCAATCTCTCTGATGATCGCGAGCGCGGTGGCATTAGTCCTGAGAAAATTCTCACTATTGCCGAGCGGGTGCACGATATTAAGGGATTAGTGCTGCGTGGTGTGATGGCTGTGGCACCACGAGAGGTCGAACCACGTGCGGCCTTTGCGAGGGTACGCGCCCTGTCTGAGCAGTTGACGGAGCTTCTGCCGACAGCTTCTGCTATCTCGATGGGTATGTCTGCCGATTACCGTGAGGCAATTCTTGAAGGAGCGACACACCTGCGCATTGGAGCGGCAATCACGGGTAAACGACCCGAAGCCGGTTAATCTCACACTATAAGCGTCATCACTCGGAGGAATAAAATGGCAAATCCACTGCGCAAGACCATGGTTTACTTGGGGCTCGCTGATGAGGACTATGAATACGAGCAGTCGTCTCCCGCTCCAGTGGCCCCGGTTCCGCACAACACTTCCGTTGCCGCTCCAAACCGTGCCCCGGTCACACCGATGCGCCGCTCTGCGACCACCAAGCTGGCTCCGAATGAGATGAATGAGATCCTCACGGTACACCCACGTCAGTACAAAGATGCCCAGGTTATCGCCGAAAATTTTCGTGAAGGTATACCCGTTATCATCAACCTCTCGCAGATGAGCGAGCAAGATGCGCGCCGTCTGATTGATTTTGCTAGCGGACTTTCGCAAGGGCTTTACGGAAAAATTGAGCGCGTGACCAGTAAGGTTTTCCTGTTGTCGCCGGCTCATGTGGCGGTCAGTGGTGAGCATGCCGAAGTTGAGTCCGATGTGGAGGCCTCGTTCTTTGCTCACCAGTAGTCTTGAGGGGTGACAGAAGCATCACCTCTTTATTTCCTGGCCCTTGGTCTCTCTATTGCTTTAACAATATTTTTGATCATGATGTGGGCGAGATTTTTTCTCGACCTCGCGAGAACCTTTGCGCGGAGCTGGAGACCCACGGGTGTCTTGCTCGTTATCGCTGAAACGGTGTTTACCATCACCGATCCGCCCCTCAAGGCGGTTCGGCGGTTTATTCCTCCGGCAAAAATGGGAGGCATCACCCTCGACTTTGCTTGGAGCATCGTCATGATCGCGGTAATTATTCTCAATGCTTTTGTCTCAGGATTCGTCAACTAGGTTTATCGCTGTATTCTTGAAGAGAATTACGTGGGACTACTGTGCTTCTCTTATAAAAAGAGTGGCGCGCGTTGGCTGAATATTACGTGTGGCTTACGGTCCCGCTAACAACAGAAAGAGTGTGAGGTGGCAGCTATGGCGTTGACTCCAGAAGATGTGGTTAATAAACGGTTCCAACCGACAAAGTTTCGTGAGGGTTACGACCAAGATGAGGTCGACGATTTCCTCGATGAGGTGGTCGTAGAACTGCGTCGACTCAACCAAGAAAACGAAGAGCTTCGTCAGCGTCTCGTTGCTAACGACTCGCGTCTTAATGACTTGCAGCGCTCCGGCGCACAGCCGGTTTCTGCGCAGCCGGGTTTTGCGCAATCTTCTCAGGTCGCCACGATTTCTACTCCGGACTCTGCTCCTGCTGTGCCAGCGCTACCTGCTCTTGCCGCTGGTCCGACAGCCGATGGTCTCGATACCGGTGGAACAAATAATCTTCTTGTCCTTGCTCGACGACTGCATGAGGAGCACGTCCGCGAGGGCGTCGAGAAGCGTGATGCTCTTGTCGCGGAGGGGCATGCAGCCGCCGCTCGAATCGTTGCTGAGGCCGAGAGCGGTCACCGGGCACAGATTGAGTCGCTTGATCAGCAAAGGCAGCAGTTAGAGCACAGGGTTGAAGAGCTTCGTAACTTTGAGCGTGAATATCGCCAAAAGTTGAAGGGATATATTGAAGGCCAGCTCCGGGAGCTCGACAGCGCTGGCAATGTTCTGACCTCATCGACTAATGCGCGGGCCGCAGGATTTGCTAATAATGTCGGGGCGAAGGGTGCTGATTTCGTTGATGCTTCCGCAGTGACAGATCGTCCTTCTCCTGACGTTCCACAGACCTCTGTGAACTTCCCAGGTTTTGCCGGAAGCTGAATCACAGCCTGCGACAGTCAGTGTGCGGGCGGGCGTTTTGCGGCCCCTCGTCATACTGGCTGTTGTCGCTGTGTCCGCCTACATACTTGATCGCCTCAGCAAAATTTTTGTTGTCAACAATCTGACCTTAGGGAAACCCGTTGAGGTTCTTGGCAACCTACTGCGGTTCCACTATGTAGAAAATCCTGGGGCGGCCTTTTCTCTGGGTAGTGGCGCAACGTGGTTGTTTGCCATTATTGCCGTCGTCGTTGCTCTGGTTATTGTCTGGTTCGCTCGTCGCATCCGTTCGCTCGCCTGGGCGGTGCTCTTCGGTATGTTACTGGGGGGAAACCTCGGTAACCTCACTGACCGTCTTACTCGTCCTCCTGGTTTCGGAGTTGGACATGTAGTCGACTTCATCCAGGTGTACGCATTTCCAGCAATTTTCAACGTGGCGGATGTAGCGATTGTGCTGAGTATGGGGATGTTTATTTTCTTGACAATTCTGGGCGTTGGGTTTGACGGACAGCGTTCCCGAAAGTCACTCGGTGCACCAGGTTCCGCTGTGCACGATCCCGTGCCGTGAGACCGCGGAATGCGTGATGGAATCCCGTAATTTTGCTGTGCCAGATGGTCTTGCTGGAGAGCGTGTGGATTCTGCTCTGGGAAAAGTTCTAGGCTTTTCACGAACATTCGCGGCTCAGGTTGTTGAGGCGGGGGGAGCGCAGCTCGACGGTCAGGTCTTAGCTAAATCTGACCGGCTTTCCGCTGGAGCATGGCTAGAGGTGTCGTGGACATCAAAAGCGGAACCGACGATTACCCCGATGATCGTCGAGAATCTGGGAATTGTGTGGGATGACAATGACATTATTGTGATCGATAAGCCAGCAGGGGTAGCCGCTCACCCTTCGGTAGGCTGGGAAGGGCCGACAGTGTTGGGAGCTCTGGCGGGCGCGGGCTTTACGATATCGACATCAGGCTCTCCCGAGCGGGCGGGAATTGTGCACAGACTCGATGTGGGTACGAGCGGCCTTATGGTAGTCGCCAAAACTGAACTTGCTTACACGGCTCTCAAGCGAGCGTTCCATGATCGGAAGGTTCACAAGGTCTATCACGCCGTGGTGCAAGGCCATCCGGACCCTTTGAGGGGAACAATTGACGCGCCAATTGGCCGCCATCCTGGGGCTCACTGGAAGTTTGCTGTGACCTCAGGGGGCAAGGCGAGCATCACACACTACGAGACTGTGGAGGCATTCCGCTCCACCGCACTCCTTGAGATCGAGCTTGAGACTGGTCGCACTCATCAGATTCGGGTTCATATGGCAGCGCAACGTCATCCCTGTGTGGGTGATGCCATGTATGGGGCTGACCCTCTGCTTTCGGCGCGACTGGGGCTTAGTCGTCAGTGGTTGCACGCTCGGCGGCTCAGTTTTGAACATCCTGCCTCACGAGTAGCTGTCGACTATGAATGCTCGTATCCGAGCGATCTTGAGTCCGCCCTTGTTGTCCTGCGCGGAGAGTGAGGCGCGCCAGTTTTCCGGACGACTGACTCTGGCTTAAGGTTTAGTGGTATCCCTCGAACTAGCGAAGAGGTCCCGTGGCATCCCAAGATTCTTTTGTGCACCTTCATGTTCACAGCGAATATTCGATGCTGGATGGTGCTGCGCGCATAGCGCCCTTGATTGAGGCCGTTTCTGCCGAAAAAATGCCGGCAGTGGCCATTACCGATCATGGCAATATGTTTGGGGCATACGAGTTCTGGAAGCAGGCCACTGCTCAGGGGATTAAGCCCATTATCGGAACTGAGGCATACATCACCCCTGGCACTGCGCGAACCGATAGGACACGGGTGCGGTGGGGGCAGGATCACCATAACCAAGATGACGTAGGAGGTTCGGGCTCCTACACGCATATGACGCTGCTTTCCGAGAACAACCAAGGGATGCATAACCTGTTTCGATTGTCGTCTTTGGCGTCGATCGAGGGCTTCTACTTCAAGCCTCGGATGGATCGCGAGCTCTTAAGTCGTTATAGCAAGGGCATTATTGCGACGACCGGTTGCGTTGGTGGTGAAGTGCAAACACGGTTAAGACTTGGTCAGTATGCTGAAGCCAAGCAAGCGGCATCCGATTTCAGAGATATCTTCGGTGCTGATAATTTCTATGCCGAAATTATGGATCACGGCATCGAGATTGAGAAGCGCACGATGGCTGATCTCGTGCGGCTTGCACACGAGCTTGATCTTCCTCTCGTTGCAACCAACGATCTGCATTACACACACGCTCATGACTCCACTGCGCATGCTGCGTTGCTCTGCGTTCAATCCGCATCTACCCTCGATGATCCCAACCGTTTTAAATTCGACTCAGACGAGTTTTATCTGAAAACTGCTGCACAGATGCGGCATCTTTTTCGCGACTATCCAGAAGCATGTGATAACAGCTTGCTGATCGCTGAACGTTGCGAAGTGAGTTTTGAGCATCGCGATTTAATGCCCAGGTTTCCGGTACCTGACGGTGAAACTGAAGCGAGTTGGTTTCGGAAGGAAGTGGCTAGGGGAATGCGCAGGCGTTTCGCTGCTGGTCCTTCCGAAGCACACCTGGCGCAGGCCAATTATGAGGTTGATGTCATCACGCAGATGGGGTTCCCCGGTTACTTCCTCGTGGTCGCAGATTTCATATCGTGGGCAAAAGAACAGGGAATCAGGGTGGGACCAGGCCGCGGCTCAGCCGCCGGCTCAATGGCCTCGTATGCCATGGGAATCACCGAACTTGATCCCCTTGCTCACGGTCTGATTTTCGAGCGGTTCCTGAATCCTGAGCGGGTGTCCATGCCCGATGTTGACGTTGATTTTGATGATCGTCGTCGTCCTGAGGTTATTCGCTATGTCACCGAAAAATACGGTGACGACCGGGTGGCTCAGATTGTTACTTATGGAACTATTAAGGCGAAGCAGGCCCTCAAAGATTCATCCAGGGTCTTGGGTATGCCCTACTCGGTGGGTGAGAAGCTGACTAAGGCGATGCCGCCACCCGTAATGGGCAAGGACATGCCGCTCAGTGATATTCACAACACAGACTCTGAGCGCTACAAAGAGGCGGCTGATATTCGTGCTCTTATCGAGACAGATGACGAAGCGGCACGAGTCTTTGAGACCGCACAGGGCATCGAGAACCTCAAGCGTCAGTGGGGTGTGCACGCCGCCGGTGTGATCATGTCAGCCGAGCCTCTGATCGATGTTTTGCCGATTATGAAGCGTGAAGATGATGGCGCTATCATCACTCAATTTGATCAGCCTCCGCTGGAGTCGCTGGGGCTGATCAAGATGGATTTCTTGGGGCTCCGAAACCTCACGGTCATTGAGGATGCTTTGCGGATGATCGAGGCAAACACCGGTACCGCCCTTGTTATCGAAGATCTTGACCTTGACGCCGATCAGCCGACTTATGAGCTACTCGCCCGTGGCGAGACACTCGGAGTCTTCCAGCTGGATGGTGGTGCGATGCGCGCGCTGCTCAAGCAACTTAAGCCCACCAACTTTGAGGACATCTCGGCGGTGATTGCGCTTTATCGTCCGGGGCCTATGGGGATGAACTCTCATACCAACTATGCCCTACGCAAAAACAAGCTGCAGAAAATCGACGCTATCCACCCAGAGCTTGAGGAGCCACTGCGCGAGATTCTCGGAACCACTTTTGGGCTGATTGTTTACCAAGAGCAGGTGATGTCGGTCGCTCAGAAGGTTGCGGGGTTTTCACTCGGACAAGCTGATGTGCTGCGGCGTGCCATGGGGAAGAAGAAGAAAAGTGAACTCGATAAGCAGTTCGCCGACTTCGAAAGGGGAATGGTTTCCCACGGCTACAGCACCGAGGCGGTAAAGGTTTTATGGGAAACTCTCTTACCCTTTGCTGATTACGCCTTCAATAAGGCGCACAGTGCTGGCTATGGTGTGCTGAGTTACTGGACTGCCTACCTCAAGGCCAATTATCCAGCAGAGTACATGGCAGCGCTGCTCACGAGTGTTGGTGACTCTAAAGACAAGCTAGGAATGTACCTCAGCGAGTGCCGTCGGATGGGAATCAAGGTGCTTGCGCCTGATGTCAATGAGTCGTCCGTCGATTTTACCGCGGTGCCATCGACCGGCAGTCGAGGCGATATTCGCTTTGGGCTTGGAGCTGTGCGCAACGTGGGCTTTGCTGTGGTTGAGGCTATCTCGAGGGCGCGCGAAGAAAAGGGAAGATTCACCTCTTTCTATGATTTTTTGCGCAAGGTTCCGCTTCAGGTCACCAATAAACGCACCGTTGAATCGTTGATTAAGGCGGGTGCCTTCGATTCCCTTGGTGCTGCGCGCAGAGCGCTTGTCGAAATTCATGAGAATGCTGTTGATAGTGCAGCAAGCGAGAAACGGGCTGAAGCCAACGGCCAGGTCGGCTTCGATTTCGACAGTCTCTGGGATGAACCGAACCAGGTGGAGCAGGTCCCAGATCGGCCAGAATGGAATAAGCGAGATAAACTTGCATTTGAACGTGAGATGCTCGGGTTGTACGTTTCGGACCATCCACTTGCCGGGCTGGAGCTCACGCTTGCAAAAAATCAGACAGCATCCATTACCGAAATCCTGGGAGGGGATGTCGCAGGCGATGGTGAGCATGTCAGTATCGCTGGTCTCATCACGAGTGTTCAGCATCGAGTCGCACGTAACAGTGGTAACCAATATGGAATTGTCACAGTGGAGGATTTTGCCGGCGAGATCACAGTGATGTTCCTTGGCAAGACTTACCAAGAATTTTCATCTGCTCTTCTCAACGATGCAATCGTTGTGGTGCGCGGAAGGGTGAGTGTCCGCGATGACGGCATGAATCTTCATGCCGTCAGTATGTTCACCCCCGACACGGGATCAGCTCTCGGATCCGGGCCGCTCGTCATTGCGGTGCAAGAGATGCGAGCCACTACCGATGTGGTTTCTGCGCTCAATGATGTGCTGACTCGGCATGCGGGAGTCAACGAAGTGCGCTTAAAATTGATTAGGGGTGATGTTGCACGTGTTTTTGATATTCCTTACCCTGTGACGGTCTCAGCCGATCTCTATGGTGAGTTGAAAACTCTTCTCGGCCCGCACTGCTTGGCCTAATCCTGTGTTGTCACCGGGGTTCCTGGCCGAAAGTAGCTGCGTTCGTGGTAGAGCAGCGCCTCGTCCTCGTCGCCCAGTGAGCCTTCTTGGATGTGAACAACGATGACGGCACTATTGCGCACAGGATGCACCTCAATGATGCTGCCGACCATCCAGGCTGTGACATCAGCAAGGAGTGGGACTCCTGCGGGTCCGGGGTGCCAGTGATCTCCGATGAAACGTGCTGTATGGTCGGCTGCCATCCGCTGGGCCTGATGGTGAGAGCGTGGTCCTAGCGTGTGAATGGCAATCCGGTTTCCTGCGGTCATTGCCGCCCACGAACTGGCGGCCTGTGCCATATTGAAGGTCGCGAGCGGCGGTACTGCAGAGAGGGATGCGAGAGAGGTCACGGTGAAACCGGTGGCTGTGCCATCCGGCATCAGGGCGGTAACAACAGCGACACCGGCGGCGTGTCGGCGGAAAGCACGCTTGAACGCGTCAAGCCCATCCACAACAACAGCCGCGTGCGACATCGGCAGATCAGACTGGTGATCATGAGCAGTATTCTGGGGCTTGGATGTTGTATTCATATTTCAATATCCATCATGCCTCTTTTTCCTCGGTGTTCATTCCCCTCGGCCAACTAACATGGTGAAGCCATGATTCACACCATTGATCTGCGTCATCTTCCGTCCACTCGAGCTGAGCTCTCGCGAGCCGTTCCTCGTGCCGTTATTGATGTTTCTGCTGCCTCCTCGGTGGCAGCCCAGCTCATCGATGAGGTGCGTGAGCAGGGAGCTGAGGCATTGCTCGCCCAGGCTGAACGCCTTGATGGAGTGCGCCCTCAGCGCATCCCTATGAGTTCCGACCATATTGATCGCGCAGTGGAATCTCTCGACTCGACTGTGCGCGAAGCGCTAGAGCTCTCGATCACGCGGGTGAGTCAGGCAACTGAGGCGCAGCTTCCCACGGCCACGGTAACCGAAATCGGACTGGGTGCTCAGGTCATCCAGCGCTGGCAACCGATACACCGTGTTGGTCTCTATGTTCCCGGTGGCAAGGCCGTGTACCCATCAAGCGTTGTTATGAATGTGGTGCCTGCTCAGGTTGCTGGGGTGTCGTCGATAGCGCTTGCTTCTCCCGCTCAGCGGGAGTTCGGCGGAATGGTCCACCCCACAATTTTGGCAGCGGCGGGTCTACTCGGTGTCGAAGAGGTCTACGCAATGGGTGGCGCGGGCGCAATCGGTGCTCTTGCCTACGGGGTCAACGGTCTGGGCCTTGACCCGGTGGACATCATCACGGGTCCTGGAAATATCTATGTTGCAGCAGCAAAGCGACTAGTCCGTGGCGTGGTTGGCATTGATTCCGAGGCTGGTCCGACTGAGATTCTGGTGATTGCGGATTCCGCTGCTGATCCGCATCTCGTCGCTACCGATCTGATCTCACAAGCCGAACATGATGAACTTGCCGCCGTGGTGTTGGTAACCGACTCACCTCAATTAGCTCAGGCGGTCTCGGTTGAGGTAGAAAAATTGATGGTATCCGCTCGGCACAGCGCTAGGGTGCAGAATGCGATTAATGGTTCGCAGTCTGCAATCGTGCTGGTGTCCGATATGGCGGCCGCTGCTGCCGTGAGTAATGCCTATGGCCCCGAACATCTTGAAATTCAGACCGCCGACCCCGGTAACGTACTCGAGATGATCGACAACGCTGGAGCTGTTTTTCTTGGAGCTCATTCCCCGGTAAGTTTGGGTGACTATCTTGCAGGTTCTAACCATGTTCTGCCCACCGGCGGTCAGTCGCGCTTTGCCTCGGGTTTGGGTGCCCACACGTTCCTACGTCCGCAACAGGTGGTCAACTATGATCGAGCTGCCCTCGAGTGGATTAGTCCTCACATCATTGCCCTGAGCGACGCAGAGGACTTGCCGGCTCATGGGGGAGCAGTCGCGGCCCGCTTCCGGCAGCACTGAGATGGCCCGTGTCGCTGGGTAGTTCATATTGGGTCAGGCACGAGAGCGTCTCCGAGGTAGTCTGTTCTGACTATGTTTTGTCCTTTTTGTCGACACCCCGACAGCCGCGTTATCGATTCAAGAACAAGTGACGACGGCCTCTCTATCCGACGTCGACGCCAGTGCCCTGAGTGTGGCCGCCGGTTCTCCACCACGGAGACCGCTTCCCTTAGTGTGATCAAACGTAACGGCGTGGTTGAATTATTTAGTCGTGAAAAAATTGTCTCTGGAGTACGCAAAGCATGCCAGGGTCGTCCTGTTACCGATACCGATCTCGCTGTGCTTGCGCAGCGAGTTGAAGAGAGCATCAGAGCTACTGGGGCAGCTCAGGTCGATGCAAATGACATCGGCCTGGCGATACTCACTCCACTGCGGGAACTCGACGAGGTAGCATATTTGCGCTTCGCTAGTGTTTACCAAGCTTTCGATTCATTAGAAGACTTCGAGGCTGCGATTGCTCTACTCCGTGTTGATCATGCTTCGACCATACCGACGGAGGGTTCCCTCTTTTCTGGTCGTGCTGGCGGCGAACCAGGCTGATGCCGGTTAGAGCCGGTAGCCTTGGCATGCCATGTATAGCTTAATTTTCCGGGTTTTCTTCGCGCGTATCGACCCTGAGCGTGCTCATACAGTGGCGTTCCGCGTGATCCGGTGGTTTCCGCGTGTCGGTCTCGGTGCTCTGGTGCGTCGATTGACCAGGCCGGTCGACTCGTTGAAGGTACAAGCGTTAGGTTTGACCTTCGATTCGCCTTTTGGGTTGGCAGCAGGTTTCGATAAAGCGGGGACAGGAATCCGGGGTCTTGGGCAATTGGGTTTCGGCCATATTGAGGTGGGTACGATTACCGCTCTTCCGCAGCCGGGAAATAACAAGCCGAGACTCTTCAGGCTTATTCCGGATCGCGCGGTGATCAACCGAATGGGTTTCAATAATCATGGCGCTGCTGCTGCGGCTATCGTCATTGCTGGAGCACGGAAAATGAAGCGTCGCCCGATCATCGGGGTCAACATTGGTAAGTCACGTGTTGTTGGAGTCGATGACGCCATCAACGACTATCTTTCGAGCACCCAGATTTTGGCCCCCCTTGCTGACTATCTTGTGGTGAATGTTAGTTCGCCGAACACTCCAGGGCTGCGCGGTCTGCAGGAACTTGCGAAGCTGCGCCCACTACTTATTGCGGTCAAGAGAGCTGCTGGCGCGACACCCGTGTTGGTAAAAATTTCTCCGGATGTAACCGACGATGAGGCTGAAGCCATCGCGTCCCTGGCGGCAGAACTGCTTGACGGTGTCATCGCGACAAACACGACACTGGACCGATCAGGCTTGGTGACCGATTCCATCATCATAGATTCTGCGGGCGCTGGTGGGCTTTCCGGGAGGCCCTTAGCATCTCGGTCACTAGAGTTGCTTCGCCTGATCAGATCTGTGGTTCCGGTGGACTTTTGTGTCATTTCTGTAGGAGGAGTGGAGACTCCCGCTGATGTGGCTGAGCGTCTCGCAGCTGGTGCCACCCTGGTTCAGGGATACACAGGTTTTCTTTACCGGGGTCCATTGTGGGCGTATCAGATTAATCGTGGTCTGGCAAAGCTGTTATAGCGAGTATCCTTCTGAAGGAATTTTTTACTCATACCGTAGTGAAGTAATCGGGCTCTGGCGCGAAGCGCGCGACGCCGGCAGCACCGAGGCAAGGAAAGCGATTAGCATCACCAGGAGCAGAACACTTACAATCGCCATTGGCGTGAAGCTAAGAATCTCCAGCCCTGCGAGATCTTTCAATAATCCGCCCGAGAGTACTCGACTGGTAATTCGACCGACAAGGATCGCAACCCCGGCCCCGATGGCGCTGCCGAGGAAACCAATAAAGACCGCCTCAGTGCTAAACAAGGTAAAGATGCGCCCGGAACTCATCCCCATTGCCTTCATCAGGCCAATCTCGCGTGTGCGTTCCTGAACGCTCATGAGTAGGGTGTTGATGATGCCGAAGCCTGCAGCCAGCAGAGCGATCACAGCAAAGGCATTGAGCACCAGAATGATGCCATCGATGACGGCCTGAAAGGTGCCAATTTGATCGGCAACCGTTGTACCAGCAAAACCTTCGGTAACTAGGTCGGCTTTGAGCTGGGCGATTTCGGCTGGCGTGGCATTCGGATTGAAACGTGCGGTTGCGCTGGAGTATTCGGAAACTACACCAGTAGGTTTTCCGGAGTTTTGCCTATCGTATAGTGCAGTGGTGAGTGCCGGATTGATGCTGGGGGTGGCACCGAACAGCGTGGGTTCTTGAACACCAATAACAGTGGCCTTGAGAATGCTGTGCTCGCGCAGAGCATTGGTGACCCCGATAGACACCGTGCTACCGACAGCCTCGGCATTGTTCGCGTAACCAAGAGCCGTAATGTAGGTGGTGGGCAAGATGATCTGTAGTTCGGGGGTTCCTTTGTCGAATAACTTTCCTGCGGCCAGATCGATGCGTATTCCGGCGCTCAGTGGGTTGAGTGCAAGTTGGAACTTTCCCGAGTTGGCATATTCAATGTAGTCGGGGCGCACGGCGACGAGCGGCTCAGCCGCAGTGATCCCCTCCACCGCTTTGATGGTACTAATGTCCTCATCGGTAAGAGCGAGCACGGTGGTTCCCGGTGGTCCTACAGTGGTTGACACCTCAGAGGGGCCGTTCTCTTCGTAGGGTTTTGGGCCTTCATTCTGTGTGCTTGCGACCACGGGTTTAGTGATGTTCATCACATCGGGTGCGCCGATGGAGGCGATTTGATTGTCAATGTAATTGTTGATTCCGGCTCCCAAACCATTGGTGAGGGTCAAGGTGAAAGCCCCAATGAAAATCGCAACAACGGTGAGCGTGGTACGTAAACGACTTCGAAAGGAATTGCTGATTGCAGTCACAAGGAGGTCCATGGTTTTCATATTTCGCCCTCCGATGTTGTCAGCGTGCTGCTTCTGGCGTCATTGATCATGTGACCGTCTTTCAGCACAATGCGTCGCTGTGCTCGCGCTGCTAATTCTTCGTCATGAGTGACGGTCACCAGAGTGATGCCCTCAGTGCGGTTGAGTTCGAACAGGAGATCTTCGACAACTGTTCCGGTCGTTGAGTCCAGGTTCCCCGTAGGTTCATCGGCGAAGATGATGCGCGGATTGTTGATGAGCGCTCGAGCGATTACAACCCGCTGTTTTTGACCGCCGGAGAGATCGATTGCCTTCGACGTGGCTTTATCCGAGAGCTCAAGTCTGTCGAGGGTTGCCATCGCGCGTTCTTTGCGCTGCCGGGAGCCGATTCCCGCGATTTTCAGGGGCAACATAACGTTGTCAAGCACAGTGGTGTTAGGTGTGAGAAAGAATTGTTGAAAGACGAACCCGAAGCTTTGGTTGCGCAGCTTGTTGAGGCGTGCTCCCTTGAGCGTTGCAGCATCCTTGCCGTCGATTCTCAGCTCCCCGCTGCTTGGGCTATCGAGCAACGCCAAGATATGCATAAGTGTGGATTTGCCCGAGCCGCTCTTGCCGACGATCACTACAGACTCGCCTTCGGTGATATCGAACGATATCCCTGTCAGCGCGTCAAATCTCGTGGAACCTGCTCCGTAATGCTTGCTCAGTTCACTGATGGACAGCACGGGTATCGTCATCGACTTAGTGTGCCATAGTCGCTATGTCGCAAGCTGAGTGTCCCTAAGGAGAAAGTCTAGACGGGAAACTTTCCCCGCTTGACCTGTGGGTGCGGCACCCGCATCAGTCGCAACTGGAGAGCACGCATCGCGGCATACCAGCGCACTTTCTGGGCCTTGTCTGCTCCGAATTTAGCGGCCAGCTTACGGTTGAGAATGAATCCAAGGATCACCACGTCGACAACCGCTACGAGGAAAAAGGCCCACAGTGCGAAGAATCCGATGAACTGCACTTCAGGTAGCGGAAGAGCCGACAGTATGATCACCAAAAACATCAGCGGGAGCATAAGCTCACCAATGCTGAAACGCGCATCAACGTAATCACGGACATAACGTTTTTGCGGCCCACGGTCTCGCAAGGGAAGGTATTTTTCTTCCCCGGCCGCCATTCCGATCCGAGCCCGCTCCCGCTGCACCCGTAGCTGCGCGCGGGAGGCTTTGCGTGCGGCTGCACGGTCACTAGAGACGAGAGGCTGCTTACGCGCTTCCTCCTTCTCGCGGCGGGTTGGGGTGGGATGCCCCTTGCCGACTACTTCAGGTATTGATCTTTTGACCACGGTTCCTCGCCTCTATCAGAGGTTTAAGATTACTCGCATGAACTCGTTGTCGCCGCATCCGCTCTTGCCCAAACTTACCGAGGCAGTTCACGGCGGGATGCCTCGTGCCATCGCCGACCTTGGCACTCTTGTACGCATTCCCTCGGTCTCCTGGGATGGTTTCGATCCCGCCCACGTTGCCACAAGTGCAGAGGCGGTAAAAGTGCTACTCGAGGGGCTGGGTGTCTTTGAATCCATTGAGATAACACACGCAGCGATTGACGAAGATCACCGAGGCCAGCCGGCTCTGCTAGCTACTCGCAAAGCGAAAAATAATCGGCCTACCATTCTGCTGTATGCCCATCACGACGTCCAGCCTCCTGGAAGCCTTGCGGACTGGGAGACGCATCCTTTTGAGCCAACTGTGCGCGGCGAGCGGCTCTACGGCAGGGGAGCGGCTGACGATAAGGCTGGAGTGATGGCACATATCGCTGCTATCCGTGCTTTTGCTGACACGGTTGGCAGCGACTTCGATCTCGGCTTAACTATCTTTTTCGAAGGTGAAGAAGAATTCGGCTCACGGTCCTTTGCTAATTTCCTTGATCAACATCGCGAGCAACTTGCCGCTGAGGTGATCGTGGTCGCTGATTCTGATAACCGGGATATCGCCACCCCGTCGCTCACTGTAGCGCTGCGCGGCAATGTTACTTTTAAGCTAAAAATTTCTACGCTTGCTCATGCTTCGCACTCCGGCATGTTTGGGGGAGCGGCACCGGATGCCATGCTCGCCACCGTAAAGCTATTGGCAACCTTGTATGACGGCGAGGGATCGGTCGCGGTGGCGGGGCTCAGCAGCCGCACATTACCGACACCCGAGTATTCCGAAGAGAAGTTTGTTCACGAAGCTGCGCTGCTCGACGGGGTTACCCTGATCGGTCGGGGTCCGGTGCTTTCAAGGCTATGGAATCAGCCGGCTATTACGATCACTGGCATCGACGCGCCCAGCGTTGTTATGGCATCCAATACCCTACTGCCGTCAGTTATGGTCAAGCTGAGCGCCAGAATTGCTCCTGGTCAGAGTGCACTAGAGGCATTTCGCGCCCTGGAAAACCACCTCGTCGCACAGGTGCCGTTTGGTGCCCATCTTGAAATAACAGACGTAGACCGAGGGGAACCCTTCGTGACCGACAGCGCTGATTGGGCTGCTGCTGAGGTTAAAGATGCCATGCTTCAAGCGTGGGGTGTTGAGCCGCTTGAGACTGGGATCGGCGGATCGATCCCTTTTATTTCCACCTTCGCCGAGTTTTTCCCCGAGGCCCAGGTTCTTGTGACCGGTGTCGAAGATCCAGATTCGCGTGCTCACAGCCCTAACGAATCGCTGCATCTTGGAGTCTTTCAGCGGGCAATTCTTACCGAGGCTATTTTGCTAGCAAAGCTTGAAACCCGCGCGTAGACTGGGTGCATGACTGAGACCGCCACCCGTGAAGAAAAAGCAGCCGAGGCACCCACCGCTCACGGTGTCGGGCTGACCGACGCCGCTGCTGAAAAAGTTCGTAATCTCATGACACAGGAAGGTCGGGATGACCTGCGCCTGCGTCTTGCTGTGCAACCTGGTGGCTGCTCGGGTCTTATTTATCAGCTCTACTTCGACGAGCGCACTCTCGATGGTGATGCCATTGTCGGTTTTGGTGATGGGGTGGAGGTTGTCCTCGACAAAATGAGCGTTCCCTATCTCGATGGTGCGACTATCGATTTTGAAGACACTATTCAGAAACAGGGTTTTACCATCGATAACCCCAATGCCGAAGGTAGCTGTGCTTGTGGAGACAGCTTTCACTAGCCTTAAACTTTCACCCGAAACACCCAAGCGATGCGGTATTTGTGGTTCCGCAACAGTCGTGAATGACATCTCTTGATGAGTGGCGGGCTGTAGACTCAAGTGATTCTTATCCGTTTTTTGCGAGAGGTAACCGGTGCGCCCCAATCGCCGTTTTCGATGGATAGCCGTTCCGCTTGGACTCATCGTGATAACCGCTCTGGCTGGCTGTACGCCGGAGCAACTGCAGGGGTGGTTACCCGGCAGCGGTAGGACAACTAACCACACTCCGAGCATTGTTGGGCTCTGGGTTACTTCCTGGATTGTTCTTCTCATTGTCGGTGTTATTACGTGGGGACTCATCATCTGGGCGGCGATTGTGTACCGTCGCCGTAAAGGCCAGACGGGTCTGCCGGTGCAACTGCGGTACAACCTTCCGATCGAGACTCTCTACACGATCATTCCGCTATTCTTAGTCCTTGGTTTTTTTGCCTTTACCGCCCGTGATCAGGCCCAGATCGAAGAGCCGGTAAAAAATCCAGAGGTGAAGATTGAGGTGATCGGTAAGCGCTGGGCTTGGGATTTCAATTACGTCTCTGAGAACGCTTACAGCGCAGGGGTGCAGGCAGATTTCAATCCCGACGGTTCGGTTAACACCGAAAATCTTCCCGTTCTCTATCTCCCCGTGGATAAAACAACCGAGATCACCATCGAGTCGCGTGATGTTATTCATTCCTTTTGGGTTGTCGACTTCTTGTATAAGAAAGATATGATCCCCGGGAAGAGCAATTACCTCTATTTCACGCCCACGGAGTTGGGAACTTTCCAGGGTAAATGTGCAGAGCTCTGTGGTGAATATCATTCGCTTATGCTTTTCACCGTGAAGGTTGTCAGTGAAGCCGAGTATGAGTCTTATATTGCGGAACTGAAAGAAGACGGTTTCACTGGGCAGATTGGCATTGACTACAACGTGAACCAAAACCTACCCGGTAATGGCAGCAACACCAGCAATACTGATGAGGGATAGATCATGACTACCACTGTCGCTCGACCGGGTGCTAGCACCATCGGTGCTTCTTCTCCCACGAGTGGGTCGCGGGTTGAACTCAAGGGCAATGTTCTTGTTCAGTGGATTACCTCAACTGACCATAAGACCATTGGTTACTTGTATCTCATTACCTCGTTCCTCTACTTCATGCTCGGGGGTGTTATGGCGCTGGTTATCCGCGCCCAGTTGTTCGCGCCCGGTCTATCGATTGTGGCGACGGGGGAGCAGTACAACCAGCTCTTTACCATGCATGGCACGATCATGTTGCTCATGTTTGCTACCCCACTCTTCGCAGGTTTTGCCAACGTCTTGATGCCTTTGCAGATCGGTGCACCGGATGTTGCCTTCCCGCGCCTTAATGCTTTTGCATATTGGCTTTATAGCTTCGGTTCGCTTATCGCGGTCGCAGGGTTTCTGACCCCACAGGGTGCAGCGTCCTTTGGTTGGTTTGCGTACGCCCCGTTGTCAAGCACGACTTTTTCTCCCGGCTACGGAGGAAATCTTTGGGTTTTTGGTCTTGCCCTCAGTGGCTTCGGTACCATCCTCGGTGCAGTCAACTTCATTACCACAATCATCACCATGCGGGCTCCTGGGATGACCATGTTCCGGATGCCCATCTTCACCTGGAACACCCTTGTGACCTCTTTGTTGGTTATCATGGCATTTCCGGTGCTGGCCGCTGCGCTCTTCGCTCTTGGTGCTGACAGGGTTTTTGGTGCCCATACTTATGACGCGGCCAATGGGGGCGTTATCCTGTGGCAGCACCTTTTTTGGTTTTTTGGTCACCCCGAGGTTTACATCATTGCGTTGCCGTTCTTTGGGATCATTTCAGAAGTGCTTCCCGTTTTTTCGCGTAAGCCGATTTTTGGTTACAGCACGCTGATTTACGCGACCATTGCGATTGCAGCCCTCTCGGTCACCGTCTGGGCCCACCATATGTATGTCACGGGTTCTGTTCTGCTGCCGTTCTTCTCTCTGATGACGATGCTTATTGCGGTCCCGACCGGCGTGAAGATATTCAACTGGATCGGTACAATGTGGCGTGGCTCTGTTACTTTCGAGACCCCTATGCTGTGGGCCATTGGATTCCTCATCACCTTCACTTTCGGCGGACTTACCGGTGTCATTCTGGCTTCACCACCGCTTGACTTCCACGTTTCCGATACGTATTTCGTTGTAGCCCACTTCCATTACGTCGTTTTCGGTACCGTCGTCTTCGCTATGTTCTCTGGGTTTTACTTCTGGTGGCCGAAATGGACAGGCAAGATGCTCAACGAACGCCTAGGGAAAATTCATTTCTGGTTGCTGTTTATCGGTTTCCATATGACATTTCTGATCCAGCACTGGATCGGGGTACTGGTGCTCCCGCGCCGTTACCGTACTTATCTTGAGACCGATGGAGTGACGTGGATGAATCAGCTCTCCACCGTGGGTGCTGCTGTTCTTGCGGTCTCGATGCTGCCTTTCCTTTACAACGTTTATATGACCGCGCGCACAGCACCCAAGGTCACAGTTAATGACCCCTGGGGTTATGGTCGATCCCTTGAATGGGCAACGACGTGCCCGCCGCCGCGCCATAACTTTACTGCTATTCCGCGTATCCGCTCTGAATCCCCTGCTTTTGATTTGAACCACCCCGAAGCAGGTATGCCTGTCGGAATCGGTGGAATAGGGAACTCTAAAGATGCTCCTGACGCTTCGCTATTCGATCTCAGTGACCAGAAAGTTCGGTAACTCCTATGGGAGCTAATATACGTCTGTTCTGGATTCTTGCAGGATTTTTCTTTGTGGCGGATGTCATCTACATCATCTGGTCGCTTCTTGTTTCCGCCAGCCCCGCCGCGCAGACCTCACCGAGTATCGAATGGGTTGGTTCTTTGGCGATTGGCTTGACCGGTGTTCTTTCTGCATTCATCGCCTTCTACTTGGGACGGATTCACCAGTCACAGGGCGGTGAATTGCCCGAAGATCGTCTCGATGCCAGTATCGACGACGGTGATGCCGAGCAGGGTTTTTTCAGTCCCTGGAGTTGGTGGCCGGTCGTGCTTGCCTTCAGTGCTGCGCTCACCTTTCTGGGGATTGCCATTGGCCCGTGGATCGCCTTTATCGGGGTGGCGATCTTCCTGATTAGCATCGTGGGGTGGATCTTTGAGTATTATCGTGGATACTTCGCCCGCTAGCCGGTTTACCATGCGTCTCGCCGTCGAATCTGATGCAGAGCGCGCTTTTTTTCTCCTCCAGCAACTTGCTGGGTACTCTCCAGAAAAGGCTGTATTCCAGAAAAATTATTCTTTTTTGCTTCAGGATGAAGACACGACACTTTTCCTCGTTTGCGAGGACTCTCAGGGAGTGGTTGTTGGGTACGCTCTGGCGACAATTACTCCGCTCCTGCACACCAATGGTAGTTCTGCTCAGCTACAAGAACTCGTAGTTGATACTTCACGCCAGGGTGAGGGCATCGGAACCGCCCTTGTTGAAGCAGTTGAAGGTCTCTGCCGTGAGCGGGGTGTGAAACAGCTCACTGTGCCAAGTCGCCGTTCTGCTGGTTTTTACGAGCGCATTGGATACCGCTCCACAGCAGATTTTCTCAAGCGCACCTTAGACGGTTAGTTACTCGGGAGCTAAACAAGTGTTTCGCTTGTGGTTCACTCATTAGTGTTCGTGGTGTGAAGCCTCGATTTCACGTTTGGTCACCGGAGAGATTCGGTCCTCGAAGAACCACCGTGAAGCGGCAGACCTTATTCGCTGATTGAGTGTGATGCGACCACGTGCATCCGGCCTTATCATCAGTGGCTGATACTCTTCGAAGCTCACTAATTTCCAGCGCTGATATTCATCCAGCTGTTGGTGCACCTCGACGTACTCTCCGCCGGGCAAACGCACAATACGCCCTGATTCGAAGCCGTGTAGTGCAATCTCTCGATCCTTTTTCTGAAGCCCTATACATACTCGCTTCGTCACAAAATAGGCGATCACAGGGCCAAGCACCAGGAGCACTTGACAGGCAATGATGACGCCCTCGATGGTAAGCCTGAAGTGTGTCGCTATAAGGTCAGAGCTCGCGGCCGTCCACAGTATCGCGTAGAAAGTAACGCCAGCAGCACCAATAGCGGTACGCGTTGGGGCATTACGTGGTCGATCAGCAATGTGATGTTCGCGCTTATCCCCAGTAATCCAAGCCTCGATGAATGGATAAAAAGCAACGGCTGCCAAAAACAACGGCAAAATCAGCAGGGGGATCACGATGTTCAATGACAGAGTTGCACCAAGAATCTCGACCTCCCAACCCGGTGGTATCAACCGCAGTGCACCGTCGGCAAATCCGATGTACCAGTCTGGCTGGGTGCCAGCAGACACTGG
Organism: Rhodoglobus sp.; assembly: GCA_051646885.1. Classification (GTDB taxonomy): domain Bacteria; phylum Actinomycetota; class Actinomycetes; order Actinomycetales; family Microbacteriaceae; genus Rhodoglobus. The sequence goes on from JBOFDJ010000124.1 coordinate 62,873, forward strand.
TGAGGGATCATAAGGACCGTAGGTCCATACAGGGTTGATCTGGAACAGTGACGCGATCAACATGATCACACCAAAAATGATGAAGAAGAATCCACCAGCTTTGGCGGCGAATACCGGCATGATGGGCACACCGACGACGTTGTCGTTGGTGCGGCCTGGCCCGGCAAACTGGGTGTGCTTATTAATAATCAACAGCAGCATATGCACGCCAATTGCAGCGACCAAGATCGCAGGCAGCAACAGGATATGCAGAACGTAGAGTCGCCCAACGATGTCTGTTCCAGGGAACTCTCCGCCGAATAGCAGGTATGAGATCCAGGTTCCAATGAACGGGATTCCCTTAACCATCCCATCGATAATTCGTAGACCGTTGCCGGAGAGAAGATCATCAGGAAGTGAATAACCGGTGAATCCTTCAGCCATCGCGAGAATGAAAAGTACAAAACCGATTAACCAGTTGATCTCACGAGGCTTTCGGAATGCGCCCGTAAAAAATATCCGCAACATGTGGAGACCAATGGACGCCACAAACAGTAGTGCAGCCCAGTGATGGACCTGACGCATAAGAAGTCCGCCACGAATGTCAAACGAGAGGTCAAGTGTTGATGACATCGCTGCCGACATCTCGATTCCCTTGAGGGGAATGTAGGAGCCGTCGTATTCGACCTCAACCATGGATGCCTGGAAGAAAAAGGTGAGAAATGTGCCGGAGAGCAGAATGACGACGAAGCTGTAGAGCGCTACTTCCCCCAACATAAATGACCAGTGGTCGGGGAATATCTTGCGGCCGACCTCCTTGACGAGACCAGAGATGCTGGTTCGCTCATCAATGTAATTTGCTGCCCAACCCGTGAACCGGGTCGCACGGCTTTTGTCTACAGCGGTAGTTGGCCGTTCCTCGGTGATGCTCATAGTTTGCGCTCCCAGAAGCTTGGTCCTACTGGTTCGGTGAAGTCGCTACGCGCGACAAGGTAGCCTTCGGAGTCCACCGTGATGGGCAGCTGGGGCAGTGGACGCTTAGCTGGGCCGAAGATAACCGCAGCTTCGTGTTTGATATCAAACTGTGACTGGTGACACGGGCAGAGCAGGTGGTGTGTTTGCCTCTCGTAAAGAGCCACCGGGCACCCCACATGAGTGCATATTTTGGAATACGCGATGATGCCTTCGTAGTTCCAATTTTCTCTACCGGCAGAAACATTCAAGTCTTCCGGTTTAAGGCGCATAACGAGCACCGCCGCCTTGGCTTTTTCTTCGAGCCGATGCTCCGACTCATTCAGCCCTTCCGGGATCACGTGAAATGCGGAGCCGAATGTCACATCTGAGGCCTTGATGGGGGTACCAGAAGGGTCGCGGCTAAGGCGAACTCCCTTCTTCCAGAGTGTGTGTTTTAGCTGGTCGACTGGATCTTCGCTTGGTGCCAGATCACGAAATAGAGCAATCGCTGGCAGAGGAGAAACCGCAAGAGCGCCGATCAAAGTGTTTCTGATCATCGTTCGACGGCCAAAACCAGACTCTACGTTGCCCAGTTCGAAAATTTCGACAGCCTTCTGTCGGTTGGCATCACTACTGCGCGTTCCATGGCGCTGCTCGACCATATCGTGACCAGCCATGAGGGATCGTGACCAGTGCACCGCTCCAATGCCTACCGTAAGTAGACCCAACGCAATGCTGATCCCGAGTAGGAGGTTGTTAAGCCTGACGGAGGCCATATCGCCCGGAATAATCGGAAAGATGGTGTAAACCACGATTGCCAGGATGCTGCCGATGATCGAGAGAAAAAATAACGCAGACACGCGACGTTCTTGGGCGCGTTCTTTCGCGGGGTCGACGTCTGCTACTCGTGGGCGATAGGGCTCGAATCCTGGGTTTTCGATCTCTGCGGCTGCAAAAACGGCGGTTCCCGCTGATGGCGGGTTGTTGCCGTATTTTTCGACGGCCGTGCCGGCATGGGAAACGCCAGGAGTGCCGTCGTGATCGTGTGCCATTGTTTTCCCTACGTAACGTGTCTTATTTTTTAGTTTGATCGTGAGGTGAGCCACACGGTGATCGCGACGATGGCACCGAGGCCGAAGATCCACACAAACAGTCCTTCGGAGACTGGCCCGAGGTTACCCAAACCGAAGCCCCCCACCGATGGTGTCTCATCAAGGTATTTCAGGTATGTAATGATGTCGGCCTTTTGTTCCGGTGTGATGTTACTGTCGTTGAACACGGGCATGTTCTGTGGACCGATCAGCATCGCCTCATATACATGATTTGCTGACACCCCGCTGAGCGAGGGCGCAAACTTTCCTTCAGTGAGAGCCCCACCTGCACCAGCCACGTTGTGACACATAGCGCAGTTGGTGCGAAACAATTCAGCACCCTCAGCAGCATCGCCGTCGCCCTGTAGGTACTCATCAGACGGAATTGCGGGCCCCGGAGCTTTCGCGGCCACAAAAACTCCCAGCGCATTGACTTGCTCTTCAGTGAACTGCACCGGTTTCTTTTCGGCCTGCGGTCCGGTAGCGGCCAGAGGCATACGACCAGTGCCAACCTGGAAATCAACAGATGCAGCACCAACGCCGATAAGGCTAGGGCCTTGGGTGCTGCCCTGGAGATTCATGCCGTGACAGGTGGCACAATTCGCCGCGAAAAGCTTTTCTCCCTCACCAATGACAGAGTCTGAGGTCGCAGAGGTTTCAGCAGTAGCGCTCGTGGTGAACATCGCATATGCGCCACCCGTTGCAATAAGACCAATAACAAGAAGTGCAAGGCTGGCAAGAGGATGGCGGCGACCCACAGCCCGTTGACGACGGTTATGGGTTGCTGGCGTAGTGGCCATGCTGTGTTGTTTTCCTTTGTTCATCTCAGTGTGCCGATCTTTCACTTGAGGAGATAGATCACAGCGAAGAGAGCGACCCACACCACATCGACGAAGTGCCAGTAATACGACACAACAATCGCGCTCGTGGCCTCTTTGTGTCCGAAATTCTTCACCGCGAACCCCCGACCGATGACGAGAAGAAAAGCGATGAGCCCACCGGTAACGTGCAACCCATGAAATCCCGTGGTGAGGTAAAAGGCAGTGCCATAGGAGTCACTAGAGAGAGTGATATATTCACTCACCAAAGTTGCGTACTCATAGATTTGGCCGACGACGAAGATTGCTCCCATGGCGTAGGTGACGTAAAACCACTCAACCATGCCCCACTTCCAAAACTGGCCAAAAGTTCCCGTGCGCCGCGCCTGAAGGCGTTCTGCGGCGAAGACACCGGCTTGGCACGTGAAAGACGAGAGAACAAGAACGATGGTGTTGATGGCAGCGTAAGTGACATTGAGCTTAGCTGTCTCTTGTGCCCACAATTCTGGTGATGTTGACTTTAGTGTGAAATAGATTGCAAAGAGACCGGCAAAGAACATAACCTCGCTACTGAGCCAGACGATTGTTCCCACGGCAACGACGTCAGGACGCTTGACCGTCTGGGTCTTGAGAGAGCGCGTTAATGCTGCTGTAGTCACCTTCCTATTATGGTCGATTTCTCGCGGAGACGCGTCACCCGGGTGTGTCATGCGGTTAGGATTTTCGCATGGTGCGCGAGCGAAACTGGCCGGAGATTCTAGTGACCGTCATCGACGGTCGCAATTTGTCTGTCAGTGACGCCGAATGGGCCATGCTCCAGGTCATGGAAGGCGCAGTAACCTCAGCACAGCTTGCTAGTTTCCTTACCGCGCTGCGCATGAAGGGCGAGACTGTCCATGAGGTTCTGGGATTTCGGGATGCTGTTTTGTCTCAGGCAGTTCGCCTCGATATACCCTCCGCTGTTCTCGATATTGTCGGCACAGGAGGAGACCCATATGGCGCTGTGCTCAACATTTCTTCAGTAGCTGCCATCGTTGCCTCCGCGGCGGGAGTTCCAGTTGTTAAGCACGGAAATCGAGCGGCCAGTTCAGCCTCGGGTGCATCCGACGTTCTGGCGGCGCTTGGACTAAACCTAGAAATTTCTCCGGAACGAATTGCCCGCGTTTTTGATGAAATTGGGATCGCGTTCGCCTTTGCTAGCCAATTTCACCCTGGATTTCGGCACGCTGCCCTTACGCGCAAAGAACTGGGAATCTCTACCGTCTTCAATATTTTGGGACCACTGTGTAACCCGGTCCGCCCGCAGGCCTCAGCCGTGGGCGTCGCAAGTCTCGAGCGGGTTCCCCTTCTTGTGGAGGTGTTTCGCACCAGCGCGATGGCGGCACTGATCTATCGTGGTGATGACGGCATCGATAAACTCACCACCACAGGACCGAGTCGTGTTTGGGAGATGTGTAACGGTGTAGTCCGCGAGCACCACTTCGACCCCGCTGAACTGGGAATACCCCGAGCAGATGTCCGGTCGCTTCTGGGCGCAGATCCTCAGCACAACGCTGGGGTTATTCGAAGGGTGCTCGCGGGGGACCATGGTCCCGCCCGCGACGCTATTCTCTTGAACACGGCAGCGGGTCTGCTCGCATTTGACTTGGTGGGCAATCCGGGTTTATTTCAGAAACCCCTCGTGGAGCGATTAGCTCTGCAGTACGAACGTGCGGCCGAAACGGTGGACTCGGGGCGTGCTGAGCGGAAGCTTTCTGACTGGGTCGCTGCGACGAACGTCTAACTCTGCTTGTAGTTCTTGTCACTGCGTAATGTCGGTGTCGACCCATTCGAGGCTCTTGCTGACTGCTTTTGACCAGCTACGCATCAGGCGTTCCCGCTCAGAGACTTCCATCGTGGGCTCCCAGCGTTGGCCCTCTTTGCCTATGGATCGAAGATCATCGAGATCTTTCCAGAAACCGACTGCCAGCCCGGCGGCATAAGCGGCACCCAGCGCGGTTGTTTCTGCAACAACAGGGCGAATCACAGGGATGCCCAAGATGTCGGACTGAAACTGCATCAGCATGGCGTTAGACGTCATTCCTCCATCTACTTTGATCTGATCGAGCTGCACTCCACAATCTGCGGTCATCGCGTTGACAACATCGCGTGTCTGAAAAGCTGTCGCTTCAAGGGCGGCGCGGGCTAGATGACCTCGATTGGCGAAGCGGGTGAGTCCGAGGACGGCACCACGAGCATCTGGCCGCCAGTGAGGTGCGAAGAGCCCAGAGAACGCTGGTACAAAAAACACGCCACCGTTATCGTTTACCGTGGAGGCAAGGGACTCAATTTCCTGAGTGCTGGAAATTAGGCCAAGGTTGTCGCGAAGCCAGTGTACGAGAGAACCAGTGACGGCAATCGAGCCTTCGAGTGCGTAGTGGGGAGCTTCTTCACCGAGGCGGTATGCCACCGTCGTAATGAGCCCATTGGCCGAGTGCACGATTCTGCTACCCGTGTTGACGATAAGAAAATTTCCTGTTCCGTAGGTGTTCTTTGATTCACCTGCATCAAAGGCAGCTTGTCCGAATGTCGCGGCTTGTTGGTCACCGAGAATCCCGGCTACAGGAACCCCGCGCAACAGACTTGAAGGCTCGATCATTCCGTACACTTCAGAGGAACTGCGGATCTCTGGGAGCATCGTGGCGGGAATCCCAAATAATTCCAGCACATCCTGGTCCCAGCTAAGGGTCTCGATATCCATCAACATAGTGCGACTGGCGTTGGTAACATCCGTCGCATGGACCCCACCTCGTGGTCCGCCGGTGAGATTCCAAAGGAGCCAAGTGTCGATGGTTCCAAAAACAGCATTACCCATTTCGGCGCTGCGCCGCACGCCCTCGATATTCTCAAGAATCCACGAGATTTTGCTTGCAGAGAAGTAGGTCGCCATCGGTAAACCGGTTCGCTGCTTAAGTTTTTCAGGCTCACCGTCAGAGACACGATTGATAATTGCTTGAGTTCTCGTGTCTTGCCAGACAATCGCGTTGTAGACCACTCTGCCCGTTGTGCGATCCCACACCACCGCAGTCTCGCGTTGGTTGGTGATTCCCATTGCGACGATATCGTGACGTGTGATGTTTGCTATTGAGAGAGCTTGGCCGATCACCTGGCGGGTATTATCCCAGATTTCTTGTGGATCGTGCTCGACCCAACCGGGCTGGGGAAATATCTGGCGGTGTTCCAACTGGCCTTGTGACACTATTGCGCCGCTGTGATCAAACACGATGGCGCGCGTGCTCGTTGTTCCCTGATCGATAGCGATCACATAGCTGGTCATGCAATTCTCCTGATGAACAAATCACTGGCAATAAGAATCTGACGAACTAGTGCGGTTTGAGGTTTGCTCTTGAGCGTACTGTCTTGCTTTATTTTGCGAAGGGTTTTCGCGCTGCTCGCACGTGAACAAAGCACTGAAGTTTCTTGTCAGTGTCGAACTACATCTTCGGTGCTGTCGACTGTGTCGCACAAGTGTTGTTTGCTGTGACAAACCTTGGAGCCTGAGCTCTTCCAGCATAAATGTTCTACAGTTGTCTGATGAAAGCTTCCACTGCTCTCCTGCACTCTCAGCCGGGAGTTCTTGTTTCATCAGGCGGAGCTTTTGTTGTTCGCAGTCTCGCTGCGAGTTTTCAGGAAACAGTTTGTCGAGCGGTTTATTGGGATGTTCCGCTGATAGGAAGAATCAAAGTAGCGCCGATCTCGAGCGAAATAGCAGTGTCCGTGGCGAAAGCGGAGTGCTCCCGAAAGTTTTCCACCAAGTATGCGGCTCTTGTGGCAAGGGCACACCAGTGCGAGTCTGAATTCGATGGTTAAATCTCACCCGGCGCAGGGGTCACGCGTATTTGTAGGCCTGGTTTCAAGTCTTGCCGTCGTCACTGCGGTTGCTGGTTTGCAGAATGCTGCCAAAGCCGAGGAACCAGCTACTCAAGCCCCAGCCGGGCGGCAGCTGGGCTTGCCTCCCGCGAAGACACCATCGCATCCAATTGCTATTCCTCCACCAGCCGTGGAACAACCCCTAATAGATATTCCTGTTAGCGAGGAGAAGCCTGCCGCCGAGGCGATTACTCCCGTGGGCGAGTCGACACCTCAACCGGCACCTACTCCATCCCCTCCAACGTCAGCACCAAAGCCGACGCCAAAGCCAACTCAGGCACCGACGCCAACGCCGGCACCGAGTGGGACTTCGGGTGGATCCGGCGGATAGCCGTGAAAGAAAGCTCAATAGCAAAAAACGCCGTCAATTCGATCTACTCGGCTACTGGTTCTCAGCCGAGATCGCTGTTCCAACGCCGTGCCATCATGGGAGGGCACGGCACGATAGCGCTGGTTGGCTCACACAGTGGGCTAATGGAGAGAGCCTTCGCTTTGGCAGAGCGGTGTGAGTTGTTATGGAGCCGCTTTCTTCCAGAGAGCGATATTTCTCGCTTAAATTGGGCTGAAGGTGCCCCCTGTATCGTCGATCCTCTGACTGTGCGACTCATTGAATCAATGCGCCTGGGGGCACTTCTGACTCGCGGTCTTTTCGATCCCACACTCTTGCCTGAGGTCATTGCTGCTGGTTACAGTGCATCGGTGGTGGACCCTGATCGGGTCACCACCCTTCCCCAGTCGGCAATCTCTCCCGGTGATCTCGGAGCTATTGTGGTTAACGGTGACACGGTCACCTTACCGCGCGGTACCACGCTTGATCCTGGCGGGATTGGCAAGGGTTTTGCTGCTGATCTTGTTTGTGATTTTGTTCTTGCAGAAGGAGCTCTCGGTGTTATGGCTGAAGTTGGAGGTGACATTGTGGTCGGTGGTAGGGCTCCCGACGGCCTTGCATGGCGGCTCGGAGTTGAGGATCCTTTCAACACGTCCCGTCACATGGCCATGGTGCGCATGCTGAGTGGCTCACTGGTGACATCCAGCCAACGGAAGCGCCGTTTTATGACGTCAGAAGGTGAACGCCATCACATTATTGATCCCCGTAGTGGGCTGAGCGCCCCTAGCTCTATCCAGACTGTGACGGTCATCGCGGCAACTGGAGCGCGAGCTGAAGTCTTAACCAAACCTGGTTTCGTTCGTGATCCACAAGATTTTCTCGACTGGCTACCCACGGTGGGCGGGGCGGGGCTGGTTGTGGACTCGACGGGACGGCATCACACGTCAACGAACTGGGAAACCTACCAATGATTCTGAACGATCCACATATCTGGTGGTACGTGACGCGGGCGAGCGCGATGATCGCTTGGGTGCTGATGACCCTGTCGGTGGTGTGGGGAATCCTTCTTTCCACGCGCATATTGAGGAGGGTTGATAACGCGGGGTGGTTGCAAGATCTCCACCGATTTCTCGGCGGGCTTTCCATCATTATGGTTCTTCTGCATATGCAATCTCTGATACTTGATGGCTGGCTTAAACTTACCCTCGTTGAGGTTTTCGTGCCGTTCGCGACGGATTACAGGCCTTTTGCCGTGTCTCTTGGCATCCTCAGTTTTTATCTTTTGATTGCGGTTCAAGGCTCATCGCTGATAATGCATCGTCTTCCTCGACAATTCTGGAAAGGGCTGCATTACAGCAGCTATCTGATCGTAGTGTTGGTCGCCTTCCATGCTGGCTTGGCGGGTACGGATGTTGGTTCGCTTGGCTACACGATTCTCGCATGGAGTCTTATTGGTTTAGCTGTTGCATCACTTATTGTCCGCATCGCAGCTAACAAGCGTACTCGTGCTGCCGCGAATGCTGAGATCTGGGTCCCTCCACATGACAGCAGTCCTCGACTGTCGCCACCCCGTATTGAGACTCGAAGTATGGTCGTGAGTTTTGCGGAGCTTATTGCTGACGATGTCTTGGGGGTAAGGCTACTTTCTGTCAGCGGAGGACTGCTGCCCGTCTGGTATCCCGGAGCTCATATAACCCTGCGCTTAGAAAACGGCCTTGAACGTCAGTACTCGTTATGCGGCGATCCAGCAGATCGCCATCATTACGACATCGCCGTATTGCGTACCAGCGATTCGGCAGGGGGAAGCCGTTGGATCCATGACACTTTTGTTCCTGGTATGACGGTCGAAGTATTGGGGCCACTTAATCATTTCGAACTTGAACCGGCTCGGACATACTTTTTTATTGCGGGTGGCATTGGTATTACACCGCTGAAGTCCATGATTGAGTCTCTACCCTCGGCACGTGTGTGGTACCTGGTTTATGTCGGCCGCAGTCGAAGTTCGATGACTTTCGCACGAGAATTGAGCGAACGATACCCGGATCGGGTCCGTATTCATGCCGCAGAGGAGAACCCGGCGCGACTTGACTTTGCCCACCTCACCATGCCTGCTGATACCCAGGTGTACGTTTGTGGCCCCGAATCTCTTGTGGCGGAAGTCGCTCTGGCTGTACCGCCTGATCAACTTCATATTGAACGCTTTGCACCCCTTGATCGTGTTTCCGCTCTCCCTGCGCAACCACTGCGCGTTACCTTCAGTCGCAGTACTCAGCAGATCCTTGTTGCTGCTGATGAGAGCCTGCTCGATGGGCTCGAACGCGCTGGTATGCCTGTGCTGGGATCGTGCCGTAAGGGTGTTTGTGGTTCTTGTGAAGTGGGCGTTGTTGAGGGGACACCTGAACATCTGGATTCTGTGATGGATGATGCGCGCAAGAACTCTTTGCGCGTTATGTATCCCTGTGTTTCTCGGGCGATCACTCCTGACCTTGTTCTAGATCTCTAGATTTTTAGCAGTGTTGACTGATCCACAGCAATCAGAGCGATTACGCACATTAATCATCGCAACTCTCTTGACTGCTGGAGGGTTTTCGCGCGAGTACTCCTCTGACGCGTCCTAGGCTTGTGCTTATGTCGAAAGTTCTGAATAGTCTCCCTCGTGGCGAGCGGGTCGGTATTGCTTTTTCCGGGGGGCTCGATACGTCGTGTGCTGTCGCCTGGATGCGAGAAAATGGCGCAATCCCCTGTTCCTATACCGCAGATATCGGTCAGTACGATGAGCCGGATATTGGCGCGGTTCCGGGTCGAGCCACCGAATACGGTGCTGAGATCGCTCGTCTTGTGGATGCGAAGAGTGCACTCGTCGAGGAGGGGCTTGTTGCCCTGCAGTGTGGAGCGTTTCACATCCGCTCAGGCGGTAAAACCTATTTCAACACCACACCACTTGGTCGTGCCGTTACTGGCACACTTCTTGTGCGTGCGATGAAGGAAGATGGCGTCGATATCTGGGGTGATGGTTCCACGTATAAGGGCAACGATATTGAGCGATTCTATCGCTACGGCCTTCTGGCAAACCCTCGCCTTCGCATTTATAAACCCTGGCTTGATGCGGCTTTTGTGAGCGAGCTTGGCGGACGCACCGAGATGAGCACGTGGCTGGTCGAACGCGGCTTTCCCTACCGGGACTCGACGGAGAAGGCATACAGTACTGACGCCAATATTTGGGGGGCTACGCATGAGGCGAAGCTTTTGGAGGAGCTCAGTTCCGGCATCGACATTATCGAACCTATTATGGGGGTTCCTTTCTGGCGCGACGATGTTGAGATTCTTAGCGAGGAGGTCGCAGTCCGATTCGAAGCGGGTCGGCCCATTGCCATCAACGGTAGGGAGTTTGCTGACCCCGTGGCACTCGTTCTTGAGGCGAATCTGATCGGCGGTCGGCACGGCCTTGGCGTCTCTGATCAGATCGAGAACCGCATCATCGAAGCCAAAAGCCGAGGTGTCTACGAGGCACCGGGTATGGCGCTTCTGCACATCGCCTATGAGCGGCTTCTCAACGCGACCCATAACGAGGATACTGTGGCGAACTACCACAGCGAAGGTCGACGACTCGGGCGTCTTATGTACGAAGGCCGTTGGCTTGATCCGCAGTCCCTGATGCTGCGGGAGTCGATCCAACGCTGGGTTGGCTCAGCGGTGACGGGTGAGGTGCTACTTCGGCTGCGTCGCGGCGATGACTACACCATTCTCGATACCACTGGACCTTCCCTCAGCTACCACCCCGATAAGCTCTCGATGGAACGGGTCGGCGATGCTGCTTTTGGTCCCAATGATCGCATCGGGCAGCTCACCATGCGAAATCTTGATATCGCGGACTCGCGGTCGCGCCTTGAAGACTATGCGGCATCCGGCCTCATTGGTGGGGCGACAGCTGAGCTTGTTGGCCTGCTTGAACCACGCTTCTCTGGTGACCTACCGAAGGACAACCAGGTCGCTGATGTCAGGAGCAATACGCTCGAGCGTGCGACCGAGGCAGCGTCAGAAGGTGCTGCTTTCGATACGGGTACGGATTGATGTTCTGCGACTGCAAGGTCGGTGCGAAGAATACTGCGCTTCAACGACACTCGATAGGCACACACTATGGTTCGCATTAACCCGAGTATTCTGGCCGCCGATTTTGTGAATCTTGAGCGAGATGTTGCGAGCATCGCTGCGGCGGACCTCGTGCATGTCGACGTTATGGACAACCACTTCGTACCCAATCTCACTTTCGGTCTTCAGATGGTTGAACGACTGCAGAACGTGTCTCCGCGTCCACTCGATGTTCATCTCATGATCGAGGATCCCGACCGCTGGGCCCCCGACTATGCGCGAACCGGAGCCTACTCCGTGACTTTCCATGCGGAAGCGGCACAGGACGCTGTCGCGCTCGCGCGTCACCTTCGCAACCTTGGATCGCGTGCGGGAATCGCGTTAAAGCCAGGCACAGCGGTTGAGCCGTATCTTGCGATACTTTCCGAATTCGACCAGATCCTCGTGATGACTGTTGAGCCTGGATTCGGGGGTCAGAGTTTTATGGAATCAATGATGCCGAAGCTCGCTGTCCTGAGTGAGGCGGTACGTAGTTCAGGACTCGATATCTGGCTTCAGGTCGACGGGGGCATCGATGAGAACACCATTTCGCTCGCTGCTGCTGCTGGTGCTGATACTTTCGTCGCAGGCTCTGCGGTGTTCCGTTCCAGCACGCCGAACGCCCGTATCGAGCTACTGAGATCACGGGCTGCTCAGCACGCACACTGATTATGTGTGACAGGCAATCCTGATCCGTTCCGCGAGCTTGGAGCACTGAACATTCGTGATCTGCTTAGCTTGCGGTATGACAGATTCATCTAAAACCAAACCAGAAGTTGAATTTTACGATGGCCCCGCGCCCGTAGATCTTGTGATTATCGACATTGAGGAAGGAACGGGTGCCGAGGCGGCAGCAGGCTCTACGGTTGAGGTGCACTATCTTGGTGTGGACTTCGAGAGTGGAGAAGAATTCGATTCCTCGTGGAGTCGTGGTCAGTCAATCAATTTCCCGCTGGCCTCGCTCATCAAGGGCTGGCAGGAAGGGATCCCCGGCATGAAAGTCGGCGGTCGTCGGCAACTTATTGCTCCTCCGCATCTCGCTTATGGACCAGCCGGCGGCGGTCATCAGCTTTCGGGGCGAACCTTGACCTTCGTGATCGATTTGCTTGGCGTGAAATAACCCACTCAGGTAACCGTGTTGTTGGGCACTTTTAGCAGCACGGTTACCAGGGCAGTGGGATGATTTCCACACGCTCCCCGGCAACGGCACCCCCTGGCGGCAACACCAAGACGCCGTCGGCTGCGGCCAAGCCCCGCGTCATGGCAGAGCCGGTCCACGCGGTCGGTAGTGCTTGATTGTTTATCTCCTGATAGGGAACAAGCTGCGTTGCAGACGTGGTTCCTGGGAGGCTTATTGCCAATTCAATTGTCGTCAGATCCGGGACCTGGCGGCGGCCCAGTGTTGAGATCAGTGGTGCCCCGAGGCTGAGTAGCCCCATGAACGCCGCGAGCGGATTTCCCGCCAAGCTCAGGACGTACCCACCATGGGGGAGTATCGCAAGCATGGTGGGTCCACCAGGTCGCAGGGCCAGTGCTGGCACGACCAGTGTCGCACCCATCCTCTTAAGAGCACAGCGAATATGGTCGGCTTCTGAGCGACCGGTGCCGCCAGTGGTAATGATGACGTCCGCGTTCTCAGATTCCTTTGTGATGGTGTTGACTGTGGCGTCCAGATCATCTGAGACTCGCTCTGAACTAACAACTATTCCGCCGAGCATGGATATCACTGCCGGCAACTGTGGACCGAAGCTGTCTCTGACTTGCCCGCTCTGCGGGACTCCAGAGGGTATGATTTCATCCCCGGTCAGCAGCATCCTGATGCGCGGTCGTGGGTGCACCCACAGCGTATCGAGCGCGCAGGAGGCGGCCAGCGCCACATGTGCGGGATTGATAATGGAACCAGCGCGAAGTACCACTTCACCGGCTGATGCTTCGGTGCCTAGCACGCGTATGTGTTTGCCTTGATGAGGTTCGCCGGGGGTGGCGCGCTCATTGGTACGCAGTAGCTGGCCGTCGAGCATTCCGTTTTCGCTTCGCAGCACACCATCGACACCGCTGGGAAGTATCTGGCCGGTGACGACCGGCCAAGCAGAACCTCGTGCAGTATCAGCTTGTTTTCCGAGTACCCAGGGCTCAGGTCCGATGACTGCCCAACCATCCATTGCCGAAGAATCGTAATAGGGAATTGCTTCGCGAGTGATCATGTCGTGTGCCAAGACGAGACCAATCGATTCAGCCAGGTGTACTTCTTCGGCAGCGGGAGGGGATGCCACAGCGGCGGCTAAGCGTCGGGCCTCATGCCAGCCAACAACCGCAACAGCAGACTCAGATTCTGTCACTCGGTTGCGCCAGTCTGAGGTGTCATTGCGTCATACCGCCGTACAATCTCAGCTGCTTCCGCGAAACTGATCGGAGTCTCTCCGGTGGCGGCGGCTCGGCCTGCGCAGTAGCCGAGCATATAGGTCGCAAGGGGTGCAGCGGGTCGGATCACGGTATGGGCAGCGGTACCTGCAATACCGAGGATGCTGTCGATGTCTATATCGGGTACCGAGAGTTCGGCGGCGAACTGGGGAACCCAGTCACGAAGTATCTGGGTTACTTCTGCAGTGTTCTTACTGTCAATCATTATCGGCTCCTGAGTCAGTGGTGATGGGTGCTGCTCGGTATAGTGATCCCGAGACGAGTCGCATCGTCCCAGGTGTCTATATCGTCGGTCGAGCCCGCGGGAACCGTGACCGTAGTGGTGGCGAGATTGTTGACGAGCGCACGCACAGACATACCAAAAATATTGTCACGGCAAGCCCCCACGGCGTTAGTGAGCGCCTCGCGACGGTAGCATGCCAGCAAATACTGGTCCTGGCCGTGCTGGTCGGTGGCGATGGCACCATCCCCAGAAAGATGCGACAACAGTATCGGCACCGCCCTAGAGGCATCGGGAATATCGCACGCAAGGATAAGAACCCAGGGCACTGTCGAGGATCTGAGCGCAGTAAGTCCGGCGGCGATGCCGGCTGCTGGACCGCCGAATGGCGGCTGCTCGCGAGTGACGATGATGTCGGGGGAGACCCTGATCACATCCGGATCCCCAACAATGACGAGCCGCTTGGCCTGACGCGCCGCGTCAAGGGAATGCTCCAGCAGATCTCGGCCTCTGAATCGTAGACTCGCCTTGGGGTAACCCCCCAGCCGGGTTGAACGACCACCCGCGAGGATGATGGCGTCGAAAATCACCCTCTCACTCTAGGAGTTATCTGTCGGTACAGCGGTGACGGTCCAGTTTTGTGGCCTGAGCAGCCATAACAGTGCTAGGTATGGACAATGGGCAGAATTACAACACGGCGCATGATCACCAGGATTGTTGTTGGTCAGGTTGGTGAACAACGGGAAGATGTGTTAGCGGTGGAGGAGCCACTGGAGATCCGGGTGGGGGGAACTGCGCTGAGTATCACCATGCGCACGCCCGGAGACGACATCGAATTATCGATGGGCTTTCTTGTATCTGAAGGAGTGATCTCGCGGGGTGAACAGTGCAGCAACATCCGCTACTGCTCGGGTACAACAACCGAGGGGGAGAACACTTACAACATCCTTGATGTGACTCTGGCGCTCGGGGTTCTGGCTCCCGCCCCCAGCTTAGAGCGTCATTTTCTTGCGACCAGTTCATGCGGTCTTTGCGGTAAGGCCAGTATTGATGCCGTTCGGACAGTGTCCTCCTACCCGGTAGCGGATGACGTCGTAACAATTTCACCCGAACTGCTACAAGAATTCCCGGAGCGGCTTCGCGCTGGACAAAAGGTGTTCCACACAACAGGCGGGCTGCATGCTGCGGCGCTCTTTACCGCAAGGACTGGTGAGCTCCTGGTGCTTCGAGAGGATGTCGGTCGCCATAACGCCGTCGATAAAGTAGTGGGATGGGCTGTGAAGAATGACCGGCTTCCCTTGCGGGGAACCGTGCTCATGGTCTCGGGTCGCGTTAGTTTTGAACTGACACAGAAAGCCTTTATGGCCGGAATCCCGATTCTCGCAGCAGTTTCTGCACCGTCGTCACTGGCCATCGACTTGGCAACTGAGGTCGGGATGACCGTGGTCGGCTTTCTTCGTGGGGACTCGATGGTCCTCTACTCCGGGGAACAGCGTATCGTGCCCCCGAGTAGCACTCTGGGGAATGTTGCGATAGGGGAAGGTGTAGCACAGTGATATCCCGTGATTCAGACGACACTGAGCAGTACCCAGAACTTCAGGTCTCTCATCCCAAGAATTGGGCTGTGGGGGTTCCAGGGGTGCTGCATTCACTAGGGCCGGCTGTTCGCGAATTGGGGCCGATACGCACCGCCCAACTTATGACGTCGCTGAACCAGCAGGACGGCTTTGACTGCATGAGTTGTGCCTGGCCCGATCCCGATCAGCGTGGCCCGTTTGAATTCTGCGAAAACGGTGCCAAGGCCGTCACCTGGGAAGCAACTCCGGTGACAGTACCCTCCAATTTTTGGGCAGAAAATTCTCTCGAACAGATGGGTGAGCTCTCAGAGTATGAGCTCGGCCAGCTAGGTCGACTAACTCAGCCGGTGTATCGAGCACCGGGTGCTACACACTATGTTCCCGTGACCTGGGAGCGGGCTTTCGCGGTGATCGCCAATAAGCTCACTGGCCTGAGAACGCCGGATGAGGCGGCGTTCTATACCAGCGGGCGCACGGCAAATGAAACCGCCTTCATTTACCAGCTCTTTGTGCGCGCCTGGGGCACAAACAACCTTCCCGACTGTTCCAATATGTGCCACGAGTCAACGGGTAAGGCCTTAAACGAGGTGATTGGGGTGGGTAAATCCACGATCTCGTATGACGACTTCGCTCAGAGCGATCTTGTCATTGTGATGGGGCAAAATCCTGGAACGAATCACCCGCGAATGCTGACAGTGCTGGAGGAAGCGAAACGAAACGGGGCAACGATTATCGCCGTTAATCCGTTACCAGAGGCCGGACTTATCCGTTACAAGAATCCGCAGCGAGTGCGCGGGATCGTGGGACACGGTACGCCTCTTGCCGATCTCTATCTTCAGATTCGCTCCGGTGGTGACATGGCCCTGCTGCAAGCAACCTCGCGTCGCGTCCTCGATGCTGAGGCAGCAGCTCCTGGAACGATCATCGATCAGACTTTTCTCGACGAGCACTGCCTGGGCTTGACAGAGTTTGCCGCTCATCTCGCAACACTTGATGAGCAGGTGGTTCTTGAGGCAACGGGGCTCACGGTGGCCGAAATCGATGAATTCGCAGCGCGCTACCTGGCCGCAGACAGGGTGATCATCACGTGGGCGATGGGGCTCACGCAGCACAAAAAATCAGTGGACACTATCAAAGAGCTGATAAACCTCTTGCTACTGAGGGGAAACATCGGTAAAGCCGGAGCAGGAGCCTCACCCATCCGCGGCCACAGCAATGTGCAAGGTGACCGCACGATGGGTGTCTGGGAACAAATGAGCGACGAGTTTCTGGATGCGCTAGGGCAGGAGTTCGGTTTCGAACCACCACGTGCGCACGGCGCAGATTCGCTGCAGACCATAACGGGTCTGCAGAACGGTGAGATCAAGGTCTTCTTCGCCCTGGGTGGCAACTTCGTTAGCGCGATCTCGGATACCTCCGCCGCGGAGGCCGCATTGCGCGGTTCCGAGATGACGGTTCAGGTATCGACGAAGCTCAACCGTTCGCATGTGGTCGTCGGTAATGAAGCTCTGATTCTCCCCACTCTCGGTCGCACTGAAGTTGATATGCAGGCTACTGGCCCACAGTTTCTGTCCGTCGAAGATAGCGTGTGCGCAGTGCACGCAACTCATGGTCGAGTTGCTCCGGTTGCTCCTGGCCTGCTTTCCGAGGTGTCGATTGTCACGAGGCTCGCACGCGCCGTAATCGGAAACAGATTTGGCATCGACTGGGCTGGATTCGAGAGCAACTACGACACAATCCGTGAGCACATTTCGAAGGTTGTTCCTGGATTTGAATCCTTCAATGATGACATTAGGCGCAAGACGGGATTCGTGCTCCCCAATGCTCCCAGGGACCATAGGCGGTTTGACACCGCTACGGGCAAAGCAATGATGACGGTCAATCAATTGGAACATTTAGAATGCCCACCAGGTCGTTTGATTCTTCAATCGCTGCGCTCGCATGATCAATTCAACACAACCATTTACAGTCTCAGTGATCGATATCGTGGGATAAAAAACGGCAGGAACGTCGTTTTCGTCAATCCAGATGATCTCAGAGATCTTGGTCTTGCCGATGGCCAGCGGGTTGACATCATCAGTGAATGGCCGGGGGAACCGGATCGAACACTGAGCGGCTACCGCATCGTGTCGTATCCGACCGCTCAGGGCTGTGCCGCCATGTATTTCCCCGAGGCGAATGCGCTTGTTTCGCTCGCTAGTGCTGCTGGCGGCAGCAACACCCCGGTGTCGAAAGCGATCATCATTCGGCTTGTGCCCGTGTCATCCAAGGTCAGTGTGTGATCCACGTCGCTAGTACCCTTGCAGAGTGAAAACTTTTGATGAGCTTTTTGCTGAGCTCAGCGAGAAGGCGGTGTTGCGGCCTTCTGGTTCGGCTACTGTTGTTGAACTTGATGCCGGCGTGCATGCGATCGGCAAAAAAATTGTTGAGGAAGCCGCCGAAGTGTGGATGGCAGCTGAGCACCAATCAGATGATGCGACCGCAGAAGAAATATCCCAACTTCTTTACCATGTCCAGGTGCTGATGCTCGCTAAAGGGCTCACGCTGGCAGATATCTGGCGACACCTCTGACGAGACATCCGGGACCTGACCACATTGACCGAGAGAGTACCATGCTGAGAATCGCCGTCCCTAACAAGGGATCGTTGAGTGAGGCCGCAGCCGCCATGTTGAGCGAAGCGGGTTATGTTGGGCGCCGCGACCCCCGTGCACTGAGCGTTCGAGATGACCGCAACGATGTTGAATTTTTTTATCTACGCCCCCGTGACATCGCAACCTATGTGGGTTCTGGTGCACTGGACGTGGGGATCACGGGCCGCGACCTGCTCCTCGATTCGCGCAGTCCCGCGCGCGAAATTGCCAGTTTAGATTTCGGTGGATCGTCTCTGCATTTCGCGGCAGAACCTGATCGCTTTTCTGAACTCGAAAGCCTTGAGGGAATGCGGGTTGCTACAAGCTACCCAGCTCTGGTGGGAGACTTTCTTCTCCGCCACGGCGTGCACGCTGCCATTGTTTCTCTCGATGGTGCTGTCGAGTCTGCGATCAAGTTGGGTGTTGCGGATGCTGTGGCCGACGTGGTGTCGACCGGTTCGACTCTGCGGGCCCAGGGTTTGGAGATATTCGGTCCGGTCATCCTCGATTCGACGGCTGTGCTGATTAGCACAGATCGAGATGTCGCGGGGATCACCACCCTGCAGCGCCGTTTGCAGGGCGTTCTTGTTGCGCGACAGTACGTCGTGATGGATTACGACATCCCCGTGGCACTGCTCGAGAGGGCGACCGAAGTGACACCGGGGCTGGAGAGCCCCACGATTTCACCGCTGCAGGATCCGCAGTGGGTCGCGGTACGGGTGATGGTCCTGCGGTCAGAGACACACCAGGTCATGGACGCGCTCTATGAGGTCGGGGCGCGTGCTATTCTCGTGAGCTCCCTCCACGCTGCACGCATATGAACACGGCGAGCGAACTGGGTCACGCTATGACTGTCGCTGTGCGCGTCATACCCTGCCTCGATGTTTCGGCGGGTCGGGTGGTCAAAGGCGTGAATTTTCTGAACCTGCGCGATGCTGGTGATCCTGTTGAGCGTGCCCGCGCGTACTACCAGCAGGGTGCTGATGAGATCACTTTTCTTGATGTGACCGCGACAGTTGATGCCCGAGAAACGATGCATGATGTGGTTCGTGCTACCGCGGAACAAGTTTTTATCCCGCTGACCGTAGGGGGTGGGGTGCGTACTGCGGATGATGTGGCTCGTTTACAGGCGAGCGGTGCAGACAAAATCAGCGTCAACAGCGCTGCCATTGCCCGACCCGAATTGTTGAGCGAGATCGCTGACCGATTTGGGTCCCAAGCACTGGTGTTGTCGCTCGATGTCAAGCGCAGTGCTGGACGGTTTATCGTCACCACACACGGGGGTCGCACTAACACTGATCGCGACGCCCTTGACTGGGCACGAGAGGCCATTGATCGCGGTGCGGGTGAGTTGTTGGTTAATTCGATCGATGCAGATGGCACGAAGCAGGGTTTTGACCTTGAGTTGATCACCGCCATGCGTGAACTGAGCTCTGTCCCGGTCGTTGCCAGCGGTGGTGCCGGAGCGGTGGGAGATTTCGCTCCAGCGATTCAGGCCGGAGCCGACGCGGTGCTGGCGGCATCTGTGTTTCATGATGGTGAACTCACAGTCGGTGACGTAAAATTGGCCCTCACCGAGGCGGGATGGGCAACACGATGATCGAGACACTGACGCAGTCCACAGCGACTCAGGTTCTTGATCGTGTTGTTTTTGCTTCCGATGGCTTGCTTCCTGCGGTAATTCAACAGTGGGATAGCAAAGATGTTCTTATGGTGGGGTACATGAACGCGGAAGCCCTGCGCCGTACTCTTCTGGAGGGGCGTGTGACCTTCTGGAGTCGCAGTCGTGGTGAGTTTTGGCGCAAGGGTGATACCAGCGGTAACGTCCAGTATGTGCGTGCAGCTGCTCTCGATTGCGATGGTGACACTATTCTGATCACCGTTGATCAAATTGGTCCAGCCTGCCACACCGGCACCCCATCGTGCTTCGATGTTGACCCCCTCGCTCCCGTTGTGGGGAAACAGGGTGAATAATTCGACCAGTGACCAAGAGTTTGCGCAGCGACTTACAGACGGTCACCGCGTTGTTCCGGTGATCCGCGAGCTTCTCGCTGACGGGGAAACACCAGTAGGGGTGTACCGCAAACTCTCGCGGGGTAAGCCAGGTACTTTTCTGCTGGAGTCTGCCGAACAGGGCGGAATGTGGTCACGATTTTCCTTCGTCGGGGTGTCAGTTTTTGGAGTACTGACACAGGATGGGCAGTCTGCAATCTGGCTCGATTATGGGCTCTCCGCTGAGCGTGCACTAGGCTCTGATGCCCCCGTCGGGCCGCTTGACGCACTGGCTCATCTTTATCAGCGGTGGAGCACACCACGCATTTCCGGCCACCCGCCGTTGACCGGCGGGCTTGTCGGTTTTGTTGGCTGGGAGGCCGTTCGTCAGCTCGAGAACCTGCCGAATATTCCTCCTGCCGATTTCAGCGTTCCCGGACAGGCATTGAGCTTTGTCTCAGAACTGGTCGTGCTTGATCACCGATCAGGAAGCATCATGCTTATTGCGGCGGTTCTCAATGACGGCATCGACCAGCCTGATGCCTTATGGGCACAGGCCCAGCGACGTTTAGATGCGATGCAGGATGCCCTCTCTCAGCCCACAGAGGCGTGGCTAGCTGAGATTGACCTCAGTGCAGAACCTCAGCCGATTCTCCGAAGCCAGCCTGTGGACTTCATCAAGGCTGTCGAAAGGTCACAAGAGTTTGTGCGCGATGGCGATGTTTTTCAGGTTGTCATCTCGCAGCGGTTCGACCACGAGGTCACGTCTGAGCCACTTGATGTTTATCGTGTGCTGCGCATGCTTAATCCCTCGCCGTATATGTACCTGCTTTCTCTTGTTGACTCAGCGGGCGAGGCATATTCGATTGTGGGTGCCAGCCCAGAGGCGCTGGTGAAGGTATCAGGAAGTCGGGTCTACATGCACCCCATCGCCGGTTCACGGCCCCGGGGGGAGACTCCTGAACGCGATCTTGAACTTGCGCAGGAACTGTTGGCGGATTCGAAGGAGCAGGCCGAACACCTCATGCTCGTTGACCTTGCTCGTAATGATTTACTGAAGGTCTGCACCCCCGGCAGTGTTGAGGTGACCGAGTTTATGCAGGTCGAGCGTTTCAGTCATATCATGCACTTAGTGTCATCGGTTGAAGGTGATGTAAAATCGCAGACCAACTCAGTGGATGTTTTTCGTGCCACTTTCCCCGCAGGGACTCTCTCTGGCGCACCCAAGCCGCGAGCCCTGGAAATCATCGACGAGCTTGAGCCTGCACAGCGTGGAGTTTACGGGGGAGTTGTCGGCTATTTTGATTTCGGAGGTGATTCGGATCTCGCTATTGCGATTCGTACGGCCACCATCGCCGGAGGTATTGCTCGTGTGCAGTCCGGTGCCGGTTTGGTAGCCGATTCTCATCCTGATTCCGAGTATGAGGAGACGCGCAACAAGGCCGCTGCCCCGTTGCGAGCTATTGCTGTCGCCAACGCGATGCGTCGCATCCCGTGACAGGGCGTCGCATTCGGGGGCTGCTTGTTACCGTTAGTGCTGTTCTGGGTTGTGTGGTTCTTCTCACCTGGACTCAGCGCTGGGTCGCCGTCACCATAGTCACTGGGCAGGTTCTCCCTATTACGGGGCAGGCCGCGGCCCCAGTGTTTTCGGCGCTGGGGCTCGTATGCCTGGCGCTGAGTGCAGCGTTGGCGATCACGGGGCATGCTGTCCGGGTTGCGCTGGGGATTGTGGAGGCGATCATCGGGATGTCTGTGGTCGCGGTGGCGGTGAGTGTTCTGGGGGCACCATTGACGGTCGCGGGGCCGACCATCACCTCCGCTACCGCCATCAGCGGTAGTCAGTCGCTTGCCTCATTAGTGACTTCGACTTCGGTGGAGGTCTGGCCCTGGGTTGCTCTGGCCGCTGGTCTGCTCATCATCGCTGTAGGTTTTTTTGTCATGCTGTCGTCACCGCGCTGGCCACGTCCGGGAACTCGCTACGATAACGGCAGTGTTCTCCCGGGCGCTGATGATGCGAGCAGCACTCTCGGTGCGTGGGACTCGTTGAGTAGAGGCGCAGATCCCACGACACGCTGAGCCTCATCTGCTGATGTGCATCCGGCTAGAATTGGTCAATAACGCTAAAGAATGGAGCAGGATGAGTGACGAGTCTGACCCCGGCCACGGAAATTCTCCGGCCGCCTGGACGGCTGTGATTATTATTCTGCTTGCCTGTGCTGTGGGCACTCTTGCCTTTTGGTTCGGCATTGTCTGGCTCGTCATTGCTTCGGCTGGTCTTGTTCTCGTGGGTGTGGTTACGGGGTACGTGCTGGGCAAGCTCGGCTACGGTGTCGGCGGGGCAAAATTGACATCGATAGCGCACAACTAGTGCTGAACGACCTTCTTGCGGGCGCTCTCGCTGATTCCGCGGATCGCCGGGCTGTGCGCAGCCTGGCAGAAGTGGAAGCTGCTGCTCTTGATTGTGTTCCCGCGCTTGATGTTCTTGCCGCCCTGACACCTCGGGAGTCGGTGCGGATCATCGCTGAGATCAAACGCGCAAGTCCCTCGCGTGGGGTCTTGGCCGAGATTGTTGATCCGGCCTCCCTCGCTCAGTCCTATCAGCGGGGTGGTGCCAGCGCAATCAGCGTGCTCACAGAAGGCCGACGTTTCGGCGGATCTCTCGGCGACCTCGAGAATGTTCGTGCTGCGGCATCCATTCCGGTGCTTCGAAAAGACTTTATCGCGGAGCCTTATCAGGTATTCGAAGCGCGTGCCGCGGGAGCCGATTTTGTGCTTCTCATTGTTGCTGCCCTCGATCAAAAAACTCTTTCCCGATTATTTGAGCTCAGCACTGAACTGGGGATGGCGGCGCTCGTTGAGACGCACTCTGCGGTTGAGGTAGCGCGAGCTATCGATCTCGGCGCGAGCATCGTGGGTATCAACGCCCGCGACCTTAGCACTTTTGAGCTTGACCAGAATCTTTTTGGGTCCCTTGCTGATTTGATTCCGGATGGGGTTATCAGGGTTGCAGAGTCTGCTGTCACAAAGCCAGCCGATGTTGCTCATTACCGGTCGGCAGGTGCCGACGTTGTTCTTGTGGGCGAGGCGCTTGTCACCAACGGTGATCCACAGAAGACCCTGCGTGAGTTCGTGGCCTCATGATTCTTCGTGATGCCACAGGGCCATATTTCGGAGACTTTGGTGGGCGGTACGTTCCAGAATCTCTTATCGCGGCTTTGGACGAGCTTGACAGTACCTATAGTGCGGCGAAAACAGACCCGGCATTCCAAGCCGAACTCGCGTCTCTCCACGCAAGTTACACTGGTCGCCCGTCCATCATTACTGAGGCCCCTCGCTTTGCCGAACACGCCGGGGGAGCGCGGATTATTCTCAAGCGTGAGGATCTCAATCACACCGGCTCACACAAGATCAATAATGTGCTTGGACAAGCCCTCATTGCCCGTCGTCTTGGCAAGACTCGCCTTATTGCCGAAACGGGTGCGGGCCAACACGGGGTAGCGACCGCGACTGCCGCGGCGTTGATGGGCATGTCCTGCGTCGTGTACATGGGAGAGGTTGACACCGAACGTCAGGCTCTCAACGTTGCGCGGATGCGACTTCTGGGTGCTGAGGTGATTGCCGTTAAAACGGGGTCGCGCACATTGAAAGATGCTATTAATGACGCACTTCGTGACTGGGTTGCGAATGTTGAGACCACGCATTACCTGCTCGGCACCGTTGCTGGGCCACACCCATTTCCCGTTATGGTGCGCGATTTTCATAGAATTATCGGCGAGGAGGCTCGCCAGCAGGTTCTTGATCTGACGGGGGAACTGCCGACAGCGGTGACGGCCTGCGTCGGTGGCGGCAGCAATGCTATGGGTATGTTTCACGCTTTTCTGGACGATCCTCATGTCGCTCTGTACGGCTACGAAGCGGCTGGTGACGGTCATCTCACGGAGAGACATGCTGCTACCATCACCCGCGGTCGACCCGGTGTGCTGCACGGTGCGCGCTCATACCTCCTACAAGATGCCGACGGGCAAACCATCGAATCACATTCAATTTCTGCGGGAATGGATTACCCGGGCGTTGGTCCGGAGCACGCTTGGTTACACGATATTGGCCGCGCCAGTTACCTACCGATCACTGATGATGAGGCGATGCAGGCCTTGCGGCTCCTGAGTCGCACCGAGGGAATTATTCCCGCAATTGAGTCTGCCCACGCTCTGGCCGGAACCATTGATTTGGGGCGCAAACTCGGCCCCAGTTCCGTCATTTTGGTGAATTTGAGTGGTCGTGGTGATAAAGACATGGAGACTGTGGGAGAGTATTTTGACATCGCACACACTCGGGCAGGATCTGCGAACAACATCTCTCGTCGAGACGATATGACAGAAATGGTGCAGCATTGAGTGCGGTCGAACAGGTCCTTATCGAACGCAAAGCTCATGCCTTGGGGGCGCTTATTGGTTATCTGCCGATAGGGTTTCCTGATCTGCGAACCAGTATTGCTGCTGCTGTTGCTCTAGTCGACAATGGTGTCGACATTCTTGAACTGGGGTTGCCATATTCGGATCCTGTGATGGATGGTCCGGTGATCCAAAAAGCCACGCAGTCCGCGCTGGCTCAGGGATTTCGGCTTTCGGATGGCTTCGAGGCAGTGGTGGCTATTCGTGATCGTGTCAGTGCTCCCGTTCTCGTGATGACCTACTACAACCCTGTTCTGCAGTACGGGGTCGATCTTTTTGCCGATCACTTGGCGGCAGCGGGCGGGGCAGGGCTGATCACTCCGGATCTCGTAGCTGATGAGGCGCAGGAGTGGATCGCGGCCTCTGATCGTACGGGGCTTGATCGAGTTTTTCTTGCTGCTCCTTCATCGACGGATGAGCGTCTTCGGCAGGCAGTTCAGAAAAGCCAGGGCTTTGTCTACGCGGTATCGACAATGGGAATCACCGGGGAGCGGGCTGATGTCGATACTGCGGCTCGTGGTCTCGTGACGAGACTCAGGGATGCGGGTTCACACAGTACTTGTGTGGGAGTAGGAATATCGACAGCCGATCAGGTCCGTGAGGTCTTGAGCTATGCCGATGGTGCCATTGTAGGATCAGCCCTGGTCAGTGCTCTCGCCGAGGGTGGTGTTTCTGCGGTCGCGCGAACTGCTGCCGCCCTGGCAACCGGTACGCTTACTTAGTCTTAGCGCGAGTGTGGTGCCGCTCATAAGTGAGGTAACGAGTGGCGATACGGGCGCACTCCTCAGAACGAAGCCAATATCAGAAAGGTGACCGGTATGTCTCTCGTGCCGCTCAGCATCCCAAGCCCTCCACTGGACTGGCAAGTTCCTCTGATCATTCCTGTGGGGCAGTGGCTGCATGGGTTTGTGGATGCCGTTCCAGCAAATCTCAGTATTGCTGTTCATAGCTATGCGCTCTGCATCCTGCTGGGAATTATTGCAGCAACGTTTCTCGTCGACAGAAGGCTTATCAGGCGTGGAGCCGAGCCTGGGGTCGTTCTCGACGTTATTGTTTGGGCAATTCCTTTTGGGCTTGTGGGGGCACGCGTTTATCACGTGCTGACACACCCTGGCGACTATTTCTTCGAGGGTGCAGACCCTTGGGAGGTCATTCGCATATGGAACGGCGGTATTGCTATTTTTGGTTCCCTTATCGGGGGTGCTATCGGTGCGTGGATCGGCTGCAGGGTTGTTGGTTTGCGATTCTGGACGTTTGCTGATGCGCTCGCGCCAGCGATGCTTCTCGCTCAAGTCTTTGGGCGTCTTGGTAATTATGTCAACCATGAGCTCTACGGTCGGCCCACCGATCTGCCGTGGGGTCTGCACATTGAGTCGACTAATGCTGCTTTTCCCGTGGGGCTTGCCGAGGGAACTCTGTTTCACCCCACATTTTTGTACGAGATGATCTGGAATGTCATCGGCATCATGGTTCTCCTCTCCGTTGAACGCCGGTTCCGCGCGGGCGTGACGAGAGGCACAGGTTCTCGCGTCGGCGAGGCTGCGCGCGGACTGCAGTGGGGAAAGCTGTGGGCACTGTACATGATCTGGTATGGGATTGGTCGAGCATGGCTGGAGTCCATTCGTGTTGATCCCAGTGAGGTTTTCTGGGGAATCCGTACGAATATTTGGGGGGCCATCATTGCTGTGGTGCTTGGCCTGATGCTTTTTTGGTGGCAGTCACGCCGTCATCCAGGCGTAGAACCTGGTCCCTACAACCGGGGACGTGAGTGGAAACCCCAAGGTGCTATAGAATAAGCCGACACTTATTCGTCGACCGAAACCCGACAATGATGCTCGTTCGGAGGTGAATAAGACTTCGACCGATAAGCTCGCCACAAGCGGCTCAGCATGACTTACTAATTCGGGGTTACTTCCTTTTGGGTCAAAGACGTCCCACCCCAAGAAAACTCGTGTGTATGCACTTCGTGAGGACGGTTAACATGGCTCTCACGCCAGCCTTTGAGCGGTTTAGCTCTGTACCCCCGGCGGCGGGTCTCTATGACCCGCGCCATGAACGCGATGCGTGCGGCCTCGCCATGGTCGCTACCCTTCGCGGAACAGCTGGTCATGACATCATCGAGACCGCACTCGTAGCATTACGCAACCTTGAGCATAGAGGCGCTGTTGGTTCGGATGCTGGCACCGGCGACGGCGCTGGTATTGTGACCCAAATTCCTGATGCATTTCTTCGCGCAGTGGTTGACTTTGATCTACCGCAGTTGGGTTACTACATCGTTGGAATGTTGTTTCTTCCGACCGATAGCGTGCAGCGCGAACACGTTAAATCCGGGTTAGCATCACTTGCGGCTGAAGAGAATCTTCGGGTGTTGGGGTGGCGAGACGTTCCAGTAGAACCTCAACATCTGGGCAACCTTGCTCGCGATGCCATGCCCGCTTTTGAGCAGGTTTTTCTCGAATCGACTCACCACGCTGGCAACCTCCCTCTCGGAGGCATGGACCTTGAGCGTTTAGCTTTTCGACTTCGCAAGCGCGCTGAGCACGAACTGCACCTATATTTCCCGTCTCTTTCTGCCCGAACTTTGGTCTACAAGGGCATGGTCACGACACTACAACTAGAGCCGTTCTATCCTGATCTTTCTGATGAACGTTTTATGTCAAAGCTTGCTTTGGTTCACTCCCGCTACTCGACCAACACTTTCCCATCGTGGCCTTTAGCTCAGCCATTTAGGATGATTGCACATAACGGCGAGATCAATACGGTGCAGGGTAATCGGAACTGGATGCGAGCACGCCAGTCGCAACTCGTGAGCGAAGTCCTCGGCGACATGCGTCCGCTTCTGCCCATTAATACTGTGGGTGCCAGTGATTCCGCTTCCTTCGACGAAGTTGTAGAGCTGCTGAATCTTGCTGGTCGTTCACTTCCACACGCCATGATGATGCTGGTGCCGGAGGCCTACGAGAATCAAGCCGATGTCGATCCGGCGCTTCGAGCATTTTATGAGTATCACTCTATGCTTATGGAGCCGTGGGATGGTCCGGCTGCACTGGTGTTTACCGATGGTTCCTTGGTAGGGGCAACATTGGATCGAAATGGCCTACGACCCGGTAGATACCTCGTTACCGACGAGGGATTGGTCGTTCTTGCTAGTGAGATTGGTGTAATCGATATCGATCCCAGCAAAGTCGTACGCAAGGGTCGTTTGCGGCCCGGGAAAATGTTTATCGTCGATACTCTTCAGGGTCGCATCATTGAAGATGAGGAGATCAAAAAAGAGCTTGCGGCGGCAGAACCCTGGGCGCAATGGTTGGATTCCAGTCGCATCGCTCTTAAAGATCTTCCGCAGCGGGAACACATTGTGCACACCCCGGCCTCGGTGAACCGACGGCAGAGGATCTTCGGTTATACCGAAGAAGAAGTGCGCGTTCTGATTACGCCGATGGCTCAGAACGCGGCCGAACCACTCGGAGCTATGGGCTCTGACACACCGATCGCGGTGTTGTCTGATCGTCCGCGACTACTTTTCGACTATTTCACTCAACAGTTCGCGCAGGTCACGAACCCTCCTTTAGATTCGATCCGAGAAGAGGTTGTTACCTCGATGCGGGTGGGTCTAGGGCCTGAGCGTAATCTCCTCACCGCCACTGCGCAGCATGCACAACAGGTAACACTGGAGTTTCCTGTAATTGATAACGATGAACTTGCCAAAATTCAGCACATTGACTCAAGGCACGGTGGTCAGCGCGCTGTGACTATCCGAGGGCTCTATCGCGTGGACAAGGGTCCCAAGGCGATGGAGAAAAGGCTCGCGAAGATGTGCGGTGAGGTCGACGAAGCCATCCGTAACGGTGCAGAGTTCATTGTCCTCTCCGACCGTGATTCGAATAAGGATTACGCCCCCATTCCGTCACTGCTGATGCTGGCGGCGGTGCATCATCACCTCATTCGTGAAGCCAATCGCATGAAGGTGGGTCTTATTGTTGAAGCCGGTGACGTCCGCGAGGTGCATCATGTTGCCCTTCTGGTGGGATACGGTGCCTCGGCTATCAATCCTTATCTCGCTATGGAGACAGTAGAAGAATTAGTCCGTAGCGGGATGATCCACGATCTTAGCCCTGAGAAAGCTGTGAAGAATTTCATTAAGGCGCTGGGTAAAGGCGTACTTAAAATTATGTCGAAGATGGGGATCTCGGTGGTTGGATCCTATGCTGGAGCGCAAGCTTTTGAGGCGGTGGGGTTAGCTCAAGATTTTGTAGACCAGTATTTCACGGGAACCTCGAGCATCTTGGGCGGTGTCGGAATCCAAGTGATTGCGGCAGAGAGTGCTTCACGCCACACCGCTGCTTATCCTGAGGACGGTGCTGTTAGTGCCCATGAACGTCTTGTCACCGGAGGCGAATATCAGTGGCGTCGGGAGGGACCCCCACATCTTTTCAACCCCGAGACAGTTTTTCGTCTGCAGCACGCGACCCGGTCTCGGCGCTATGACATCTTCCGTGAATACACCAGACTAGTCGACGATCAGGCGGAAAATTTGATGACTCTTCGGGGTCTTCTCAGGATCAAGAAGGGTGTCCGCCCGGTTGTTCCTCTGGATGAGGTTGAGCCGGTGGCCGCAATAGTGCAACGCTTCAACACGGGCGCAATGAGTTATGGCTCTATTAGCCAGGAAGCTCACGAAGCAATGGCAATTGCCATGAACCAGCTTGGTGGGCGCTCCAATACGGGCGAGGGCGGCGAAGATGTCGAACGTCTTCGTGATCCCGCTCGACGTAGCGCGATTAAGCAGGTTGCTTCTGGCCGATTCGGGGTGACCAGTATGTATCTCACCCACGGCACCGACATCCAAATCAAGATGGCCCAAGGGGCGAAACCCGGCGAAGGCGGGCAATTGCCCGCCGGAAAGGTGTATCCCTGGATTGCTCGGACCCGTCATGGTACGGCGGGTGTTGGACTGATATCCCCGCCTCCGCATCACGATATCTATTCAATCGAAGATCTCAAGCAGCTCATTTTTGACCTTAAGCGGGCAAATCCGGCGGCACGAGTCCACGTAAAGTTGGTGAGTCAGTCGGGAATTGGTGCGGTCGCTGCTGGAGTAACAAAAGCTCTCGCCGATGTCGTTCTTGTTTCTGGACATGATGGGGGAACGGGTGCCAGCCCGCTGAATTCTCTGAAGCACGCAGGAACGCCATGGGAGATTGGTTTAGCCGAAACTCAGCAAACTCTGATGCTCAATGGCATGCGTGATCGCGTGGTGGTTCAGGTCGACGGTCAGATGAAGACGGCTCGCGACGTCATCATTGGGGCGCTCTTAGGCGCTGAAGAATACGGCTTTGCTACTGCACCACTGGTGGTTTCGGGTTGCGTTCTGATGCGTGTGTGCCATTTGGACACCTGCCCAGTGGGTATCGCCACTCAGAATCCTGAGCTTCGTGCGCGGTTCAGTGGTAAGCCAGAGTTCATCGTCAATTTCTTTGAGTTTCTCGCACAAGAGGTGCGTGAGTACCTCTCCGAGTTGGGTTTTCGTAGCCTAGACGAGTTGATTGGTCACAGTGAGCTACTCGAAACTGATCGAGCGATAGCCCATTGGAAGGCCGACGGTCTCGATCTCAGTCCCGTATTCAGCGGTCCAGAGTTCAGCGCCGACGAGCCTCGCATCAATCGTGTGCGCCAAGATCATGACCTGAAACAGCATTTCGACCAGCATTTGATAGCACTCAGTGCCCCGGCGCTTGAGAACGGCTCCTCGGTGTTGATCGAGTTACCTATCCGCAATACTGAGCGGGCAGTAGGAACAATGCTTGGACATCACGTGACCCTACGTCACGGTGAAAACGGGCTTCCCAATGACACGATTGATATCCGACTCACCGGGACCGCCGGTCAGTCTCTTGGTGCTTTCATGCCTTCGGGAATCTCTTTACGTCTCGAGGGCGATAGTAATGATTACGTTGGCAAGGGCTTATGCGGTGGGCAGATCATTATTCGTCCAAGCCGCAGTAGCACTTTTGCCGCAGAGCACAACGTGATCGCCGGAAATGTCATTGGTTACGGAGCAACGCAGGGCAGTATGTACCTGCGCGGTATCGTTGGCGAACGTTTTCTTGTCCGTAATTCTGGAGCTATCGCAGTGGTGGAGGGCGTGGGCGATCATGCGCTGGAGTACATGACTGGTGGCTTGGCTCTTATTCTCGGCGGCACGGGGCGCAATCTTGGGGCTGGTATGTCGGGGGGAACAGCATACATTTATGATCTTCTACCCGAGAGAGTGAACACCGAATCCTTGGCTTCAGGAGAGCTTGTTCTCGCCTCTCTGGGCAGCGCCGATGTTGCGATTGTGGCCGACCTTCTGCAGCGTCACCTTGACGAGACCGATTCTGTGATCGCAGCAAAGATGCTAGAAGATATTGATTCTGCCGTCTTGCGTTTCACCAAGGTATTGCCTCGTGATTACGCTGCCGTGCTGCGCACCCGTCAGAGTGCCATTGACGAGGGTCTAGATCCTGATGGTGACGTAACATGGGCAAGGATTATGGAGGTGACCGGTGGCTGACCCCAAAGGTTTTCTCAGAGTACAGGAACGGCAAACAGCTAAGCGACGCCCCGTTGCTGTGCGGCTTATGGATTGGAAAGAGGTCTATGAGCAGCAGGATTCCTCTGAGTTGAAGCGTCAGGCGGGGCGCTGCATGGACTGTGGAATCCCCTTTTGCCATCATGGCTGCCCGCTGGGAAATCTGATTCCGGAGTGGAACGATCTCCTGTGGCGCGGTGAGGCTGCCCAAGCTATTGAGCGGCTTCATGCCACCAATAACTTTCCTGAGTTCACCGGTCGACTGTGCCCAGCACCCTGTGAGAGTTCCTGTGTTCTGGGGATCAACCAACCGGCTGTGACGATCAAGCAGGTTGAGGTGTCGATCATTGATCAGGCTTTTGCCGGGGGCATGGTCATCCCGCATCCACCGGAGCGTTTGACAGGAAAGACTGTTGCTGTGGTTGGTTCCGGTCCAGCAGGTCTTGCTGCTGCCCAGCAACTCACCCGGGCCGGTCACACAGTTGCCGTTTTTGAGCGTGATGATCGTATCGGCGGTCTTCTGCGTTACGGGATCCCCGATTTCAAGATGGAGAAAAAACATATTGAGCAGCGTCTGGCTCAGATGCAGGCCGAGGGGACCCGATTCCGGGCCGGAGTACACATTGGTGTCGATATAAGTTGGAGTGAGCTGCGGTCGCGCTACGATGCAGTAGTTATTGCTACAGGTGCTACAGTCCCGCGTGATCTACCTGTTCCGGGTCGCGATCTTTTGGGTGTCCACTTCGCTATGGAGTATCTCGTGCAGGCTAATAAGAAAGGCGCTGGAGATGTCGTTCCTGACCAGATTAGCGCCGAGGCCAAGCATGTAGTTGTTCTTGGCGGGGGAGATACCGGGGCCGACTGTATCGGGACTGCGCATCGCCAGCAGGCATTATCGGTGACCAACCTCGCCATAGGTCTCCAGCCTCCATCTGAACGACCAGAACATCAGCCGTGGCCCATGACACCTACACTGTTCGAAGTATCGAGCGCCCATGAAGAGGGCGGCGAACGGCTTTATCTCGCTTCGACTGTGGAGTTCTTGTCGAATGAGGTTGGCGAAGTGCGAGCTATCCGGTTCGCCGAAACAGAATACCGTGACGGACGCCGTGTCCCGAAATTGGGAACCGAGCGTGAAATTCCTGCCGATCTTGTGCTCCTCGCTTTGGGTTTTACCGGTACCGATGTCAGCACCATCGATGGGCAGCTTCCGCTGCCCATCGATGACACAGGCAACATGAAACGCAAAAGCAACTACGAAACCAGTGAATCTGGTGTCTTTGTCGCTGGCGATGCAGGGCGTGGTCAGTCTCTGATCGTGTGGGCTATTGCCGAGGGTAGAGCCGCGGCATCCGCAGTTGATCAGTACCTAGAAGGGGAGACTCAGTTGCCTTCCCCTGTGCGCCCCACCGATCGCCCCATAACAGTGTGATTTCTTACCACCACCACCAGCGCAGTACCCACAGAAGGAAGTCATGAGACGAGCCAAAATCGTCGCGACGCTCGGCCCAGCCACGTCGAGTTACGAAAACATCAGGGCAATTATCGATGCAGGTGTCGATGTTGCGCGCATGAACCTCAGCCATGGTTCGCATGCTGTGCATGAGGAGGTGTATGCCAATATTCGAAAAGCTGCAGAGGACTCTGGGCGTGCCGTTGCCGTCATGGTTGATTTGCAAGGTCCCAAAATTCGCCTTGGCAAGTTTGAGGCTGGCCCATACGAGCTCGCCGTCGGTGACATCTTTTCGATCACGACAGAAGATGTTGTGGGAACAAAAGAACTCTGCAGCACGACATTCGCAGGGCTTCCTGATGATGTTGCGCCGGGTGATTTCCTTCTGATTGATGATGGCAAGGTTAAGGTCCGAGTAACTGGGGTTTCTGGCCCACGAGTTACCACCGAAGTTGTTGTGGCAGGTTTCGTCTCCAACAACAAGGGGATCAATCTACCTGGCGTTGCAGTCAGTGTTCCTGCGCTTTCCGAAAAAGATGAGGATGATCTGCGCTGGGGGCTGGCACTGGGTGCGGATTTGATAGCACTGTCATTCGTCCGCAACTCCGATGACATCATTCGCGTGCATGAGATTATGGCAGAAGAAGGCCGCCGGGTTCCTGTGATCGCAAAAATCGAAAAACCACAGGCCGTTGACCACCTTGAATCTATTGTCGATGCCTTCGATGCCATTATGGTCGCGCGAGGCGATCTCGGTGTCGAGTTACCCCTGGAAGCTGTGCCCATTGTCCAGAAGCGCACAATCGAACTTGCGCGCCGCATGGCAAAGCCGGTGATTGTTGCCACTCAAATGCTTGAGTCGATGATTGCAAGTCCGGTGCCGACACGCGCTGAGACATCAGATGTGGCCAATGCCATCCTGGATGGTGCCGATGCGGTCATGCTGTCTGGCGAGACCAGTGTCGGTGAATATCCGGTCATTACTGTGCAGACCATGGCTCGGATCGTTGAGTCCACCGAGGATCATGGACTTGAGCGCATCCCTCCACTGGGAACAAAACCACGTACACAGGGTGGTGCGATCACTCTTGCTGCGGCTGAGGTTGCCGACTTTGTTGACGCGAAGTTTGTGTGTGTGTTTACCGAATCCGGTGACTCAGCGAGAAGAATGTCTCGTCTGCGTTTTCGGGTGCCGATGAAGGCTTTTACTCCTGATTCTGCTATTCGTCGCCGTATGGCATTGATCTGGGGCATCGAATCATTCGTGATTGATCGAGTGACCCACACCGATGCCATGTATCGACAGGTTGATGAGGTTCTCCTGGCGGAAGGACTTGCTGAGGTCGGAGACAAGGTTGTGGTGATTTCGGGGTCCCCTCCTGGAATCCCTGGCTCGACGAATGATCTTCGAGTTCATGTCATTGGGGATGCGGTGAACGCGGCAGCACCGGTGTGGGAAAGCGCGGAGAACGTCGACTGAACCCTCAGTGCAGTTACATTCAGTGCAGTTACATTCTTGATTGCGTTGGCGCGTGCTGAAAGCACCCGAACTAAAGAACTAGCCTTTGTTGTTGCGCCAGTTTCATGTGGTGGATGAAATAACACAGGCGAGTTCTCTTCGTCACGAGTGAACAGTTGTGCCGGATGCGGGACTTGAACCCGCACGTCCTTACGGACAAAGCATTTTGAGTGCTCCGCGTCTGCCATTCCGCCAATCCGGCGCACAACAATGCTCAAAATAATACCGTAGGCTCGTATGGTGGCTGACCAAGACCCCTTAACCGCGACCCGCAGAAGAGTGGTTGTCGCTGAAGATGAATCTCTTATCCGGATGGATATTGTCGAGATCCTTCGTGACAATGATTTTGATGTTGTGGGGGAGGCCGCCGACGGTGAAACCGCGGTGGCGCTGGCTACAGAACTGCGACCTGATCTTGTGATTATGGATATCAAGATGCCGCAGCTCGACGGTATTTCCGCTGCGGAAAAGCTCAGTAAAAATAATGTGGCTCCTGTTGTTCTTTTGACAGCCTTTAGCCAGAAAGAGTTGGTTGAGCGCGCAAGCGAGGCGGGGGCACTTGCCTACGTTGTTAAGCCCTTCACTCCTAGCGATTTGCTGCCTGCTATTGAGATTGCCCTGAGTCGTTACACGCAGATCATCACGCTGGAGGCGGAGGTTGCTGACCTTGTCGAACGGTTTGAGACTCGCAAACTTGTAGACCGAGCGAAAGGTCTCTTGAATGAAAAGATGGGGCTCTCAGAACCGGAGGCTTTCCGCTGGATCCAAAAGGCATCAATGGACCGGCGGCTGACTATGCACGATGTTTCTCAAGCGATCATTGAGCAACTTTCCGCTCAAAAATAGTCACGACCTTGAACGGATTTCTTCGTACTTCATCTGTTTCTCAAAAGATTTGTCATTCGCACTGTGGAGAGACGGTGACCATCGTCGTCGGTGATGATGATCTCATGGCTTGCCAGTGTTCGGCCCAGCGAGATCGCGTGGCAGGTTCCGGTGACCCACCCCGAGGTCACTGAGCGGCTGTGGGTAGCATTAATCTCAATCCCCACCGCATAACGACCGGGGCCAGCATGGATCGCCGCTGAGATGGATCCCAGTGATTCTCCGAGAACGACATGGGCACCACCATGAAGCAGGCCGATGATCTGCGTATTGCCGACAACCGGCATCCGTGCAACGGAGGATTCTGCCGATAATTCGACGAAAGTGATTCCCATCTTTTTTGTAAGCTCACCGCCGTGAGTTCTGTCAAGGATCTCTTGTAGCACTGGGTCAATATCGTCGGGAAGTGTTGTCAATTCGCTTGCCTTAATCGTTGTCGAGCTAGCGGATGCCACGGCTAGGCTGGGCATGTGTCGGACAGAGAAAAGCCTACCCTCCTCGTTATTGATGGACATTCGCTCGCATTCAGGGCATTTTATGCCTTGCCAGTGGACAGCTTCCAGACTCGGGATGGTCAGCACACTAACGCTATCCATGGCTTTCTCTCGATGCTGATTCTTCTGCTTCAGAACGAAAAACCCAGCCATCTCGCCGTGGCATTTGATATTTCCCGCTATTCGTTCCGTACTCGGGAGTATCCCGAGTACAAAGGAACCCGTGGTGAGACTCCGCCCGAATTCATTGGGCAAATTCCTTTGCTCGAGGAGGCTCTGAAGGCGATGGGTATTACGACCATCTCTAAAGAGGATTACGAGGCTGACGATATTCTGGCTACCCTCGCAGCGCAGGGCGCTGCCGAGGGCTACCGTGTTCTGGTGGTGTCGGGTGACCGCGATGCTATCCAGATGGTTAAGCCAGACGTTACGCTGCTATACCCGAATTCCCGCGGTGTCTCTGAGTTGAAGCGCTACGACCGTGATGCTGTTGTTGAGCGTTATGGCATCGAGCCGGAACAGTATCCTGATGTGGCCGCTTTGGTTGGGGAGAGCTCAGACAATCTCATAGGAATCGACAAGGTAGGCGAAAAAACGGCGGTGAAATGGATCACCACATACGGCTCACTTGATGAGATTCTTCTTCACGCCGATGAGATCAAGGGCGTTGTCGGCGAGAAATTGCGCGAACAAAAAGACAGAGCTGTGCGTAATCGTAAGCTTAATCACTTGATTACCAACGTCGAGCTTCCTGTTGCTCTTCCACAACTCGCGCGCCAACCGATCAACGTGCCCAGTGTTCGTGAGGTCTTCGATAGATTGCAGTTTAAGACGCTCCTGGATCGCGTACTGAAGCTTGCTGGGGCAGAGGGCGGCTCGGGCGAGATTCATGATCCGCATTCAGGTCCAGCAGTCCCCGCTATTCGAATCATGATTGATGAAGAGCTTGAAAAATGGATCGACACAGTGTCAGAAGGTGGGACCGTAGCGCTGGGGCTTTGTGTCCACAGTGTCGACGGAGCGGTGACCGGCTTTGGGCTCGCATCACAGCAGGACACTGCATTTGTTCCTTGGGTTGCGAACCGACCAGACTACGTCGCCTTAGAACGGTGGTTAGCGAGTGGCGCTCCCAAGTACATGCATGGCTCGAAAGCGCAACTCAAAGTCCTCCGAGATTGCGGCTTAGATCTGAACGGAATCGCTTGTGACACGGTGCTGGCGGCCTGGCTCATCAAACCGGGAATCAAGCCCGAGACTCTCGAATCTCAGGTATACGACTACCTTGGCGAGACCTTGCAACAGTCAGACCCCAATCAACTTCTTCCCGAGATTGAGGCGATAAGTCCGGCAACCGAGGCCTGGTACGTCAGGAGAGTGGTCGAGTATCTTTCCGAAAAATTGGAGGAGACCTCGCGCTCCGTGCTCGAGAACATAGAGATTCCATTGCTTCCAGTGCTCGCTACCATGGAGCGAAGCGGAATTACTGTCAATCGTCAGGTTCTTGCTGATATCTCTGATGAGTTAGGCGCGAAAGCTACAGAGGCAGCAACGAAAGCTTTCACCGAAATCGGCCGCGAGATTAATCTCGGTAGTCCCAAACAGCTGCAAGAAGTGTTATTCGATCAGCTCGGTATGCCAAAGACTAGGTCGAATAAGACGGGATTCTCCACCGATGCTGCGAGTTTGGCCGATCTTCAAGAGCAATCACCGCACCCCTTTCTGGACTTGGTGTTGCAGCATCGGGATGCCACCAAGCTTTTGCAAATCACTAACAGTATCGATAAGGCTGTCGATGCTGGCGGTCGGGTTCACACCACATACGAGCAGGCTGGATCGAGTACCGGTCGTGTTGCCTCCAATGATCCAAATCTGCAAAATGTGCCTATTAAGACCGAAATCGGGAGACGGATTCGTTCCGCGTTTGAGCCGGGTGTCGGCTATGAAACGCTACTGACCGCTGACTATTCGCAAATCGAGATGCGAATTATGGCTCACCTCTCGGGTGATGAGGCACTGATCGCCGCGTTCACCGCGGGTGAAGATCTGCATCGTTTTGTGGGTGCGCGTATTTTCGGCGTTCCGCCAGCTGAGGTAACGGCAGCAATGCGCACCACAGTCAAAGCTATGTCCTACGGCCTGGCCTATGGTCTGAGTGCTTTCGGACTGAGCAAGCAGCTCCGTATTGAGACCTCGGAAGCGAAAGACTTGATGAAGGACTACTTCGCTAGGTTTGGTGCAGTGCGTGAGTATCTTCAAAACGTGGTGGAGCAAGCGCGGGTCGATGGCTACACCACGACTCTCTACGGACGAAGGAGGCCCTTCGGCGATCTTTCCTCATCCAACAGAGTGCTGCGTGACAATGCGGCACGGCAGGCATTAAATTCGCCGATACAGGGTACGGCTGCTGACATCCTCAAGCGCGCAATGATTCGTATCGATGGTGACCTCACCACACAACGACTCAGCTCGCGTATGTTGTTGCAGGTACATGATGAGCTTGTGTTCGAGATTGCTGCCGGAGAGCTCGAGGTTGTGACAGAGATTGTCAAGACCCGAATGGCTGGCGCTGCTGAGCTGCGTGTCCCGCTCGATGTGCAGATTGGCACTGGACCAAACTGGGATGCTGCGGCCCACTGAATGCCAGTGTGGCATTCTGGACTCTGATTTCTTCGTACCAATACCGATAAAGCCAGTACAGTGGCGGGGGAGTAAGGAGCGCAATGGTAGAGAAAAAAGTCCGAGTAGCCTCAAACGTAGGCTTGCATGCACGGCCTGCCTCGCTATTTGCTCAGGCAGCTTCCAAAGTTGGTGTTGTCGTTTATGTGGCGTCGAGTGCGGGGAAAAGCGTGAACGCGGCCAGTATTCTTGGGATACTGTCCCTAGGGGTCGGCCATGGAGAAGAAGTTACGTTGAGCGCTGAAGGTGAGGGTGCGGAGGCCGCCGTTGAAGCCCTCGCGAATCTCCTCAGCACTGATCTCGATAAGTTCTAGCATTGCCGCGAGATTTTCGTTGCTGGGCTCAGACGGTGGGCCTAGTCCATCACTGTGCGAGTAACCTTCCGATCACCACTGTCTCCAAAGGCCGCAATTCGAGCGAACTGGCTGCCTTCCTGTTGTGAGACGAATGAGTGGAAAGCAAAATTTCCCACTTATGACCCCGTAGAGATTCAGGAATCTTCCCCGGGCCGATCATGACTGTATCAACAGAGAAATTAAGGATGATCAGCAGGGTTTCACCGTCAGCTTTTCTCGTGTAGCAGAGCAGGCGAGGGTCTTCCATCTCGATCAGGGTTTGATCTCCACGTACCAGCGGCGTCCTCGATTTTCGAAGTCTTAACATGCTGCGATAGAAGTTCAGCATCGATTCCTCAGAGGCCAACTCATCACTAACATTCATATGCTCGGCCGCTGGGCCCACAGGAAGCCACGGTTCGGCGACACTGAATCCCGCGTAGGGACCGGCCTCACGAGGAGGAAGCCACGGCATCGGGGTTCGCTGCGGGTCACGACCGTTCCGGTCGATGACCACGTTCTGGGGGATTGGGCTATCAGGAAGGCCCAGTTCTTCACCTTGATAAAGAAAGGGAGTCCCGCGGAGGGTGAGAAGCAGTACAGCTAACAATCGTGCACGCTCACTCCCGCGATCATCGATCTGCTCCGTTATAGAGGAGCGATCAAAGCGGCTGGCCACCCGTGGTTCGTCGTGGTTATTGAGAAACCAAGCGGGCCAGATCTCGTCGCCCGCAAGCGCAGCAAATTCCTTAATTGTTTCTTTGAACCTTGCGGCATCGAAGGGCAGTCTTGCAAAGGCGAAGTTGTGCGCAAGGTGGAGTTGATCGGCAGCAAGGTATGGAACCAGTTCGCGTTGATCGAAGAGCCACACCTCACCAACTGAGACGCGATCCTGATACTTGTCGATCACCCGACGAACCTTTCGAAGATGATCGTGAATACTTGGCCAATTTTGTTGACGCAGCGGATGACCCTCGACATTGTCACGAAGAAGTGGGTCCTTGCCGAGGCGATTGATCGAGTCAAGCCGTACCCCGTCGATTCCCCGCTCGAACCAAAAGCGAAGTACATCGAGTTGCGCGTCAACTACCGCAGGATTGTCCCAGTTCAGGTCCGGTTGTTCCGGTAAATGAGAGTGGAGATACCACTGCTGTGTTGGCTGATGCCACGACCACGCCGCGGCTCCCTCAGGGAAGCCTGCCAGCCAATTATTCGGCGGACCACCAGCGGAGCTTCCCACGGTCGGTCCATCAACCCAGACATAAAAATCTCGCATCCGATCATCGCGGTGTGAGCTGGATGCCAGAAACCAAGGATGCTGATTGCTTGTGTGTCCGAGAACAATATCAAAGATGACACGTATACCGATGTCGTGAGAAGCTGCGATCAGTGACTCCGCGTCAGCAAGGGTGCCAAAAATCGCATCGATGTCACAGTGATCACTGATGTCGTACCCAAAGTCGGCCATGGGTGACGCGAAGATCGGTGAGAGCCAGATCGCATCCACTCCAAGCTCGGAGAGATAGCCAAGGCGGCCAATGATTCCCTCTAAATCGCCGATTCCATCCGCGTTGCTATCAGCAAAGCTTCGCGGGTAGATCTGGTAGACGACAGCATCCTTCCACCAGTGGTCTACCTGTTTTTTGAGCTGATTTTTCATAAGAACTCCGGACTTTGATTCCTCTGCGTATAGATATTGTGTGACGTTACACAATACACTGACACAGTGCAATCGGAATCGACACGAGCTACCATGCGTCACGTTGCGGAGGCGGCCAGGGTCTCAGTGATGACCGTTTCCTACGTCTTCAATCGCCCTGATAGGGTTGCGATCACCACTCGGGAAAAGGTGATGGCTGCCGCCAGATCGCTGGGGTATACAGGGCCCAGCCCGGTTGCGCGTTCGCTGCGGTATCAAACCACACACACCTTGGGCGTAGTCCTCGGTGAGCGCCTGACCTATGCATTCGAGGACCCGCAGGCCATTGTTTTCTTGGCCGGAGTTGCGAGCGTCTGCGCCACAAGGAATTTTGGATTGCATATCGTTCCCACGACAGGCGACAGCGATGACAGCGACCGCATTGCCCATGCAGCGGTCGATGCATTCGTCGTCTGGACTACGGCTGATGACGATCCTGTTCTCGAAGCCGTCAGAGCTTCGGGTCTTCCCGCAGTTCTTCACGGCGGGTTGCCACAAGAGGGTTTTGCCTTTGTCGGGATCGATGACCGTACTGCGGCGCGCGACATGGCGATGACAACATTTGCACGTTCGCGACACCCCGCTGTTCTGAGCTTCCCTGTTAATCGGCGACGAGAGTCATACGTTACTCAAGGGATTGAGATCGATCAGGTTACTTTTCCGGTTACGAGGCAGCGGTTGCTGGGGTACCGCGATGCAGCTAAAGATTTGAGTATTCCGTGGTCATCGGTACTTGTCGGGGTCTGCGATACCAATACTGTTGCCGCTGCACGCGAACTCACCTCGCGGATGATGGCAAGCCCTCATCGCATCGATGCTATCGCTGCGATGAGTGATCAGCAGGCTCTGGGTGCGCTCCGCGCGGCGAAGGCTGTGGAGCGGGCGGTACCGCAAGATATGACCCTCAGTGGTTGGGATAACTCGCCGGTGGCTAGCGAAGAATCGATAAGTTCGGTTGATCAGGATCTACGCGCTCAAGGCGGGGTATGCGCATCTCTCGCGCTGGATCGATCTCTAGAGAGTTGTTGGGCTGACTGGTCAATCTCGATCCGAGCTTCCACTTCATCGAGCGTGGGGGAATAAACTCATGAACTCTCGCTTTCATCGCGATCACATCACCTGGGTTCTCTATGTGATGCTGGCCTGGTTTGCCTATCTTCAGGCCGTACCTGGGATCATCCTTCCCCACCTGCAAAAAGAGTTTCGGCAGTCTTATTCAGAAGCAGGGTTGCATGTCACCGCTTTTGCTGCCGGGAGCATGATCGCAGGGCTGGTGCTGCCCCAACTCACGTCACGCTTGAGGCGGGGCACAATGCTGTGGTTGGCGGCCGCTCTCGAGAGCGTAGGGGTTATCGTGCTGACAGCAGGCCAGGTTGTGACGGTCACGGTAGGAGCTGTGTTTGTGATGGGTATCGGCGGCGGTCTTCTTCTGGCGACGATTCAGGCCTCACTTGCTGACCACCACGGTTCCTTTCGCGTCGTCGCGTTGACGGAGGCAAATGTGGTCGCAAGCGCTGCTTATCTTGCATTGGTAGGCGTGTTGTATCTGACCTCGGTTGTGCAGGTTGGTTGGCGAACTGCTGTCCTCGTTGTGCTCGTGATACCGGCGATGGCGTGGCTGCGGCATGGGAGACTGGCGATCACCCCGCCACGTCTGACCATGGCAGTAGAGGGGCGACTGCCGGGAGTGTTTTGGTTAGCAGCTGCGCTGCTGTTTTGCACAACCGCTGCTGAATGGTGCGTTGCTTCCTGGGGTGCCACATTTGTTGCAGAGGCAACCGGCGTCTCAACGGATGTCGCGGTTGGGTTAATGGCCGGATATTTCGGCGGTGTTCTGTGTGGCCGCATTCTCGGAAGCATTCTTGCGCGGCGATACCGACCGGTAACGCTTCTTGCTGCCGCCATCGCGATCTCGGCTGTCGGATTCCTCGTGCTGTGGCCAACTACTGCAGTCCTTTCGGCGTTCATCGGTTTGATACTGCTTGGTGTTGGCTTAGGAAATCTATTTCCGCTGGGATTATCACAGATGTTGAGTCTTGTCCCTGACAGTGCTGTGCTAGCCAGTTCTCGCATTGTTGCGGTGTCATCTCTCGCTATTTTGTTGGTGCCATTCACCGTTGGTGCCTTCGCTGACGCCACTTCGTTGCCTCTCGCATTCGTGGCTATCCCGATTTTTCTCGCGATAGCTGCCGCTGCGCTTCTTCTGCTTTGTCGTCTTAATGTGCGCTCGACTCACGAAACTCACATCCCGCTACAGTGAGCACCGCAGATGAGGCACGTCGCGAGGTGGCTATCCTGCGCCCAAAGAGCTAAGCTTTACTGTCGCAATCGCGGCTTTCTTACTCGCCTGCCATCGGCGATACATTCCAT
This sequence comes from Rhodoglobus sp., assembly GCA_051646885.1. Taxonomy (GTDB): domain Bacteria; phylum Actinomycetota; class Actinomycetes; order Actinomycetales; family Microbacteriaceae; genus Rhodoglobus. The sequence continues at coordinate 105,377 of JBOFDJ010000124.1, forward strand.
GAATTCGTGTCGGTGGCCTAAATATGTCCATACCGGAGCACCCACTACATGACAATCGTAACGACCGACAGGGCACCCAAGCAGGTCGCCATTAATGACATCGGATCTGCTGAAGACTTTCTCGCCGCGGTCGAACAGACCCTAAAGTTTTTCAACGACGGAGACCTTATCGAGGGAACTGTTGTCAAAATTGACCGTGACGAGGTTCTTCTCGATGTGGGTTATAAAACAGAGGGTGTTATTCCCTCCCGAGAACTTTCCATCAAACATGATGTTGATCCCACTGACGTTGTTCAGGTCGGCGACATGGTTGAGGCCCTTGTTCTTCAGAAAGAAGACAAAGAGGGGCGCCTCATCCTTTCCAAGAAGCGCGCTCAATACGAGCGCGCCTGGGGAGACGTCGAGAAGATCAAAGAATCTGATGGTGTCGTCACCGGCTCCGTTATTGAGGTCGTCAAGGGTGGCCTGATTGTCGACATCGGTCTTCGCGGCTTCCTGCCTGCATCCCTCATCGAGTTGCGTCGGGTTCGTGATCTCACCCCATACCTGGGCCAAGAAATTGAAGCCAAGATCCTTGAACTCGATAAGAACCGCAACAATGTTGTGCTGTCACGTCGCGCGCTTCTTGAGCAGACCCAGAGTGAAAGCCGCACGACGTTCCTGAATAACCTCGCGAAGAGTCAGGTCCGTAAGGGCGTTGTCTCCTCCATCGTCAATTTTGGGGCTTTCGTTGATCTCGGTGGTGTGGATGGTCTTGTTCACGTTTCGGAGTTGTCATGGAAGCACATCGAACACGCCTCGGAGGTTGTTGAGGTGGGTCAAGAGGTGACAGTCGAGATTCTTGAAGTTGATCGTGAGCGCGAGCGGGTCTCCCTCTCTCTCAAAGCAACCCAGGAAGACCCCTGGCAGGTGTTCGCGCGCACTCACGCTATTGGCCAGGTCGCGCCAGGGAAGGTTACCAAGCTGGTTCCCTTTGGCGCTTTTGTCCGCGTCGCGGAGGGTATCGAGGGTCTTGTTCATATCTCCGAGCTCTCGGGCAAGCACATTGAACTTGCGGAGCAGGTCGTCTCAGTCAATGACGAAGTCTTTGTGAAAGTTATCGACATTGATCTGGAGCGCCGCCGTATTTCGCTCTCCTTGAAGCAGGCTAATGATGGGGTAGATCCCGAGGGTACGGAATTTGATCCTGCGCTGTACGGAATGCTCACTGAGTATGACGACCAAGGAAACTATAAGTACCCTGACGGCTTTGATCCTGAGACCAATGAGTGGAAAGAGGGGTTCGAGGCTCAGCGCGAGAAGTGGGAGCAAGAGTATGCTGCCGCCCAGGAGCGTTGGGAGCAGCACAAGAAGCAGGTCACAGCAGCAGCCCTGCAAGAGGATGTTGTTTCCAGTGATGTTCCTGCCGGAGCATCCTCGTTCTCGAGTGATGAGACACCGGGCGGCGCGGGAACTCTTGCCGATGATGAGGCCCTTGCCGCTCTGAGGGAGAAGCTCTCCAGTAATTCTTGAGCTGTATCGGCAGGTACTGGGCGTCTCTATGATTCGCCTGGTGCCTGCCTTTTATTGTCGGATTATTTTTCGCAATAGTGCAACAAAAACCCTGATTATTGCGGTCAGCACCACTGACACGGGCAGAAAAATCTCCAGAACCCTCAGAAGGGCGCTGCTAGCATCCTCCGCCGTGCTCAGCAAGGGGCGCGATTCAAAAGATTCGAGGAGTGACCAGCAAGACTAAGAGGATATAGGCACCGGGCTGCTACAGCGGGGTTATTTTTGTAATTTGCAGGCCCTGCGGTGATGGCGGGTCTGGGGCCCATTTTGTGGCGACCTGGGGTAATTTGAGGCAAATTCTTGATCAAGTAATTGTCCCTGTGAAAGCGGGCGAGGTTGTCCTTATAGGTCGTTGGACAACCTCGCCGCTTCAGGACTGAACTAGATGGGTGAGTCCTCGTTGCCTAGGTCCATTAGGGCTAACCCATTTAGGAATTACTGAATACCTAGCTTTAAGGCCCGTTTGTGGCATAGGCCGTAGACGAACTGACTTTCAGATCGAGGAAGAAAGGGATACTCCCCAAGCAAGCTGGAGCAAGAGTGATTGAGTAGCGGATTCGCGTATTTTCTTCTAGAGAATTTACATTCTCACTGGTGACGCACAAGGTGAATGCCACGGTTCGCGCGGTCGCCGGCAAGTACTGAGCTGCCGCGCCACCTGAATAACGCTGGTAGTTCGCATTGAAGGAGCTGCTCCATGAGATCCCGTGGTAATAAACTGAATCGCCCCGGGTTGTGTGGAGGGTGTGATTCAACGAAGGATGTTGTTCATGCCAGCGTTAAGGAAGTATCCGCAGGAGTTGCGGGATCGGGCTGTTCGGCTTGTTGCCGAGGCTAGGAAGGAAGATCCGGAATTG
>JBOFDJ010000125.1:0-4657 GCA_051646885.1 Rhodoglobus sp.
GGATGTAAACGATGTGTCCAACTTTGCCAGATCCGACATTCTTTGCGCTATAGAAAAGGTTTTCTGAGAGCTTGTCATTCTCGTAGGCGTAGTAGCCAGAACGGGCCTTACCATCAGTGCCCGTCGAAGGACTGACATAGTTTCGCACTCGAAAAGTCCCATTGGCACTCTTGTAGTTATCTTTGAGCTGCGTGATCTCTTCCTCCGTAGGCAGAAATTCGACCTCGACCCAGGACTCAGTGTCACTCGGCAGGACTTTCGGTGCGTCCCGATTCTCGTCCCACTTGAGGTCACCGTAGAACAGACGGATCGCGTCGATGACGTTGCTCTTGCCAGCGTTGTTCGCGCCCGCGATTAGCGAGAGATTTTCGAGGCGAATCACCGCATCATGAATACTGCGGAAGCCATGGATCTTGATCTCAACTGCGCGCACTACAAGTCCCTTTTTTCTCATGCACGGAACGATTGTGGCCCTCGTTAATGAACATCGACTATGCGTTCAGAAGCAACAGCGGCGTGCACTATCTCGATTCCCCAATCACCATCGCAAACATCGACCAACCTATCGCATGCACCACCGCGGTGCTACGAAAGGGTGCTGTGAAAATGGTCAATCGCGCGCCGAATAAGAGCCCGCGCATCATCGCCGTAAACGGCCTTGGCCGCCAGTCGGCGATGCAAGCTCACGAGAATTTTCACATCGGTTGGCTCCGTGATGTGCTGTTCGGAGACAGTAGTTTCTGCTGTCGCAAACGCAGAGTCGAAGAGGATAAATCCAGTCATCGCAAGAGGCACTGTCCCGTTGACGGCGGGGATAATTCCGATTGTGGTGTTCCGACGCGCGGTGTGAATGAGGAGAGCCTTAAGCTGCTCGATCTGGGTCTGTCGGCTTCTTGGCACTGTATGCAACGCGGTCTCGGAGAGAATGAAATGAAAGTGACGGTCGGCGTGTATGACGATGCGCTGACGCAGTTGTCTAGCCTTGACCCCGAGCTCGATGTCGCCTGAGGGAACCATAAACTCGCGCATGATGTCCCGTATGTAATTAGGTATCTGGAGAAGTCCAGGGATGATCGTGGGCTCGTACTGATCAATCGTCTTTGACGCCTCTTCGTATCGGCGGATCTCGGCTTGCTTCTTTTCGACGCCACGAGTGACGATCACTTGGTACGAGGTAGGAGGTTGCTTGGTCAATCGAAACTGGAACTCAAGTTCCCGAAGCTCTTGACGGGTAGCTTCGAGCGCTACTGCGACCCTGCGCACGTGCGGCAAGCCGGTGTGAAGAGTCCCACTCTCAATCTTGGATATACGGGATTGGGTTAGGTTCACATTGCGCCCGAGTTGGCTTTGAGTAATCCCTCTCGATGTTCGAAGACGTCGGATCATCTGTCCGAGCATGACGAAGGCTCCGCGCTCATCTGATGGCATCAGTTGCGCCGCTAGCCGTACCCCGGTGCTCATCGCCGAGTGGACTAGAGCGGCGTGAGGTCGCCGAGCAGCGGCGACTTGTCGAAGACACTCATCCAGGAACCCAGCATTACCCTGTCAGCTTCCCTAGCTTCGGTGACTTCAGCGCCGAGCCAAGCGCCACCACCGTCGTAATGCATGCGGGCGATCCATCGGTTGTCAAAGAACCAGAAGTCTTGATCGAAAGGGTACTCATCACGTTGCGCCACCCTGATTTCTTCTCCAGCGCGGACACCAATTTTGTATACCTCCAGTTCGAACAGCTCATACTCCGTGGGGATCGCTGACAGCAGGCGCAAGCGTTTGAAGGACTTTCCGACCGATATACTTTGCGCGATTAAGGCCGCCCAGTCAGAATTAGCATCATCGGGGAGGATGCCGCTCCTGCGAAAAACTTCTATCGCGCTGGATTCCTCCGGCACGTTGTACAACGGCAAACCTTCAAGCCGAAAAGCCGTCGAGTTGAAACCTGTGAACAAATCCGCAATATGCATAGTCACAACCTCCCGTTGCGACCTTGACTATAGAACTTGGTAATCACTGTCGTCAATGGCACGAGACAAGACTTGGGATGCTCAATGCTGACTTCCAGGAACGTATACGTCATCACAGCAAATAGTTCTTGGCGAACTGGACGAGAAGCCCCTTGGGGATTCGAATAACATTCTCACCGTCCGGGACGAACCCCGGCTCGAATCGATCATCCGCTGTATAGCCCTGGATCAGAAGGGTATCTGCATCGACTTCGTACACGGTGGGGCAACCTCCGCCACCGCATCCACCCAGACCGATTTTATCGGTATTTGCGACCACTGGATAAACTGACATTTTTTGTCCGTGGAGATTCATAGCAATACCCCCTACATGTTCATGCGTTAGTAATCAACCGTGATTAACCTACCGAAGGCAGGAATGTCACTTCAGCTTTATTCTCTTACATGGAATATCTGGGGCTCTGGGATTGGAATCGGTGCCGCTGACTGATGGCCTGCCGGAACATCGGTGCCGCTATTGTGTCGTGTTCGGTTCGACCAGGAACCAGGCCTTCTTCCCGACGCGCACATCGCGCCGCTCGGTCAGTTCGATGCGCGCCTCCGGGTCATCGATTTTGGTACCGTCAACATACATCCCACCCTGGGTGATGACCCGTCGAATTGCCGACCTGCTGTCATAGGCGCTGCTCGCTCCGAGCACCGCAAGATCGAAAGCCGACAGCTGCCGGTCGACTGCCACGATCACGGGAGCTATCGTCGGGACATCCCGACTCACGAACCTCTGATCGAAATCAGCTTCCGCCGCCGCCACCGCCTCGCTGCCATGGAACATCTCGACCAAAACCCGCGCCAACCGGGCTTTCGCCGCCCGCGGATGCCCACCCATGATCGCCTCGATGTCTTCGAGTGGGATCCTGGTGTTGTTGATGAACACCAACCGAGTCATCTCGTCGGGCAGCGCCATCACCCACCCATACAACTCCTCGCTTGTGCACGAAAGAAAAACACCACGACCCGTAGATTTCGACATCAACTCATGCGTGACAGGATTCTCCAGAAGATTGACCTCAATGACACTCTTCTCACGATCCTGCAACCGGCGGCACAGCGTTCTGCCCATCAGCGCATTGAACTCCTGATCACTCCCACACAGCTCGATATCGATATCCATCGCCACACTGTCGTAACCCTGAAGCAGCGGATACAAAAACTCGTGAAGATGCACCAGCGTATTCGCCTGAATCCGACGCTCGAACATGTCACGCTCCAACATCTGCTTGTCTCGCGTCCGAAGTACAGTGTCCACATGGTGACAGTGACTGGCGAAGAGCAACCTTCTGATCTTTGGTTTACCGTGCGAGGAAGTGGTGATTCGTTCGTGCTGCTGCATCCGGGAGGTGCTGATTCCCGCGCTCTGGACCTTCTGATCAGCGAGCTCGAAGGCACGTACGCCTGCTTCACGCCGGATCAGCGCGCTCATGGGCGCACGGCGGATGTTGCTGGTCCGCTGAGTTTCGAGGCCATGGCGGCCGACACGGTCGCTTTCCTGGAGCGGTCCGTTGACACGCCAGTGCATCTTTTGGGCTATAGCGACGGCGCGATTGTTGCATTGCAGGTTGCGCTGGCCCGGCCGGATCTGGTTCGGAGCCTGGTGTTCGCTGCGGGGGTTTTCCATCGCGACGGTTGGTTGCCGGGAGTGCTCGACGGTGAGGCGCCAAATTTCATGGGCGATTCCTATGGTGAAGTATCGCCCGACGGGCGAGAGCATTGGCCTGTTGTCGTAGCGAAGCTCGACGCTCTTCATGGGGTGGCACCATCGCTGACGGTTGATGACATTGCGACGCTCACCGTGCCGACACTCGTGATCGTGGGCGACGATGATGAGGTGCGGTTTGAGCATGCCGTCGCAATGTATCGTGCGCTTCCCGACGGTGAGCTTGCAGTCGTTCCTCGTGCGACCCATGGGCTTGTGGTTGAGAAACCGGCGTTGGTCGCGCAGCTGATTCGCGACTTTCACGACACCAAGAAGACCAACGGATACGCGCCAATCCGACGGACTTGAGGCCCGACGCCTGAATAGTCCGCAAGCGGGACGACCCACGGACACTCCCTCGGAAGCTGGCGGTTCTGACCGTGCCGGATTGTGATGGTGCCCGTTTGACTGTCCCGACATTAATCCCGATTACGGGGCGTCATACGCACGAGGTCGAGCACCTCATGATGATGTTTCGCAACCCATGTGTTTCGGGACCCGCGGGGGCATCGGCTTCGTCGTTATCTATGACAGTCGTGACTTTCTGAATGGCAGCCATGAGGGCGAATATTTCCCTCCAGCTCTTTGTGGTCCACGACACCGAACAGCCATAGGATGCCGAATTCCGCGGCTCAGATTTTCAATGCGACCCGCGTCCATCGCGGGGTTTTCTGCGCTTTATTGATGCAGACCATTAACGAAGTGTGGGCAAAATGTGGGCAAACACACTACGAGCGAAGGATGAGGGGCGCTGCATCCCAGTGTTTATATGGGATGTTTGCTTGATGCAGAGGTGCCCCTGGAGGTGTCTGGTTTCAGGACCTTGTGAACGGGTGTCTCGGGACATTGTGAACGATCTTCCTGTGGGTGAGGTGGTGTCTCGGGACATTGTGAACGGATTCCGGCCAGTGTCGGAGTGTGTCCAAACCTGAGGTTCTGATCC
>JBOFDJ010000126.1:0-4686 GCA_051646885.1 Rhodoglobus sp.
TCCACCTGCCCGGGTGCGGCCTCGACCAGGCATTCGGCAACCTCGCCGGAGGGGGCGATGGAGACAAGAACGTCACGATTGATGCCCTCCGTGCGTGAACGCTGTGAAGCGACCGCCTCGATCTGTAAGCCGTCCTGACCCGAGGCCGTAGTGAAGATGAAGGTCGACCCCACGGTGAGGCCAATGTCTGTGCCGAGGTCGCTGCCGGCAATGCTCGACACTCCCTGGAGTTTTTCCTGGGGGTACGCGACTGCCAGAAAGCCGTGAGTGACGTATCGAATGGTAACGGGTGTGGCGGAGTTCGGGGTGGCGACAGTGACAGAGCGAATGGTGCCCCCGGCAGCTTTCACCGAGCCCACGTCGCCCACCGCATCACACTGTGCTGCTGACAACGGGTTACCGTCGAGCGAGGTCACCGACAGCGTCGATAGTCCACGAAGCTGTTGCACCCGGTCCGCCTGCACGATGGCGTCGACGTTGGTGGCCGTTGCCCCGATAACGCAGGCCCCTGCGGTGATTGATATCAGTATGGTCACTGCCGAGCGAAAGGGGTGTGAAGAAATGTTCAGGATCGCCTCGCGAAGCAGCGCGAAAGGCGTGGGTTGCGCGGTCATCCTTCACTCATCGGTCTCATCGGTTTGTACCGGGCTTACCGGGCGCACCGGCTCGATGGTGATGATCTGATTGCAGCGGCGCGCGACATACTCATCGTGGGTGGCGACGACGACAAGAGCCCCCAGGGTGGCCGCATGATCGAGGGCGTCGCACACCAGATCGCGCGAGACAGCGTCGAGTGATGCGGTGGGTTCGTCTGCCAACAGCACATCGGGATCCGCAGCAATCGCCCGGGCAATTGCTGCCCGCTGTCGCTGACCACCGGACAGCGTATATCCGGGCGCTGTGGCCTGATCCGATAACCCGAAGTGATCGAGAAGGTCGAAGGCCCGGGATCGCGCGGCACGAGGATCTTGGCCCCTGGCTATCGAGGTGAGCGCGACATTATCGACGACGGTCCGCCGATCAAGCATCGGTGACGACTGGAAAACCCACTGCAGGTTCGGCGTCACCGGCCCCGCCACCCCAGCATCCCCCGCAATGGTCAGCGTGCCCTGTGAGGGAATGATCAGTCCGCTGATCACCGCCAGCAGTGTGGATTTACCGGAACCTGACGGGCCCATGAGTGCGTATGTTTCGCGGCTATCAAGTTGCAGGCTGACATGGGAGACTGCGGTGATTGTGCCGAAGCTGACGCAGACACCGCTGAGCGTCAGGCGCATTGCCGCTGGCCCGCAGGTGGGCTGACCAAGACCTCATCGTCGGGAGCCACTGTTCCGACGATGATGCTTTTACCCGCCGAATTGGAGAGGATATCCACTGCGCTCGATCCGACACCGCCCGCACTGCGACGGATAACGCAGAGCTTCCCCGCAGGGCTGGCAAACACCGCAGCAGAGGGCACAAGAACCGATCCACTCTGAGCCTGGGTTAGCGTCACGGCCTTTATTGCCGCAGTGCCGGGCGGGATCACCCGGGCCAGCGCCGCGCTGGCGTCAGCAGTCAGCGCCGATGAGCCATCAACCGCAATGGCGGCACCCGCGTACTGAACAACAGCGCCATCCGGCAGCACAGTCTTGGCGGATTCCGGGATAAACGGAGTCACGGGGCGGGTGACATCGATGTCGGCGGCAGCACCGGCTGTCTCAGTGATGACAGCGCCCGGCTCGGTCAGCACACCGGAGACCAGACGCAGGGTGTTGTCGACGACTTCTGTGCCAGCGGCGGGGGCTGGGCCTCCTAGGTCAATCGTGATCTTCACCCCCGGGACCTTTTCCGCGCCTTCGGGTAGGTACACCAGCCACGAGGGGTCGAAGGAGCCCACGGTACCGGCATTTGGCACTCCAATGGATGCCGCGAACTGGCGCACCCCATTAAGGGTGGCGTATCCGAAATAATCGTCGGCACGGGCGTCGAGACCGCGCTGGGTCAGAAAGCCGTTGAGCATCGTCACATCCGCACCGCTATCGTCGAGCGACAGGGCGCGAAAAAATGGGGCCTCCGTGCGTATCGCGAGCCGCACGACACCATCGACCGTCGCTACGGGGTCGCCCGACGATATTCCTGCATCCGAGATTTGCGGGACGGCGGTCACAAGCCCTGCCCAGTTCGGTGCCAGGAGAGGTGGAACGACGCTCCAGGTCAGCACGACATCCGCGTTGGAGCGGATCTCGCCGTCTGCCGGCAGCGGGTGAACCCACACCGGCTCTGCTGTGCTGAGCTTATTGGTCGAATCCCACCAGGAAAGAAGGGCGATCCCAGCCAGGGGGAGCCCTATAACGATGAGCATGATGATAGCGAACAGGGATACCCAGCCACGATTGCCCGACGTAGCTGACCGCTGGTTCATCGAAGTTCCATGAGCTTCAAGAGGCCCCCACCCCACAGTTGCAACTGCACCAGTGCGAACATGGTGATGACGATGCTCGCGATCCAACGCCACAGGCAGCGTAATGAGTAAGATTCGTACAGTTGGGTCTCCTGTGATCGTTGAACCAAGTAAATTGCTGGGCTGACGAGGTTCCACCAGGCAGCCGGACCGAGCACTTTCCACTGCTGCAACAGCAGCTTCCTATCGGTCATAGCGAGGCTGAATGTGGCAAGATTGCCGCTGGCGGTCGACGCAAAAATGATCCCCCAGGTTTTGCTCCCTCCGTAGATGAAGACGCTCGCCATGATCATCGCAAAGCTCAGCAAGGGAGTGAAACCGATGAGTTTTACGGAGCTGGTTTCTAAGCTATCGGGTCGCTCGCGTAGCCGCCGTGAGCGACCCAAGCGAACCCCTGTGTTCATTGACATGTCCTGCGACCTCCTTCGCTTGGCTTGCTCAGTCGTGTGCTGTTAGAACGCGATCGAGTAGGCCATTCCGGGATAGAGAGATTTCATTCCGTCGCCCACGCAGGAGTTGATTGCTTCGAAGTCGGCTGAATTGCTGGCATCCGGGCCAACGAGTTCAGCAAAAGAAGCTCCCCCCGGGGTGAACGCCACCTTTTTCTCGGTGAGACAGTCTTGGATGTACGAGAGGAGAGGTGGATCGGTGAACGCGGTGGCCGTTGTTTGGAAAAGATAACTGATGTACTCGATCTTCTCTGAACAGACCGCAAGGGCAGCTTGGTATTCTGCGGTGGGGGTAGTCTGAGGGGCAACACCATCGAAGATGAGGTTGAGGTTATCAGGGGGATTCCACACGGGCTCCTCCGTGTAAGTCCACCCAAGCTCTTTCTGGCAGTTGATGAAATCGTTGATGGCGCTGGTGTATTCTTCTCGCGTCACCACGCCATCTTCTAGTGTCTGCGCCATCACAGAGTACGAATTCTTCACCGCGAAGGCGTGACCTTCCGCCACCGTAGTGAAGAGCGTTCCCTCTGTTCCTTCCACACCGGAAGACTCGGGAGGTGTTGATGTTGAGCATCCCACAAGGCTCACCATCAGAGCGATGATGGCGGCACCCCGCGCTGACCAACTGCACATTGCCACGTGCTTCCCCCTGCCAAAATGTGTGAACCGCTATTCCCACCAACTCACAGTATTTTCGTATCTTACTTCGGCAGGGTAGTCGGGAGCCGATTTCTGTTCATATGAGGCCGTGATATCGGCGGTCATTCGTGACTTTATGCTGGCCGCAGAGAGTGAATCATCTAGATGCTAGACCGATCCTGTGCAATTCTGATTCGTGGCCTCCCCGGAACGGGCAAAACGACGACCGCTGCGTTACTGAGAGACGCGTTGACTCCCTCGGTTCGAGTGTCACAGGATGCTATTCGTTACCTTGCTCAGCCGCGTGATTTTACTCAGTTCACTCTGGAGGCCTCCGAGCGTGCCTGTTTTGATCTGGCGCAATCATACTTTCTTAGTGGTTTTCTGCCCGTTATCGACGGCGTCTTCGAGGATGTTGAGTATCTTCACACAGAGCAACTTCGTCTTGCTCGCTACGGCTGCAAGCTGATCATCATCTCTCTGGATGCCAGCATGACTGAGCTTATGGAGCGCAACGATGCACGTGATCCATTGCAGCGGATGGATCCTTCCCGGTTGGAGCAACTGCACTCTCGCTTTGAGACCTTGGGATATCGACTCGGTATCCGTGGGAAGCTTCCCGAGGAAGTGTGCGATGACATTCTGGACATTACTGATAGCGAGCGTCCCCAGTCCTCATCGCAATAATCCGGCTCCGAAGCGGTGGAGGTTCTTTTCAGGGCAAAATGACCTCCGCGTCGGCGTCTGCTGTTGGGGTACGGACTATAGGCTGAATCCCAGCTCGGCGAGGCAGGTCGTTACCCGGTTCAGAGCGCCACATCGCTCGGCTCGGGCGGCCAGGTAGTGCGTGTCGAGCGTTCCGCTACGGCTTTCCAGGATGTGCCGAACGTCGACCAGGTCCCACTTCCCACGGTCTGCGCCGCGCTGGAGGATGCACTTCATGACGATGGTGTCTTCGGCTGAGAGCAGCGGGTAGACGTCTGGCCCCAGGCGGAGCTTGTTGAGCCGGCTTCGGGCATCCTGGTCGAACTCCCAGAGGAATACCTGCTCGCCGACGTGGAGCGCCAGTTGCTTCGCCCGGATTTCGACGTGTTCTGCTGTCAGAACGGTCGGGCGTTGCCGGGTTAGCCAGGGGTTGTCTGTGGCGATCTGCTC
>JBOFDJ010000127.1:0-2313 GCA_051646885.1 Rhodoglobus sp.
CTGTGACATAGACACTCCTCGGGCCGCTGCAACTTGGCGCACTTCACGATCAAGAACAGCCGTGGTGCGAACCTTCCACGTGATATCGGCTGAGACGGGCGCGTCGAGACGAGGGCGTCCCCGCGCCATCGTCACGGCAGCAGCGAGAGAGTCGGCCCCTGTCGCATCCATGAGCAACTGGCGACCGTGGGCCGCCGCATCACTCCCCCGCAGCGCGTTGCCCTTAGGGATCAACTTGCCAGCTTCGGCCTGCCGGGCTAATTCGTCGTAATCAGTCATTTTCTGTCTCCTTCGTTGAGTAGGTGCCGGTACAAGTCGCTCAGTTCCATGACATGGAACACCAGCACTCCGCGCGGCGGCTGGATAGCGACAATCACTTCGATATAGCGATCCGTCTGAGCGTGAGGATGACCCACATAGACCCGCACTAACTCCCCCGACTCACTGCTGAGATCATCAGTCCCCTCAGCATGATGAATCGCGTACAGAGCATCATCACGCGAGATACCATGCTTCGCCGCACTATCCGTCCACCCGAATGACATAAATAAATAGTACCACAATATTAGGGCCACATGCAGACCCGAACGCCAACACATGCACATCCAGTACCGCGCGGTCGCTGTGTTTGTTACACCTGGCGGTGTTTTGCCGTGAAGCCTTCGGCAGAACCGCTCTCCCGCAGGCGGTAAACCGCCTTCACGGCAAAAAACGTGAAGAGAGACGAAAGGCACAAACGATGATGGGTCTGCTGATGTTTTGGTTGTCTCGGTGACGTGCCCTGTGGTTTGGTTATCCGAGATGGTGTGTGGATCAGGCGGGCATGGATGTTTGGTTGAAGTGTAGCTCGTGCTCGATCGGGGTCGAGTGTTTTAGTTGTGAGTGGCGGCGTTGGCGATTGTAGAAGATTTCGATGTAGTCGAATATCGTGTTCGCTAGGTCGAGGCGGGTACGCCATTTCTTCCGGTTCAACAGCTCGATCTGCATGCTTGACCAGAAGGATTCCATCATCGAGTTGTCGTAGCAGTCGCCGATGGTTCCGAAGGAGGGCATCAGTCCAGAGGTGCGGATTTTGTTCGTGAATGCCCGGGAGGTGAAGTGAACTCCGTGGTCGGCGTGCACGATCCCACCGGCGGCAGGCTTGCGGTTCCTGATCGCCATGTCGAGGGCGTTGACGACGAGGGACGAGTCTTGAGCGTTGTCGATTGACCAGCCGACGATCTTCCTGGAGAAGGTGTCCATCACAGCGCAGCAGTATGTTTTTCCTTCTCGTGTGGGGTGTTCGGTGATGTCGGTCACCCACAGTTCGTTCGGCGCAAGTCGATGGAACTTGCGATGAACGAGATCATCAGCGGTCGCTACACCATGCAACCGTTTCACTTTCGCTGGTCCCGGAAGTCCGGCAATTCGCGCCTGACTCATCAGAACAGCGACAAGACGCTCACTAACTTTTATACCCATGCCGAGGGTCAGTTCCGCGTGGATGCGGCGCGATCCGTAGGCCTGTCTTGAGGCCGTGTGGACCTCTCGAATCAAGCCGGTCAGCCATAGTCGGCGCATCTGCGTTGGCGACAGAACACGGTTTTTGTATTTGTAATACCCGGGGCTACTGACGCCGAGAAGCCGGCAGCACACTGTGGCCCGGTAGCCCGCCTCCACCAGGGCGTCGACTACCGAGTGAATTCTTTTGGGCCCGTGTGATCCTCCCCGAGCAGCTTCGCTGCGATCTTCAGGATTTCAATCTCAGCTTCGAGTTACCGAATCCGTTTCTTCGCCTTCGCTAGCTCCATACTCTCGGGCGTCGTCACCCCCAATCGTTCGCCACGATCAATCTGATCCTGGCGAACCCAGTTATGCATGGTAGCCGCACTCACCCCCAACTCGACCGCTGCGGTCGTGATCGGTTTACCAGCACGGACGAGCGCAATCGCGCGCACCCTGAACTCCGCAGGGAATGGTCTTGGCATGAATGAAGCCTCACAAAGAGAGCCTAACCCACACACCATCTCGGGTAACCAAACCATAGGACAGGTCAACAAGTCAACCAAAACATCAGCAGACCCCCTTCCGATTCCCCAGTCCGGTGCCCCCAGCGTGGTAGCCGAATGAATGTGTCTGGGGGTTGTCCGCTACTCAAACGACGCGGGGCTTCGGCTACCCCTCGATTAGCGGTTCGCAGGCTCAGAGCTTCTGTACTATCAAGGATTCGTAGGCCGGGATCAGCACGTGACGTCCGTAGCTGCGCGACACCACGCGAAACGGTCGGCCATCGCTGAGCAGCAGCCTCACGATTGCGGTCAGTTCGGCCCGCGC
>JBOFDJ010000128.1:0-10921 GCA_051646885.1 Rhodoglobus sp.
GTCGACGGGTACCACGCGTCCCTGACCGCCTACCGCGCTGGCAATATCGAGCCCATCGTCGCCCAATTCGCCGAGGCGAGTCTGCGTGCTGTTGTCAACGCTCGTGAGCTCGTGTCGGATATCGACGACATCGTAGCCCGCTGGAGAGACCGGATCACGGCACGCTCCGATAGCGGAGTCTGGCGAATCCTCGACATTGTCGCCCGCACTCCCGTGATCGATGCCGACCTAGTCGCCACCGAACTCGGCATCCGACCTCAGAACGTGTACTCACTTTTGCGATACTTGACAGAGCACGGCGTCCTCAACGCTAAGACGGAGCATCGCTACGGAACCCTCTGGCGCAGCGACGAGATCCTTCACGCCATCGACCGATTCGCCGAACGTGCCGGTCGACGAAGCCCTTCCAAGGATTGAGACCTATCAGCGGCGGCACAGGGAACTCAGTGCAGGAATTATGAACACTTCGCGAGATAGCCTTTTACAGGCTTGCAAGTCGGCATCTCAGTTTTCGAGTAGAGATCGCAGAGAATTCTTGGTGTAGCTCGCGAGACCGGATATGTCTGGATAGACGCTTGCCGCGTTCATCCCGTACCTGCTCTCCAGCGCCTCGCGAATTTCTTGCTTCGCGTCTGCAGCAATCCGGAAAGTGAACGTGGGAGCCCAGTTTCTTTTCGAAAGGCGGACTTTTTCCGAGGAGGTGTAGAGCTTCGTGTAGATAGAGCTGCTTGCCAGCAGGTCCGCTTTTTTCCAGAAACGGTTTGGGTTGTTCCTGTCCTTTCGGAAGGATGAAGCCCTCTCTTGCGAGATTATTGGTACCCCGTCCAAAAGAAACGCAGCCTGCTGTGCTGCAATTCGCTCGTTGTAGGCCGGTGGAACCCACAGGCGGCGCAGCGCACCAGTCCCCCATGTGGATTCTTGCTGCTGGAGATGCCAGAAAGGATCCCGGCTGGAACCCTCGCTATCCATGACAAGCTGCGCTTTGTGAGGTTGCTCTGAAGAAGAAGAAAGAGAAGCGCGGGCCAAGGCGAAAACACGACCGTCGTCACCAGAATTTTCTTCGCGCTCCTCAACAGCGAACCACACCGCGATGAGCGGGTTCATCGTCACGTCAATTAATCGGGTCGGCGCACCGAAATGCTGCAAGTTCGCAAGGATCTCAAGAGCAGGGGATCCATCCCGCCTCCATCGATCACGCGCAACATGAAGAATTTTCTTCTCTGCATTTTGCATGTGTTCTTCGGTCGGCCATGTTGCAGACTCATCCCGATCAATCGAGTAGTTCTGGTCCAAAGCACCATTGATTCGGGCCAGTTCCCGATACAACGAGCTGAAAAGGCCCCAACTCGACTTTACGACTCCCCGCCACACGAGTGAAAAGCCACTTTGTTCTTTGTTCAGGATGTCAAGACGATTCTGAAGAGCATCCCACGAATCGACAACCTCATCTTCGAAGACTCGATAGTAACTCTCTGGAGAATGGAATTCTTCTGAGTATTGATTTGTTTTATTCCCTTGAGCTCCAGAATCCGAGGGTGTCACGAGAGAAACCTGCTCCCCTGCTGTGTTTGTTTACTTGAGATATTTATCCACGGCCCATACAGGGCACCTCGACCCCAGACCGCGTTTACCGACAGAGCTTGGCCTACGCCCCCACACACAAAACAACCCAACAACGCCCGACGCGAGGAGACAATCTCGGAGGCCAGCCGCAGCCGACCTCCGAGGATGGTGACCCCAACGGGATTTGAACCCGTGTTACCGCCGTGAGAGGGCGGCGTACTAGGCCGCTATACGATGGGGCCGTCGCGACAACTAGTCGAGTATGCCACATCTCGGCGGACTGCCCCAAACAGGAGCGCGGCATCTGTGCTCAGCGAGGCCCATCCGGCGCGAAGACCCGCAGAGCACCGGGCACCACGGTCACCTCAACAGGAGCCGGGCCGATGCGTTCTCCGTCACCGTAGACGAGCGCGACATCCGACTCAATTCGGATGCTTCGCACCCTGTGCACGGTGACGCGCGGGTCAGAGAGGTGGCTGCCGGTAAAGACCTTGGGGAAAATTTTCAGGAACTGGATGCGCGACAGGGGCCTCACCACCAGCACATCGAGCAGGCCGTCGTCGAGTTTCGCGTTCGGAGTGGCCTTCATGCCGCCGCCGAACGAGGTGTTATTGCCGACCGTCACCAGCATCGCCCGAGTGTGAAGCTCGCGGCCATCGAGCGACAGCCGATAAAAGATTGGTTTCAGTCTCACAAGCTCCCACAGCAGAGCGATGAGGTAGCGGGCGGCACCGCGGGGATACCGCAGGCGATTGGCGCGCTCGTTAACAATCGAGTCGAAACCAGCGGAGACCATACCCGCGAACCAGCGGGTAGAGGCCAAGCCGGTGTGGTCGTCGATGAGGTCGATCCGACCGGCGTCGATGATCCTCGGTGGTGCCTGCAGCAGTTGGCCGAGCATCCGAATCGCTGCCATAGGGTCGCTATGGGCAATTCCGAGGCCGCGCGCCATATCGTTGCCGGTACCCGAGGGCACGATCCCGAGCGGAACTATCGTGTTGACCACCATGTTTGTTCCAAGATTGACCATTCCGTCTCCCCCGACAACGATGAAGGCATCCGGCATCGTCGCAAGAGCTGCGCGACAAGCAAACACAAGTTGCTCGATATCAGACTCCTGGAGCACGGTCACCCGGTGACCCAACGCACGCAAGCTCTGTACCGCCGCCGGGCCGACGCCGCGACCCTTGCCGAAAGAGGCCTTTGGGTTGACCGCCACGACCAGGCGAAGCGGCGGCGCTGTCATCCGCTCATTATGCCGCAGCCAGCGCCGGACACCGCTGGCCTTGCGACGGTTGCTGGTCGAGCTGGAGTCGCAGGAAGGCAAGATCGAGCCACCGGTCAAACTTGGTTCTTCCTACCTGCGCAATAATCAGCATCCTAGAAATCACGTCTCTGGAGCGCCCATTTCCCATCGATCCGCTCCTGCTCCAGGCGCACGGCAGGCGCATACCGATCCGAGACCAAATCCTCATACAACGCGGCTTCAGCGGGCTCCAGCCGGGGAAGCAAGGCTGCGGTTGGTTTCGGCTCGCGGCCCCAGCGATCTTGATGGGCGAGCAACGACTCGCGGTCCATTAACACTGACCGCGCCGCCGGAAGGTGTGCCCTGACCCTGTCAAGTATCGCGAATCCATGTGTATCGAGATCACCCCAGTACACCACAGAAAGACACGATCACACGATGGCTCTTGATCAGTCTGCCCTGCTCGGCCTGCTTGCCGAGTTGAAACTCACCGATGTTCCCGACCGGATCCGGGTCGCTACCGAAACTCTCTACCAGCAGCTCATTGATGCTGAGGTTGCCGCGTTTATCGGCGCTGCCCCATTCGAGCGCAGCGCCGAGCGCACCACCCACCGCAACGGCACCCGTCCCAGAACGTTGTCGACGACTGCGGGGGACCTGGAGTTGACGATCCCGTTCAACCCTTAGCGTGCAAAGGATCACAGCCCAGCTTCTCGACAGCGCTGATGAGACGCGAAGACGTAGCCCGTGAACTGTCCGAAAACGTCAGAAGAGTGTGGGTCTGCTCTATGGTGACACAGTCCGGTGTTCGACCCGTGTGACCGAAACCCGATGGGTTGTTTCGGTGCCTATCCCTAAGGAAACAATGGGCCAGAAAAGGACTGGCTGGGGTACCTGGACTCGAACCAAGAACAAAAGAATCAGAATCTTCCGTGTTGCCAATTACACCATACCCCACCGTGCTCTATCGCTAGAGAACCGCGCATAGCCCGTGCGAAACGATTGTTCACACCAGACGCGTTTCGAGTTTAGCCTACCGGCGCGGTCAGTGAGGCACGCCCGGGTTCTCGTGGGAAATCCACACTCTAGAGTGAATAATATGGTCGCCCCGTCGCAACTTCTCGCGTTCTCACTCATCGCCATTCCGATCATCCTGATCCCCGGGCCCGGCGTGCTGTTTATCATCGGACGGTCACTCTCGCTCGGTACGACGGGCGGGCTGCTTAGCGTGCTCGGGGTATCGCTCGGCACTTTCACTGGGATGGCAACAGCCTCGGTAGGTCTTGGCGCAATCATTGCTGAATCACTAGTGATCTTCACGGTGGTCAAAATCGCAGGCGCGCTGTATCTGATTTATCTCGGCGTGCAGGCGATCCGGCACCGCTATACCCGGGGAGAGGCGACAACCGGTGTCGCAACTCGAAGCAGGTTACGGATGCTGTTTCACGGTTTCGTAGTCGGGGTATCCAACCCCAAAACTATCGTGTTCTTCATCGCCGTATTGCCGCAGTTCGTGACGTATTCCGCTGAGAACATCATGCTGCAGATGCTGACGCTCGGCGCACTATTCGTAGCACTGGCGTTTGTGAGTGACAGCGTCTGGGCGCTTGCTGCCGGTGCTGCTCGTGATTGGTTCGCTCGATCACCGCGGCGCAGCGCCACACTGGGTGGTAGCGGCGGAGTCATGATGGTGGGCGTCGGTGCAGCTTCTCTCTTTCTTGGCCACGAAAGAAAGTAACGGTATCGAGCTCGCTGCAGATAACAGACAGTGCAGCACACGATCCATTACGAGAAAACCGATCTACTCACTGTGGTGACCTCGATGCGTAGCCCTCCGGGGACGAAAAGAGACACGACGGGTGGATGCCACAGCGACGACAGAGTCACTAGTGCGCTCTGGCCGTCGACAACATCAGAGCGCTCGATGGTCAGGGAATCAAATTCGGCT
This sequence comes from Rhodoglobus sp., assembly GCA_051646885.1. Classification (GTDB taxonomy): domain Bacteria; phylum Actinomycetota; class Actinomycetes; order Actinomycetales; family Microbacteriaceae; genus Rhodoglobus. The sequence continues at coordinate 4,758 of JBOFDJ010000128.1, forward strand.
TTCGGAGCGCCAGCGACATAATCCTTGATCACTGCCGCCACTTTTGCACGCTCCAAGTCAGGCCGCAAACCCGTTGCCGTGGGACGCACCTCATCAAGCACAAAAGCTTCAGAACCCGCCAGGACTGCGCCGTCAGCGAGGGTGAAGAGCCGCTTACGTTCCACATATAAGGAAGTGGCCGACATCACAAGAAGAATAAGAACGAGCGACAAAAATCCAAAAAATATTGTCAAGGGCACCGTGGAACCAGTGTCGTCGCTGAGGACTTTTGTGGCGCGCGATAGCCATGGGGATTGCCGCATCATCTGTTATCGCTAAATCGAGAAACATGCTGTGTCGCTGTACCAGTGACCGGAACTACGAGAGGGAAATCGCCCACGAGCACCGGAGGGACCAAAGGCAGCGGCACAGACACACTCACCGTCACCGTCACAAACCCCTGCCGGTTGAGACAGTCTGCGGGTCGCGGGGTGCACGTTACCGTTGTGGTCGCCGCATCGGGTTCTATTCCATGATCGGCCAGCGCAAAATCAACCGCCGTGGCAGCTCTGGACTGTGCACGCACAGGATCATCAGATTGCACGAACACCCGGGCAGCCTGACGAGCAGCGCCCTCCACAGCAAGAGCGCCAGCCTGAATCGACGAAACGGCCACTACCAAATACACCAAAGGAATGAGGAGGATCATACCGACAGTGATGAACTCCAGTGAAGCTGATCCGCGATCATCTGACCACCGCAGGGCGTGGTCACCTCTGACGGTCGACTTATCCGAGGGTTTCGAATGCCGCATGACCGGAGACCTCCACACCATTATCGAGACCGATCAAACCGATCAGGGGAAGAGGTGCGCGCACCGTGATGACCAACGCTGGATGACCGAGATAACTGCCGGTGCTGGCTGTAACATCTTCCGCGTAGCTCGGACCAATCGCGGTGGAGATGAGCTCGACTGTCCTGCGGACACCGTCATCAGCGGAGTTGCCAACAAGGGCACCACAGCGCGCGCCCTCAGCCGCCGCATCGATCACGGTGTTTCTGATCAAGAGCGCCAAACCTAATTGAATAACGCTCAGGGTCAGTATGGTCAGGAGCGCGCTCACCATCACGAACTCGACGACCGCAGAACCCTTCTCGGATCTAGGATCGCACCCGATAAGTTTCCACCGCGCCTGAAGGGCAGCACCAGGAACTCTGAACTTGCGAGAGCTACTCCACCGAAGCATGAGTCTCAGAAGCCGCTAACACGACTGATTGCCTGCTCGAAAACGGAGCTGAGGGCGGGGCCGGCGAGCCCCCAGATAATGATCACCAATCCGGCGGTCATGAGCGTGATCAACACCCAACCGGGGACGTCGCCGCGTTCCTCGGAGATGACGTGCACCAAGCGTTTCAGTCGGGTCATGGAAGCATCCTCACAGTGTTGTTCACGAAGGACATCATCCGACAAAGGGACCAGCAGCCGCAGAACTTATCCACAGCCTTGATCACTGATTGTGCCCGCATGATAAAGAACCGCATCACAGCCCAAGCTGGAGAATGAAAATCCCCGGAAATATGGCAAACAGAATGGTCACCGGCAGAATCAGAAAAACCAGTGGAAAAAGCATCGCGATCTCTTTTTTTCCCGCGGATTCGAGCAACTCCCGTTTAGCGTCATCCCTCGAATCCTGGGCTTGGGCTCGCAGCACCTCGGCCAAAGGTGTGCCGCGTTCGAGAGCACCGATGATCTGCTCTGCACAGCGTGAGAAAGCAGGCAACTCTAGATCACAGGCAAGACTGTTTAGGGTGTCAGCAAGAGGCAAGCCAGTGTTGACGGAAGCCACCATCACCGCTATTTCGCGGGAAAGCTCCCCCGTGCTGACTTTAGATATACGACGCATCGCATCGAGAATGCCCTCCCCCGCCGCCAGACTCAATGTCAAAAACTCCAGAATCACCGGGAGTTCATTCGACAGGCGGGCCAGCCGTTGTCGTGCGAGAAGTAGCAGAAGCCGATCACGGGCCAGCACCCCTGCCACCGCAAATACACCAACGATCACAAGCTGGATCCCGAGATGTACCGTCTGTGCGCGCGTCACCACCACCGCTACGCCCACTCCCATCACAGCACCGCCCAGACCCCAGAGGAGTTGCTGCGAACGGAATGTCTCCACCGTGACCGGCGAACCCGACTGCCTGAGTCGCCGGGCAATGATGTCAGAGCCACCGAGGAGATTCTCCAGCGCCCGCCGGGCTCTGGACGCCACCGGCTCAAAGAGAATTCCTAACACAGGTAAAGGGCCAGGAGACGCAGGAACAAGAAATTCGCGAGCCTGCCGCGAAATATCTAGCACGTAGGGTGCTATGCGGCGCGCGAGTCGCGGGCGGCTCATTCGGGGGATGAGGCTCATAAGGCACCACACTCCGAAACCCAGACTGACTCCCATCACCACGGCCCAGGCACCCGTCGATGTCATACAAACCACCGCCGTTCTTCCGGAAGTCGCCCTAAGCCAATCATGAGACGGTACGCGAAGAACGACACGATAAGACCCACCACAATGAGCGTTGCGCCACCCGGTGAATTGTAGGCGGCAGCCGCCTCTGGTCTGCTGGCCAAGAGAAGCAGCACCACCCAGGGTGAGGCCACGCCGAGCTTGGCCGCGTTGATAACCCAGGACTGACGCGCCTCAATCTCAGAACGGATCGCGCCCTCCTGTCGCAGATAGGCGTTGAGGTTGCGTAACACCGTAGTGAGCTCGCTACCACCGACCTCGCGCGACATTCGGAGAGTCTCCAGAATCCGATCAGCCACCGGATCAGCCAACCGAGCCTTCAGATCGTCGAGGCAAGAGGCAAAGTTGCCCGTGGCTCGATAGTCCCTCGCAAACAGCGCGAACTGGGCCCGAGCGACGGGCGGCCCCGACTGAGCGAGGCTCATCACGCTATCGGGCAACGCCAGACCGGAACGGACAGCGGAGACTAGCTGATCAACAACATCCGGCCAGATCACTCGCGTAGCGCGTCGGTGTGCTCGCGCACGCCAACTCATGAGTGCAAAAGGGATACAGACAGCGACAACACCCGCCGCGACGGCAAGAACCATAACGGAGAAGATCGCAAACACCACAGCCGAGGCAACAACTGCCAGCAGCACTGCCACAGTCAGCACCGTTGCGGGACTTACCCGGGGCAGACCGGCCTGCACCAGACGCTCACGCTGCCGCTGAAGCAGCACGGAGGGGCGGGAGATTTTTCTCTGGCGCTTCGTCCACAGAAATGGTGCCGCCACGAGAAGTAGACCAGCACCCAAGGCCATGCCCAATACAGCACTCATCGCTGTCCTGAGAGAACCGTCGCAGGATCATAACCCGCGAGCGCGAATTTGGCCGTTCGACTCGGGTAGCCGCCGGTCGGTTCTAAGCCGCCGCGCCCCATCGCAAAAATCGGACTGGCCTCGATCACCCCGGACGTGACCTGCCCGCTGGGTGCCACGATCTCTACCACCCGGCGAGCGCCGTTGCGATCCAGTTCGCAATGAACCACGAGATCAATGCAGGATGCCACAGTCGGCACCACGAACGAGGAGTCAATGTTGCGACCAGCCAGTAGCGGCAATGTCGAAAGTTTGATGAGGGCATCCCGTGCACTGTTTGCGTGAATGCTCGACATTCCCGGTAGCCCACTGTTGAGCGCGATAAGGAGGTCAAGTGACTCGGCCTCACGCACCTCGCCCACCACAAGACGATCAGGGCGCATTCTCAATGATTCTTTGATTAACCGCCGCAAGCTGATTTCTCCCGTGCCCTCAAGGCTGGGCTGGCGGCACTGCATGGCAATCGTGTCACGAGACCCCACAGAAAGCTCAAAAGTCTCTTCGACGGTGATGATGCGTTCAGTGGCGCGGGCAGCCGAGAGCAGGGCGTTGAGCATGGTGGTCTTGCCACTCTGGGTTGCCCCCGAAACAAGAATGTTCTGGCCACAGAGCACACACATCCGCAAAAATTCTGCGGACTGCGGGCTGAGGCTACCAAGAGAAACAAGCCGCTGCAGGTCGCGGATGCGCTGGCTGAACTTTCGCACATTGACCGCCCAATGCTTGCGAGTAATGTCAGGAATCACCACATGCAACCGAGAACCATCGGGGAGCGAAGCGTCGACGAAGGGAGAGCTCAGGTCGACACGACGACCTGAGCTCTGCAACATACGCTCCACGAGGTCGCGCACCTCACCGTCGGTCATGGTGACAGCGGTAAGTTCAGCAACACCAGCGCGAGCAACAAAGATCTGCTCCGGCGAGTTGATCCAGATCTCCTCAACCTCAGCATCATCGAAATAGGGCTGAAGCGGACCGAACCCGGTCAGGGTTGCGACAAGTTGCTGGGTAGCGTGAACCTCATCGGCAAGCAGGGGAACTGACCCGCCCAGGGCACGCTCGCTGTAGCGTCGAACCTCGTCATGCACATAACGGGCAGCAAGCTGGGCATCAGAACCAAGGTCGATACCGTCGCGGCGGACTCGGTCGCGAACCTGATCAGCGATCTGGGCAAGAGCGTGGTGCATATGCTCATCATCCGCGAATACCCAGCGCGGCATCGGCTGTTATCCACAGGCAGCCGAGAGCGTGCTGTGAGCACTGGCTACGCTACACGCCACGCCACGGTGCACGTCGTGCCGCGACATCCCGACCGATCATGATGAGACCGAACACTGGCGCAACCAGAAGGAGAAGACCGAGCAAGGCCCCGAAAGTGGTGGCGACCACAGTAATCACCGCGGTAGCGGCGATAACAGAAACGGCAATGACAAGCCAAACGGTCTTACCCGTGACCGCAAATATGATGAGGGCGAAGAACATGGTCGTATAGCGCAATACCGGCTCAACTGGCGTCCACGGCACGGCACCGCCGTAGACCGACACAAAAATAGCTAGCAGCGCCAGCGCCGCCCAGGTCACCAACAACCGCGGGCTGCGCGGTCGCAGCGGCACATTCTCCAACGGTGCGTTCGGCAACTCAGTGGGGATCGCGGAACCCGCTCGCTGAGACGTGAGAACCGCGCGCGCGGTCAACACGGTGCGGGCCTTAGCAGCGCTCATAAAATCACCGGATGCCTGTCGAGAACGTTGCGCAGAGGCGCTGACGAAACGATCAGGATGGGTAGCGCGAGCCCGCCTGCGATAGGCGCGCTCGATATCGGCTAGGGAGGCATCCATCGACACCCCCAGGATATTCGCCGCCTGTTCAGGAGTCACTCGTGCATCGTACTCCCGGGAGGCCGATGACTGTTCAGGGTGTCTAGCTGTGCACAGCCGCTACAGTGCGACGGTCGCTCAGCAACTGGGGCCACAAGCGGCGGCGGTCACGCACCACAAAGCCGCGAGCGATAAAACGATCTTTCCCATCAAAGCGCGGCGCGTAGAGGGAGCGACCGTGCATGGCACGGAGGTTGTCGAGCATGAGCATATCGCCAGGCTGCAGGTTATGAGCATCCCGATTCTCGACGTAAACCTTCACCACCTTGGCCAGAAGCTCATGGGCCTCGGGAGTAACACCGCGCATAAGGTCCTGATCGACCAAAACATAGGGATCGTCATCGGGCCCGGTAAGAATAGCAAAGGGCCCACGAACCTCGTGTGGGTTGGGAATGTGAGCCTGGAACGACTCATCGATCATGGTCTCCCACAGCGGCTGGCGCAGCAGGGCAATCTCTTCGGGCGTCATCAGCGTGATGATCTTGCGGCCAGAAAAGGCGTAAGTCATAGCCTTCGGGTCACCGCGCAGAGCGCCCAGAATCACATAATCGGGTTTGAAATCCGAGAAGCATTGTTCAGTGTGGGCCTCAAGCTCGACGGTAGAGCCCTGTGATTGCTGAGTGGCCGCGAGAGCTGGGTTCGGGACCATATCCTGAATGAGATGACCATTTCCTTCAGCCTCGTAGGCGATCATGTTGCCGAGAATATGAGCAAGGACCGCCATCTGCCTACCGAAGACTGTTGTGGCAGCGATGCCACTCTTGCTACTACTGGGGGTATCAACAAGTCCGGGGTCGACAGCCAGACCACGAACCACCAGGATTCCTGTGTCGGAGCCCACGTCCGAAAAGTTGAGCAGAGCTGAGCGCACCTCCTCGGGTACCGAGAACGACGCGGCTAGGGCTTGTCGACAAAACTCATCCGGCTC
>JBOFDJ010000129.1:0-20784 GCA_051646885.1 Rhodoglobus sp.
CAGCGCGCGCAGTGGCTCCCCCGATTTGCCAGCGGCGAGTTATTGGGCGCGTTCGGGCTCACCGAACCGCTCTCCGGCTCCGATACCGCGCAGGGCCTGAGGACTGTCGCCCAGCGCAACGGCGATAGCTGGACAATCAACGGTGCCAAACGCTGGATCGGCAACGGCTCGATTAGCGATGTGACCATCATCTGGGCTCGGGATGTCAACGATAATCAGGTCAAAGGTTTTATTGTCCCGACCACCAACCCTGGCTATTCGGCGAAACGCATCGAGAATAAGCAGGCCCTGCGCATTGTGCAGAACGCCGATATCGTGCTCGAGAATGTGGTGGTGCCCGAAGCCCATCGCCTGCAGAAGTCAGACACATTCCGCGATACCGCCACGGTGCTGCGCCTCACCCGGGCGGAGGTGGCCTGGGCCGCGGTCGGCAATTCGATTGGCGCTTATGAGGCTGCCGTGGCCTACGCGGGCGAGCGCATCCAGTTTGGTAAGCCCATTGCCAGTCACCAACTGGTGCAAGAACTCCTCGCCAAAAGCCTCGGAAACATCACCGCCTCCATCGCCCTGGTGACCAGGGCATCCCAGATGCTCGATGCGGGAATTCAGAAAGACGCGCACTCTGCCTTGGCCAAAGAATACGCCAGCAGCCGGATGCGCGAGACCGTCGCCTGGTGTCGCGAGGTCATGGGCGGCAATGGCATCGTCCTCGACTACGGCGTGATGCGTTTCTTCGCCGATGCGGAAGCCATCTACTCCTATGAGGGCACTCGCGAGATGAATACCCTGATCGTGGGCCGGGCGATCACCGGAAAGGCCGCATTCGTCTAGCCTTACGGAATGAGAATCATCGGGCACCCTCGGGCGAGAGCCACATTTTTGGTGCTGTCGTTTTTCACCCTGATGACGGGAGACGTCTGGCGGTACACGGTCGGATGGCTCGGCTTCTCGATAGTAGCTGGCCTGCTGATTGCGGCATCCATTGGGCTTCTGATCGCGCATCGCTCTCGGTGGAGTCTGGGGCAGCTCCCCTACCCGTTGATCGCTTTTCTTGTGATGGCAAGCCTCTCCGCGGTCTGGTCTTTTTATCCGGGGGCCACCGCGCTCGGCCTGACGGCAACGTGGGCTGCCACACTGTGTGCGGTTGCGGTTGCGGTCAGCTATAGCTGGGTCGAGATTCTTCGGGGGCTCATTGGCGCTCTGAAGTGGATACTTGGCCTGTCCTTGGTCTTCGAATTCATGGTGTCCACGGTGTTACGTCACCCCCTACTCCCTCCGGTGGCTCAGCCGGGGATCGACTACAGCAGGTTACCCGACCCGGTGCCTCCCATGCTGTTCTGGTCGCGCAATGAGCTCTTTGAGGTCTTCGACGGTGGCAAGATTCAGGGGATCGTCGGTAATTCCACGCTGTTGTCTTTTGTTGCGCTGATCGGACTCATCGTCTTCACTCTGGGGTGGGTAGAGAAGATAATGTCACGACCCTGGGGGGTGTTCTGGAGCATTGTCGCCGCTGTGAACTTCATGTTCAGCCGCTCCGCGACCAGCACCATCGGCTTGGTGGTCGTCGTCGCCGTCGTCATCGTGGTCGTCTTCATCAGAATCGCGCGCACGTCACGGCAGGTGCTCACCGTCTACCTGTCCGCCGCAGCGATCACACTCGCGGGGGTTGTCACCATCGTCAGCTTCAGCACACAAGCGCTCGCGCTGTTGGGAAAAGGCCCCGATCTGACCAACCGAACTACCATCTGGCGCGATGTAACAGAACTTGCGCACCAGCGACCTGTACTCGGCTGGGGCTGGGTAAGCCACTGGGTTCCCTGGGTGAAACCTTTCGATACCCTGGCCGAAAATAATGGGGTTCGGCAACTGCATGCTCATAACGCCTGGATCGATGTCTGGTTTCAGCTCGGAGTCATCGGCCTCATCATCTTTGCCGCTCTCGTGTTCTCAACGCTGGCCCGGTCATGGGTGCTCGCCGTCGACCGACCGCGAACATCGACCGGGACACCCGCTGCCTTCACCGCCATCACATTATTAGCCCTGCTGTTACTAGTCGCACTGATCACTCAGAGCATCGCCGAAAGTCGGCTACTCGTCGAATTCGGCTTCTTCACTCTGGTGCTGCTCGCGATGACTACAAAGAACCCCCGGTGGGGATCCGGATGAACGGCGCCTCTTCCCGGATTCGACTCGCCACGCTGCTGCTCGAAATCCTCGGCTCTGCGCGGTTCATCGCAGCACTGACCACATCGATCATCGGAGTTGCGGTCCTGTGCTTCTTATTGCGCAGCACCATCGGCGGGCCGGGCTTACTGGCCATTCTGGCGCTGCAGGCCCTTCTCGCCGTGGGTTCTTTGGCCGCACGTCGCGGGACTATCGAGTGGCTGGGCATCCTGCCTCTTTCTTTGATCGTTTTTCTGGTCTGGGCCGGGCTCTCCGTGTTCTGGAGCAGCTACACCTGGGTGACACTCGGCGGGCTCAGCTACCTCGGGGGGTTCACCCTGCTGGGAATCTATAGCGCCCTACTGCGAGACACCATTCAGCTGGTGCGGTCATTCGGTGATGTGCTGCGCGTGGTGTTGACGGCATCGTTGGGCATCGAAATATTCGCCGGTGTGCTGATCGACAGCCCGATCCCGTTTCTCGAAATCCTGGGGACGCTGGGGACGCTCGGTCCTATTCAGGGCCTTAGTGGTGCCCGTAACCAGCTAGGGATCATCGCCGTGCTTGCGCTGGTCACCTTCGCTATCGAGCTGAGAACACGGTCACTGCGACGCGATGTTGCCCTCGGTTCGCTGGTGCTGGGCACCAGCGTGCTGCTACTCACCCGCTCGCCCCTTGCCATCGGGGCGCTCGTCGTGACGGCACTCGCCGCTGCGGCGCTGTACGGTCTACGACGCGCCGCTCCAGAACGACGCAGATTTCTGCAGCTTGGTCTTATCGTGGCTGCGGTGCTCACCGCCTCGGCAGCGTGGGTATTACGATCACCGATCGTCGAGACCTCCAACGCCAGTGGAGAGCTGTCGTACCGACTCGGACTGTGGCGCAGAGCCTGGGAACTGATCGCCGTCAACCCGCTTGAAGGCTGGGGGTGGTTTGGGAGCTGGCGCAGCGACATCCCACCATTCCAGTTTTTCGGCGGCCTGGGCCCGCGCACGCCCAGCTCAGCGTCGAACGCCTTCGTCGATGTCTGGCTGCAACTCGGTTTTGCCGGTTTAGTGCTTTTTGTAGGGCTCGTGGGGCTGGCTTTCACCCGGTCATGGTTGCTGGCCTCCCGGCAACGCAGCGTCGTCTTTACCTGGCCTGCCCTGATCTTGGTGGTACTGGTGACCACCGCCCTGGCTGAAAGTTCGATCCTGACCGAGTTCGGCTGGCTAACCTTCGTGGCCTGCACCGTCAAAGCCGCCCACCACCTGAGCTGGCGAACCGCACTTCGGGAGCTGAGGGATGCCGGCTCGAGTGACACGGACTGATCGGGCGGCAGGGGCTCGGTCGATCCGCAGAAGACATGAGCGGTTAGGATTACGCGGTGATGCGCGAAGAAAATGGTCGAGTCCCAAAACGGTGGGGCGGTTCCCGTGTCGACCAAATAGCCGCCGTTCTGGTGGTGAGCGGCGCTACAGGAGCCGCAATTCTCGCCACCACGGGTGGCTCGCTGGTACCGCTGTGGACCACAGCTATCGCATCCCTTTTTCTTTGCTTTTTTCGATGGCTACCGGCAGCACTATCTGCTGGACTCGCGACAGCAACATTCTTCGCGAGTGAGTTGCTCATCCTGAAACTCACGCCCCTGCTCGGCGTGGGAATGCTACCGCCCCACGTGCTGCTCTGGTCCATTGTCGCGATCATGGCAGCGGTGATCATCGTGGCAAGTCCAGCCCCGGTGATCCGACTCGCTCGCTCCACGATTGCGCTGGGGTGGGCGGCAACAGCAGGTGCCATCGTCTTTGTGGGATCCATGGTGATAACCCGTCTCACTGCTGGTGTTCTGTGGCTGAGCTGGGCGATGAATGGTGATGCGGTCAATGCGATGGTCTTTGCCAGAGGCATGCTTCGGGATGGAGGCATCGATCTCTCTAATATGCAGCCCACTCCGCTGCCTTTTGCCCTGGCCGCAGCCGCAATGGAGGGCGGACGAAACGCCGTTGGTGATTCATCTCTTTTGGAGCATGATGTCAGCCGAACCGCGCAGATGTGGATCTTCGTCATCACCCTCACCTGCCTCTTGGTGGGCGGGATCGTCGCTTATGCGCTGCGGAAGGTGAGCTTGCGGTGGAGCGTCCCCGTTGTCGCAGTATCCTCCTGTGCGCTGCTGGTCTGGTACGTCATCGGGGTGCAGTTCACTTTTGGTTTCATGAATACGGCTTTTGCTCTTGTGCTACTCTGCGCAAGCTGGCTGATCTACATCTCAGGCGAGCACCACCCGCTGCACACGCTCGCGGGGTTCTTCATCGCGGGGCTCGGGATCCTCGCTGTCTGGAGTCCGCTGATGGTGTGTGTCGCTGGCCTGGGAATCATGGTGATCATCAGCGAACTTCGCCAGTCACGACGCTACCCCGGGAGGCACCTGGCGGCACCGGTGATCGCGGGCATCACCCTCGTGGCATACGGCGCAACCGTGACGGTTCCTGGCTTTCTCGCACAGCCCGCTGCGCTCGGTGGCAACGGTGGATTTCCAGCCATCGGACCCGTCTCCATCCTGGTCATCGTTGCCCTCTGCTTCTTGTGTGCTGCTGCGAGCCCGGGCCATGCAGGCCGTGGCGCATTCGTCGTTATCATCGGCTTCGCGCTAGGCCTCAGCTATCTTCTTTCACAGCGGCCCGAAGCCGAATCTGCCTGGGGGTACTATCCCGCCAAATTTGCTTGGACCACCTCCATCCTGCTGATCGTGATGATCATCAGCATCGCAGCACAGCTGATCCTCAGCCACCCCATGATCTGGTGGCGGCGCGCACTGCTCACCACCGCCGCAGCCGGTGTGATCGCCAGCCTGTTGTGGGGTCCCGTCCCCCTTGGTCAACAATTGCCCCTAGCCAGCATGATCACTACACGAGCCTCCACTGGCGCCGTAACCCACGTTGAGGCTCTGTTCCGACTCTCGGGCCGCGACGACGGTCACGACGTGTTGTGGCGCACCACGGGTGGCGATTTCTGGGCAAACTCTTGGCTGCTGCAATTAGACCGCGAGGGAGACGATCCGGTCAGACCCTTCGCCTACATTCCCACCCTGTCAACGGAACAGATGTGTAAGCTCCTGGGCCTACTAGGCAACGATGTGACGCTTCACACCTCAGACCCCACAGCCCAAGTCGATCTCTCCGCGGCATGCCCGGACGTCACCTACGCACTTGACCTCGGCCACCCCTAAGTTCAGCCGATAGCATATCGAGGTGTCGCGCATCCTCGTCAACCTGCTGCAATCCACCGGAACTAAAGGCGGCATCGAGATATACGCGCGCGAGCTCTACAGCCAGTTTGGGCGGATGACGACCGGCCACGAGTTCATCGGCTATGCCAGCCGCGAGCTTGCGGCATCCGGAGCACCATGGTTTCCCGGTCGAATTATCGACTCAGGCATAAGGGGTGAAAACCGGGTGCACTGGGCGCTTGGTGAGCTGTTCAGCGTGTCCAAGACCGCTTCTCGTGAGAAGGCTGACCTGATCCATGGCCCCGCCATGTTGGGGCCGCTTCGATCACGTATGCCAACGGTGATCTCGTTCCATGACCTGCTGTATTTTTCTCATCCTGAGCTCATGCAGACCAAGATTTTCACCGAACCGGTCAAATGGATGGAACGCCGCGGAGCTGCCAACGCCAGTCGGCTGATCACGATCAGCGAGTACTCAGCAGCAGCAATTCGCCAATACCTCGGGTTCCCGAATGACCGTATCGACGTTATCCCCCTCGCCGGTCGCAGCACCTCTGCACCCGGAAACTACAGCCGAGTGGACGATCTTTTCCTCGCTATCGGGCAACGCAGTCCTTACAAAGACTTCCCCACTATCGTGCGAGCCTGGAGCGAAATTCCTGTCAAGTCACGACCGCGATTAGTCATCACCGGCAGCTTTGGGGATGACCCACTCACGCCACTCGTGCGTGAACTCGGTCTCGAACCGTGGGTGGACTTGCGCTCCTGGGTGTCGACCGAGGAGCTCGGAGAACTGTTTGGCACCGCCACAGCGCTCATCGATTCAACACTCGCCACCGGGTTTTCCCTGCCGACCCTGGAGGCAATGACGATTGGTTTGCCCGTGCTGCTGGCCGACACCGAGATTTTTCGTGAGGTTGGGGCGGATGCTGCTGAGTACTTCACTGCGGGAAGCCCCGCCGCGCTCGCTAGAGCAGTGCAACGTCTGGCCGCTGACCCGGCGCGGCGCGGCGCGCTGAGCGCTGCCGGCGTGCAGCGTGCTTCGCAGTTCTCGTGGCACACCGTCGCCACCGAGACCCTCAAGTCGTTCGCACAGGCCCTGCACTCCTAGCAGCGTGGCTTTAGGCGAGGGCGAGCAGTGTCTGCTTGAGCAGGTCGATGCCTGCGTGTACGGGGAAGTGGTGGTTACCAACAAACAGCCCGTCATCGTGGATTTTGTCGGCAGCAGGCAGCTCATCCGGGACCACTGCGTCAAGGTACTTCATCACGGGGTTCTTGGTAAAGTTTCCTGCCACGATCGGGCGACACTCAATCGACTGTGCAGTGAGTGCCGCAACGACCTCGCGGCGGCGACCGGCCAGCGTGCCCTCGAGCACGAGGGAGAATCCAAACCAGCTACTCTCGCCGATCTCACGCTGAATCCGCACGCTGTCGATATCGGCCATAACCTGCTGGAAATAGCCTGCGTTAGCACGCCGCCCATCGATAAGCGAGGGAATCTTCTTGACCTGCTCGATACCAATAGCTCCAGACATCTCAAGCGGACGCACGTTGTAGCCAGGAAGGACAAAACGGAAGAGGTCGTCGAACATATCGCCGGTTTTGTGGTGCACAAAGTTGTCATGGGGAAGCTCTCGGGTCCAGCCATGCGCCCGGAGTGAGACCAAAATCTGACGCAACTGTTCGTCATCGGTCAGTATCACACCCCCCTCCATCGTCGAGATGTGATGCGAGAAGAAAGCACTGAAGGTGCCCATCGAGCCGAAGGTCCCGGCTGCCTTGCCCTCGAAGGTCGCGCCGAGCGATTCGCAATTGTCCTCTACGAGAACGAGCCCATGCTGGTGGGCAAGCGCGGTAAGGCGCGCAAAATCATTAGGGTTGCCGAGTAGGTTGACGGCGAAGATCGCCTTCGTCGCCGGGGTGATAGCAGCCTCAGCCAGATCGAGGTCCATATTGAGTGTGTCAATATCGATGTCAACAAACTTGAGTTTGAGCCCATATTGCTGGAGTGGATAATACGTGGTTGCCCATGAGACCGCGGGCACGAGCACTTCATCGCCGGCGTTCAGATCGGTTCCGGGGTCGAGCACGGCGGCGGCAATGGCCAAGAGATTCGCGCTGCTGCCCGAGTTGACCATAACGCCATACTTCGCACCAAAGGTGTCAGCAAAGTCCTGCTCGAACTGCGCTACCAAGGGGCCCATCGTAAATCGTCCGCTCTCAACGACCCGCTGGATGGCGGCGTACTCCTGTGAATCCCATGAGGAGGTTGCGAGCGGAAAACCCGTCTGAATCTCGGCCATACTCCACTAAACCTTTCCTGCACTCAGTAGCGCATACCTCTGATAAATCTGGGCCATGCCTTCACGCAACGATGTTGACGGCACCCACCCGAGAGCCTGGGCAGCACGGGAATCGAGGAGCCTTTGATGCATGCCAGCCGGTTTGCTGAGGTCATACTCAAAACGTCCCGCATAGCCGATCACATCACGGGCTGCTTCATAATATTCGGTGATCGTGTGGTCAACACCAGCACCGACGTTGACGAGATTCGGCCACTGCGAAAGACTGTCAGCCTGCGAGACTAGCCAGGCCGCAAGATCATCGCTGAAGGTGAACTCACGACGAGCCGAGCCATCGCCCCACACCACGACAGCCTCCTCGCCCCTCAGATGCGCCTGGTGGATTTTGGCAATGGTGGCCGCGATCAGATGCCCATGGCTCAGCGAGTAGTCATCGTTAGGGCCGTACAGGTTCGACGGAACCACCACACGGTAGCTGTACCCAAACTGACTGCTCGCGTATTCACAGAGCTTTGCCCCAGCAATTTTCGCTATCGCGTAACTCTCGTTGGCTTTCTCCAATGGCCCACAGAGAAGATCACCCTCCTCAAAGGGCTGTCGATAGTGCTCGGGATAAAATGCCGCACTACCCACGTAGAGGAGATTCGGGACCGCCGCACTCAGAGCAGCGGATATCACGCTGGTGTCGAGCAGCATATTGTCAAGGAGGTAAGCGGTGGGTTCGGCCAGTTTTGCAGCGATACCTCCTACCTTCGCTGCGGCGTGGATGATCAGGTCGGGAGCGACCTGATCAACAAGGGCGGCGGTTGCCTCACGGTCACGAAGATCACGATCCTGACGAGTGACCAACACGAGATCGTCATTGGGTCTGTTGATTGCCCACTGCTGCGCGATGCTGCTGCCGAGCATCCCACCGGCACCGGTCAGTAAAGCCCGCAAACTAGTGGGCACTTTCTACGGTATCGACGCAGTGGACGCCTTCGGTCTCCAGCGCCTTCACGTCATGGTCGACCATGATTTCGGCAAGACGCGGCGTGTGCACCCCGGGGACCCAGCCCAGCAGATCTTTCGCCTTCGAGGCGTCACCGATCAGTGAGTCAACCTCGGTGGGGCGCAGGTAGCGCTCGTCGAACTTAACGTATTTCTCCCAATCCAGGTTGACCCGTTCAAAGGAGAACCGAAGAAAGTCTTTGACTGTGTAGGCCGAGCCGGTCGCCAGCACGAAGTCTTCGGGTGTGTCGTGCTGCAGCATCCGCCACATGCCTTCCACGTATTCCGGTGCATATCCCCAGTCACGCACCGAGTCGAGGTTTCCCATATAAAGCTCGGTTTGCTGACCTGCCGCGATCCGGGCAACGGCGCGCGTAATCTTGCGAGTCACGAAGGTACCACCCCGACGGGGAGACTCGTGATTGAACAGGATCCCGTTGCAGGCAAAAATGCCGTAAGCCTCACGGTAGTTCTTGGTGATCCAGTAGGAGTACACCTTGGCCACTCCGTACGGGGATCTCGGGTAAAAAGGCGTCTGCTCGTTCTGGGGCGGCGGGGTAGCCCCGAACATTTCAGAGCTGGATGCCTGATAAAACTTCGTATCGATGCCAGACGAGCGAATAGCCTCAAGCAGACGTATCGTGCCGAGGCCGGTCGTCTCTGCCGTGTACTCCGGCTCGTCAAAGCTGACGCGCACATGCGACTGTGCTGCGAGATTGTAGACCTCGTCGGGCTTGATCTGACTCAGCAGGGTCACCAGGCGTGAGCCATCGGTGAGGTCGGCAAAGTGCAGGATCAGCCGTTGGCCCTCAGCCTGCGGCTTCTCATAAATGTGGTCGATTCGGCTCGTATTAAAGGTTGACGAGCGGCGGATAAAACCGTGAACCTCATAGCCTTTCGCGAGAAGTAGCTCGGCGAGGTAGCTGCCATCTTGGCCGGTGATACCGGTGATAATGGCACGCTTCTGCGGTGTGGGGGTCATAGATTTTGCTCCGAAGTCAAGGTGTGATGCCGCCGGTCGGGCGATCTCAGCGTTGCTAGCCTATCTGAGTGACCCTTGACATCATGATGCCCTTCTATGGGCGCTTCGATCATTTCCAGGCGGCGGTAGGCAGCGTGCTAGCTCAGTCAGACCCGCGCTGGCGGCTGGTGATTATCGACGATGTCTACCCCGACCTCACTCCCGGTTATTGGGCTGCGGAGATCGACGATCCCCGCGTCACATACCTGCGCAATGAGTCGAATCTGCGCCCCAGTCGCAACTACAATAAGGCGATCAGTCTGGCCACGACCGACTTCATGGCCATTATGGGCTGTGATGACATGATGCTGCCCGGCTATGTTGCCCGGGTTCATGAGCTGATCGAGCAATTTCCGGATGCGGCCATCATCCAGCCCGGAGTCCGCGTCATTGACGAAAACGGTGCGCCGTCGCATCCCCTAGCTGATCGTGTCAAGAAGTATTATCGCTTCACCGGCACTGGGGCCCGCGAATACCGGGGAGAGCCGCTCGCCGCGAGCCTGCTCCGCGGCAACTGGACCTACTTTCCTTCCCTCGTCTGGCGCACCTCGCGACTAAGCGGCGGCTTCCGCACCGACCTTGATGTGGTGCAGGATCTTGCGAAACTGTTTGAGATCGTCGCGACGGGTGGCAGTTTGGTGCTCGATGACCGCCCCGTGTTTCACTACCGTCGCCACTCCACCAGCGTCTCGGCGGTGGCCGGCCCGGACGGCTCAAAGTTCGTGCAAGAACGAACCCTGTTCGTGGAGGCAGCCCAGCGCAGCAGTGCGCTGGGCTGGCGCAGGGCTGCTCGAATCGCCCGACGACACCTCTCATCGAGGCTCAATGCGATGACCGAGCTTCCCGGGGCGATCATGAAGAGGAATGTGCAGGGAATCAGCATGCTGAGCCGCCACATCCTGGGCCTTCCCTATGGCGGCCGTACGCTGTGAGACACACCCCCACTAGAGTTTTGCTGTGACCTCGCAGTATCAACGCACACTTATTGTGATGCCGGCCTTCAACGAAGAAGCGTCGATTTCCGCGGTTATCCATGAGGTGCAGACGGCGCTGCCCGGCATAACTGTGCTCGTGGTCGATGATGGCTCGGCGGATGCCACCGCCACAGTTGCCCGCCAATGTGGGGCCACCGTGGCACGACTCCCCTTCAACCTCGGGGTTGGCGGCGCGATGCGAGTCGGCTTCCGGTTCGCTCAGGAGAACGACTTCGATACTGTCGTGCAAGTCGACTCTGATGGGCAGCATGATCCTGCTGAAGTTCCGGCGTTACTCGCGGCCTTAAACTCCGCCGATCTTGTGCTTGGGGCACGCTTTGCGGGCGAGGGTGACTACCGGGTTCGTGGGCCACGTGCGTGGGCGATGAAGGTGCTGGCGGTTCTGCTCAGTCGAACGTCGCATACAACACTGACTGATACGACATCCGGATTCAAGGCCTCCGGGCCACGAGCTGTCGAACTGTTCGCGCAGCATTACCCGGCAGAGTATCTCGGTGACACCATCGAGGCGCTGGTGATCGCCTCGCGCGCGCAGCTCGTCATTAGGCAAGTGCCGGTAGCCATGCGGCCCCGAGCCGGCGGGGTCGCCTCGCACAACCCTCTGAAAGCAGCTGCGTACCTCGGTCGCGCAACGCTCGCACTGCTGTTCGCCCTGATGCGACCCTCATCTAGCTACCGAACGGGAGTCAGCCAGTGACCCTTATGAGCTACATCTTCGGAATCGTGTCGGCCACGCTGATTTTGGTGGTCGTTATCGAGTCGCTGCGTCGACACCGCCTACGCGAACGCCACGCGATCTGGTGGATCATCGCCGGAGTCCTGGCCCTGGTTGCCGGAATTTTTCCTACCACCCTTGACCAGGCGGCCAGGTTGATCGGCATCGAAGTGCCGATCAACCTGGTGTTTTTTGTCAGTATCGCGATACTGTTTCTGGTCTGCCTACAGCACAGCTCAGAACTGACCCAGCTTGAGAGCAAGACCCGCACATTGGCCGAACGGGTAGCGCTGATGGAGCTTCGTATTGAGGAACTTGAGGGTTCACAGCACGAACCACGCTAACGGTCTCTATGTCGATGGCGCGGTGGAAGCAGCAGCACTCTGGTGTCGTTGCGAGAAGAGCCACGAGACATGAATGAGCAGGCCGATAGCCGGACCTGCTAACAGCGCTAGTGAGACTCTCGACAGAAACTCAATGGGCAACACCATCACGATGATTGTCGCGACCGCTGCCATCACCCAACCCGCGGAATACACCAGATAGCGCGACCTCGCCAGCACAGCTGGACCACTGATGCACAGCGCCGCCACCAGCCCTGAGGAGAATGCGAGCACAGCCATCAGCTCACCACTCAGTGTGACGGCTCGGTCAGAAACACCTTCGAAGACAGCAGGCCCGAGCAAAAACCCGAGCAGGCCCAGCAACAACGAGATACCCAGAACACCGAGCTCGATCATCACGAATGTGCGCCACCAGCTACTCGGATGATCACGAAACCGCACCACGAAGAAGCTCTGCAACGACATCGCTGTCACGATCAGCGGTGCCCGCGTCAGTGTGATGGTGAAAATTAGTTCACCGAGCGCTGCCGCTGACTCTCCGGCGGAGGTCACGCCTAACAGCAAGGGAAAGCCCGTAACCAGCACCGCCGTGGACATCGACGCAAGGACGGCCCGCGACGCATTCCACGTCAGCGACCGATACCCCACGTCAAGCTCAGTACGCCCCACAAAACCGCGCCGAATCACGGGCCACAGGATTGCCAGCGTCAGCGGAAGTGGCAGCGCAGCGACCCAGGCGAGGGTAAGGGTGTCCTGGGTAAAAATGAGCGCAACTATCAACAACGCAAGCCGCAGGATGGGATCAACGGCAATCAGCAGCGCTACCGATCTCCAGTGCTGCACACCATAGAGCGAGCCGGACAGCACGGCCAGCAACACATACGAGCTCACCCCGACTGCGAGCGGCAGAACCAGCGACCACCCGTGATCCGGAAACACCGCTGCCGCCCAGAAGGGTGCTGTGGTGATGATCGCCGCGAAGATAACGCCCGCCACGACGAGCCCAAAGTTGCGCGCCCGGTTCACCCTGGCGCGTTCACCCGGCTCGATGATTCTGGTCGCTCGCGTCACTTCCTGCTGGATGCCTGAGAGGGCACCAATGATCAAATAGAGAGCCGCCCAAAAGACCGCGAAAAGTGCGTAGTCTGCGGGACCCACCGCCCGGTAGACAATAAAGGTGACCAGATACGCCGCGACACCAGCGACACCCGTGGCGATGAGAATCGTCGAGAAACCAGCCAGGCGCGCTCGCATCTAGGCACTCAATGACTCTGCCGCGATCCACTCCTGGAGGGCAGCTACCCCACGCTCGAGGCTCCACTGGGGTGACCAGTCAAGCTTCTCGAGGGTGAGTGAGATGTCGCAGGAGGCCGACCGAACATCGCCATCGCGATACATACCGTTGACTACAGGAGTGGGAGCGTCATAGTAGTTGGCGATAGCTACCGCCATATCGTGGATGGTGTGGGCTACACCGGCACCCACATCGAGAACAGGGCGGGTGCCATCAGGCCCGGCCAGGATCGCGGCCACAAAAGCGTCGACCACATCATCGATATAGACAAAGTCGCGACCGATGCGACCGTCTTCATAGAGCTGAATGGTTTTGCCATCACGCGCCCACTGCGAGAACAACGAGACGATCCCGGTATAGGAGTTGATCAGCGATTGGCCAGGGCCGTAGACGTTTTGAAGGCGAAGTGTCGTTACCGCAACCCCACGTGAGCCTCCCCAGGCCGCGAGAATATTCTCCTGCGCGAGCTTGGTGGCCCCGTAGACACTCGTCGGCGCCGGCACCGTCACCGCAGCACTGCTCGCGAGAGGGGTCGACTCGGCAAAATCCCACTGCGCGGCATCAAGCTGAGCATGCGAGCGCTGCCCGGGTTGGTACACGGTGCCATCGGCGCGCGTCCATGCTCCCTCGCCATAGACAGCACGGCTACTGCTCAGCAGGATGTGCGACGGCAAGTGCCCGGACCGACCAAACGCATCCGTCATCTCGGTGGTGCCGACCACATTGACCCGGGCGTGACGACTCGCCTCGTCCAGTGACTGTGCAGTGCCCGTTTCGGCAGCAAGGTGAACCACCACATCAGGTCTAACCCGCTCAAGCAGCGAGCTCCAGACCGCGGGATCAGCCACGTCGCCAATAATAAGCTCGGCCTCGGCGTGCAGCCCGACAGGAGCACGAGAGCCTCTATGCACCTGGGGGTGCAGTGAGTCCAGCACGACCCATCGCTTCGCACGATCAGCGAGCCGGGCTGCCAAGGCTGTTCCGATGAACCCTGCACCACCGGTGACTAACACTGTTCCGATATCCACTACTGAGCCTTCGCCTTCTGCCGCAGGGCAGGTTCCCGCGCTTTGTCAAACCAATAACGCCAGCCACGGCCTGGCCCCCAAGCCTTTAACTGAAGCGCCCATTTTTCGACACAATGCCAACTCAGCCACGCACAACCCAGAGTTAGCACAAAAGAGATCAGGACGAAAGGCACATACCCGAGCCTGTACCAGCCGAGATGCGCGATGATCTGCTGCACCAAGAATCCGTATATATACACACCGTAGGAGTAATCGTTCTTCGCACCAATCCAGTGCACGGCCTTGGGGAGTCTGGCGGCGAGGTACAGAATGAAGTAGGAACCTGCCGCGGTGCCGAGAGTGGAAAATCCGCCATAGCGCAGGGTGAAGAGAAGCAGCAGCGCAGATAAAATTCCCAGCCGATCATCATAAGGGATCTTCTTCGAATACACAGCGATCACGGAACCCGCGAGGAAGGTAAACCCAAGGCTGATGGTGTAGTTATCAGCCATTCGAGGAATGACACGGCCAACGGCACCAAGATCGATCAAGGCCACGACCTGCATCAGGAGAAAGAAGCCAGCGATAACCGGGACAACAATCCGGGCACTGCGGAGCACACCACAAGCCACGAGCACTGCGATGATGAGATAGCAGTTCCATTCGTAGATTAGTGTCCAAATCGAACCGTTGAAGACACTGCTCCCCACGGCGACGCCGTAGGGGGTCGTCTCGGCCAGCAGATCATAAATTCCGTATGTGCCAATCGTGAGGCTGTAATTAGCCACAAAGTAATGAAAAGGGCCACCGGGTCCAGTACCGAAATACTCGGCAAGGTCACGACCACCGGTGACCCACAACACCGGCCCAACGAGAAGGGCTGTCGCAGCAAGCACTAACCAATATGCGGGAAAAATTCGGAGCGTGCGGCGCCACATAAACTGCACGACATCCCCCGACATCCCGCTCTTGGCTATCAGATAACCGCTGATCGCGAAGAAGCCAGCAACCGCAAGAGTGCCCAGCGACGCTTGCCCGCCGGTCATGGCCAACACGGGATCCGCGCCATAGCCGCCGAGCGGAAAAGCGTGGTCGACGAGTACGACTGAGGCGAGGATGAGCCTGATCAGTCCAAGAGAGTTGTTCGTGCCGTTGAGCGCCTCACCGATGCTTCGGGACGTCGGTTCGCTAGCGTGCACGAGCTCGATTCTACCGGCACCCTCACAGCTAGGATCGTCATCATGCGCCGCCCAGAAGTACCCATCACCGCACGGCAATTGACCTACCCGGTTTTGGTTGCCCTGCTGACGCTCATTGCTCTGATGTCATGGGGGCTGTCGTCGCCTGTGGGTTCATCGCCCGACGACGATTTTCATCTGGCCAGTATCTGGTGCGGCCAGGGTGACAACAATTCTGGATGCGAATCGGCACCCTCCGAGACTGAGCGAGTTGTGGCCCGCGATCTGGTCATCGACTCGGTCTGTTTCGCTTTCACGCCGAACACGAGCGCATCTTGTCAGGGCGAAGACTTCGGCGTCAAGCCGGGCGATACCGTTCAGACGCCGCGTGGAAATTTCACCGGGGTCTACCCTCCGCTCTATTACTACGTCATGAACTTTCTCACCGGAGACAACATCGAGAATTCTGTTCTGGCGATGAAGTTGCTTAATTGCCTTATTTTTGTCGGCCTGGTGGCAGCGCTCTTCTGGCTCCTCCCCTTGCATCGACGCCAGACCCTCGTGTGGTCACTAGCAATTTCGCTTGTGCCCCTCGGGATGTTTATCATCCCCTCGACCAACCCGAGCAGTTGGGCGGTGATCTCAGCGGGAACGCTCTGGCTTGCCCTGGTGGGCTACTTCGAAAGTGAAGGCCGTCGCCGCATCGGCCTTGCGGTCATTGCCGCTCTTGCTGCTGTGCTTGGCGCCGGTGCCAGAGCGGATTCCGCGCTGTTTGCGGGGCTTGCCATTGCCCTGGCGATGGTTGTCACTTTTCGCACCACACAGCGCTGGTTTCGGTCAGCTATTCTCCCCCTAGCGTTAGTGCTGATCGCTGTCGCTTTCTTCTTCTCAGCCCAGCAAGCAGAAGCGATTTCGGGTGGCCTTACCCCAGGCCAGGAGTCCACGGCGAATAATCCGGTCACACTCACTATGGCTAACCTGATCAACCTTCCCACCCTCTGGGTTGGGGTATTCGGTTTCACCGGTCTCGGTTGGCTTGATACTCAGATGCCAGCCGGCGTCTGGTTCGCCGGTCTCACGGTGTTCAGCGGTGCCCTGTTTATCGGTATGACTACACACGTCCCCCGCAAGGCAGTTGTTGTATCCACGCTTGTGGCTGCGCTGATTGTGATGCCCACGCTGCTTTTGGTGCAATCCTCTTCTGCGGTGGGCACTAACGTCCAGCCTCGATATATGCTGCCGCTGGTGGTCATGTTGGCTGGCCTCCTGCTGTTGCAGTCAGTCGATTCACGAATCGTCATCAGGCGCACACAGAAATGGTTTGTGCTCTTGGTGCTGTCCCTGTCAAACACCATAGCTCTTCACACCAACATGAGGCGCTATGTCACGGGAGCCGACGTCTCCAGCATCAACCTTGACTCCGGGACCGAGTGGTGGTGGGACATACCTTTTTCACCGATGTTTGTCTGGATCGTCGGATCGCTCGCCTTCGCCGGAGTTCTCGTGGCAGTTAACGCGAAGCTATCGAACTCCCCCATGGGAGGAAAGCCTTAATCCGTATCGTTCTTGCCGGATGAGGCAGATAAAAGCTGGTCAATTCTCGTGGAGTCACCCCACACCGCCGGTGAATCGTAAGGGCGATCAGGAAAGGCCCCGTAGTCGAGAGAAATAGGCAGATTGCGGTCAGTAATGAACGACTCAACCTTCTCTCGAAGGCTTACGGGAGTTCCGCTGCAGCAGTTGATAATTCCGGTGGCATCGGTGATCGATGACACTCTGGCGATCTGCTCGGCCAGGTCTCTTACATCAATAAAGTCATACTTGTTGGCACCGCTAGTGAAGGGGAAAACGGTCTGACCCTCGTCGACCGCGTTGAGGATCCTGGTAAATATCGAACGATTATTCAGGTCATCTCCGTGGATGTAGTAGCAGCGTAACCACTGCACGGGGGCCCGATCAGCAAGATGAACGACGAGCGAACGACGAAGTGCATCTTTTGCGATTCCATATAACGTGAGCGGGTTGGTAGGAGTGTCTGCGTTGATCGCGCCTTCCCAGTATCCAATTTCGTGCATCGTCCCGAGAACAGCGACGCGAGATACTCCCCACTCAACCAGGTGATCTAAGAACTGAAAATGATGCGAGAGCTGAGCCATGTGCGACGACGCATTATGCGAGAACCCGTCTTGCCACGCCAAATGGATCACCCCAGCATGGGGCGACAGCGCAAGTGTGGTGACATCGAAGCCTGCGCTAAGCACATCCGCCTCGACGATTCTGGCTCGCGGGTCAATCTCAGAACGGGACCCCGGACGCACCGTCGCCGTCACAGAATGACCCAACTCGAGAAGCGCGTGAACGACATGCCTGCCGACATAGCCACCCGCCCCGGTCACAAGAACATGATCCTGCACTTTTCTTCTCCTGATCTTCCAGGCAATTCTATGGCGGATAGTGGCATTGCTTCATCTAAGCTGAGCGCCTCAGGGCTGCTGCCATTGCTTCGTTCACATATAGGGTGGCGCTCACGTAGAATTCCACGAAAGAGCTATGAACTACATCGACACTACGCCCGAGGCTGGACCAATGGCGCGACGCGTGATCTTCTACCTACTTTTTGATCCACGTGGTCACGTCGACGCTTATATTCCCTATAAATTGTCGCGACTCCGCCCTTTTGCTGACACGATTATCGTCGTTTCGAACGGCGAGCTCGCTGTTGAGGGTCGTCGTGAGCTGGATTCCATCGTGGACGACGTCTGGGAGAGAGAAAACATCGGGCTCGATGTGGATGCGTACCATTGGGCACTCGAGAAATTCGGAAGCGAGAGACTTTCTCAGTTCGACGAACTGATCATGATGGACTACACGTGGTTTGGTCCGGTGGGTTCGTTCGAGACAGTTTTTGAGTCAATGGCTGTCTGTGACGTCGATTTTTGGGGGATCACCGAACGCGGCGAAACCCTACCGGGTGTGACGAGCACTCAAGGAACCGTGGCAGCGCACATTCAGCCACATTGGATTGCGGTACGAAAGCGGATGTTCACTTCATATGCATGGAAATCCTATTGGGATACCATGCCTGAACCCAATTCATACCCAGAGTTACTTCTGGATCAGAAATCACGCTTTACGGAGCATTTCTTCTCACGTGGCTTTCACTATGCTGTGGCCTTTCCGCTTCACGATTATCCAGGCACTCTGCACCCCGCATTAGAGCGAGCACAAGAGTTACTTGAAGCGGGCTGCCCGATCCTCGTGCGCAAGCCCTTCCTCCACGACCCGCTTTATCTTGATCGACAGGGAATTATCGGCCGCAGACTTCTTCAGATCGCTGAACGCCGTGGCTATCCGCAGAGCATGATCCTGCAGAACATGGCTAAGCATGCCCAGCCAAAGGTGCTCAACACCAATGCCTCGCTACTCGAGATCTTGCCTGATCAGGCAATCAGTTACGACCCGGAGCAACCACTGCGCATCGCGGCGACGGTGCATATCTACTATGAGGATATGACCGACGAGCTTGTGGATAGTCTCGCTTCCTTACCCGGGCCCTACGACCTTTACGTAACCACCACCGGTGAGTTGAAAGCGGATTTTATTAGGTCACGTATATCTGCTCGTGCCGATTCTGAGATTGCACACTGCGAGGTCCGTGTATTGCAGTCAAACCGAGGACGCGATCTCAGCGCCTTTTTCATTGGCTGTCGCGATATCGCCACAAGCGACAGATATGATCTGATCGTTAAAATCCATTCTAAGAAAACAGTCCAGCAAGGTGCGGCGGTAGGGACGCTCTTTAAACATCAACAAATTGACAACCTACTGAGTTCGCGTGGTTACACCTCGAACGTGCTGGGACTTTTTCAGAACGAACCGAGCCTTGGTGTAGTTTTCCCCCCCACGGTGCACATCGGTTTTCCAACACTCGGCGGAGCCTGGTTCACCAATCGCGAGCCCGCCGAGCAGCTAGCAAGAAGGATGGGAATCCGCGTTCCGCCTGACGATATCTCTCCACTCGCACCCCTCGGCGCCATGTTTATTGCACGCCCTGATGCACTGCGGCTCCTGTTTGTAGATGAACTGTCATACGAGGATTACGCTCCCGAGACTCACCACAAAGATGGCAGCCTTGCTCATGTTCAAGAGCGAATCATTCCTCTCGCTGCCGGCGAGTTAGGATTCTACTGTCGCACAGTAGCTACAGCAGACTACGCTGCGATCAGTCATACATTTCTAGAGTACAAGCTCGACCGGCTTAGCCAGACTGTGCAGGGCTATGCAATCGACGAGGTTCGTGCTCTTCATGATCGCGACCAACTAATAAAGGATGCTGAAGCTGGTAGCTGATCTGCTTGGCTCAAGCACTACTTGAGTCGATAAGGTTCTCTGCCGTATATGCTCTTTGTACTGTGAGTGATGTGAGTACGGTGAAGTCTTTCAAGCTTGACCCTAGAGTCATCGCCGAGTATCGCGCACTGATCGATGGAGAGCACAGCACTGGTGTGCTCGGAAAGCTTCTCTTTTGCGTTTCGACTGATGACCTCACCGAAGCCAAAGGCGATCTCTATGTCGCTCTCGGCTTGGCAAAATATTTGCGAAGGCTGGGGTGGGGCATAACCCTCTGGCCCGCTTCTCGCTGGGCTGAAGAGACACCCGAAGACATTGATGCAGCGGTTGTCATGATCGAATCTTTTGTGCCCGGACTGGTGCGAACAGAAACGAAGTTAATTGCGTGGGTCCGAAACTGGACTGATGTGTGGTCTGCGCTTCCCTACCTTGATTCTTTCTCGCAAGTGTGGTGCAGCTCTCAGCTCTCAGCTGAGCGAATACGTAGCGTGTTCGATGGTGCCGTCGAGGTGGTTCCGCTCGCCACCGATATTGAGATATTCAGTTCCACCGATGTCGAGCGGTTACCAGCCGTCGTCACCACCACAAATTTCTGGGGTGTCAACCGGACCCTGATCTCTGCACTATCGGCGCTGGCAAGAACCGAGACTGTGACATGGTTCGGTAGAAATTCCCGCTACCTTGACATCCCGCCAAGCGTCGATCATCAGGACGCGATCAGCTACTTTTCCCTGCCCGCCGTGTACTCCCATTGGCAGTTCGTTGTTGACGATCTGATCGAGCCTGCGGCTTTATACGGTAACCAAAACAGCCGCCTCTTCGATGCACTGGCCTGCGGTGCACTCGTCGTCACTAACACTCCGGCAATGCTCGCCGAATTAGGACTCGAGCAGACTCCGTCTTACAACGAGAACACGACGCTGGTAGACCTCATTACAGACTTGCGCAATAACCCCACACAGACCAGGGAACGCATGGCTCGTCTCACTGAGGTAGTGAGGAGTCGGCATACCTACGAAATCCGGGCCCAACAAGTTTCCGTACTGCTGAGCGAATTGCGCGAATCATCACAAATCACGCCGGTTCGTTCCCCACTCTTGAGGTGGGCCACTCTGCGACGTGAAGAACTCAGAGAAACAGACGACGCACACAACACTCTCCGTCAAGTTCATGCAGAAACTCTCCAGTCTTTTCAGTCCACACGCGAACACCACGAGCT
>JBOFDJ010000130.1:0-7460 GCA_051646885.1 Rhodoglobus sp.
CGCCGAACGGGTCATAAGCGCGTCCATCCTGTATGACCTCACGGTTGCGCTCGGTGAGGCACCGCACCAGCTCCGGGCCACCCCGCGCGGCAACAGAAACAGAAACCCCGCACACAAAAACAACCCCGAAACAAAAAAATTTGGGAAAGCTATGCCCCACGCCAGGAACCCCTCATTTGATCACAAAGCTGGCCCTACTCTAGGGCTGGGACCAACTCTGATGGCGTAACAGAAACGAGTTGTGTGGGCTGCGGGGGCTGTGGACAACCAGTAGCGTTGATTTATGAGCACGATCATTACCGAAGATGCGGTCGAAGAGCTGATGTGGTCGGCCTCCCGAGAGGGCGCTACAGCCCATATAGCTGCGGCGGAAGTCCTCAACGAATGGTCAGCTCTTGACCCGACACGCTATGGCGAGTGGGTATCCGCCGCATCCCTCCTGGTGTCAGCGGGCGAGCAGTTTGCGCTTGCGGGTGATCATCATCGGGCGGTAGAACATTTCCGCCGGGCGGTGGGGGCCGTCGGCGAAGCACCACCCGATACGAGAGTGTACCTTCTTCAGGGACTTCTTGACGCCGGGCTCGCCGAAGAGGCTCAGACGCTGGCCGATACGATCCGCCGGGAGCGCCCCGTCGACAGTGATGTGTATTCATTTATCGCCGAATCATTCGAGCTGGCTGATGATTATCCGCGCGCGCAGCGCTGGTTCTCGATGGGCCTGCGACTGGCAGATGATCACACTGTTGCGCTCTCTGAGGTCGACTATCAGATGCTGCTCATGGGCCGCCGCCGGGTCCGCCAGGCCGCCGGACTTACTCAGGACATGCTCGACCCGGAAGCTGAGGAAATCTTGGACGCCCGCCGCCTCGATTCCTGAGAGTGGTGCGGCACCGCGGCCATCGGTGAGGCATCGTAACCAGTGCCGCGTGCGCATCCCCTCCCGATAGAATGGGGTGTAATCCCGTTCGCTACGAGAGGGCATCATGCCAGCAATCGTGATCATCGGTGCCCAGTGGGGCGATGAGGGCAAAGGCAAGGCCACTGACCTGCTGGCTGACCGCACCGACTATGTAGTGAAGTTCAACGGTGGCAATAACGCCGGGCATACCGTCGTGGTCGGTGAGCAGAAGTATGCGCTGCATCTGCTGCCTTCTGGTATTTTGACCGAGGGAGTGGTGCCGGTCATCGGCAACGGTGTTGTTGTCGATATCGAGGTGTTGTTCGACGAGCTGCGGGCGCTGGCCTCGCGGGGTGTTGATGTGTCCCGCTTGAAGGTGAGCGCCAATGCTCATGTCATTACGCACTACCATCGCACGCTCGATAGGGTCACCGAGCGTTTTCTCGGCAAACGGCAAATCGGCACGACCGGGCGTGGGATCGGGCCAGCTTATGCCGACAAGATCAACCGGGTGGGCATCCGGATTCAGGATTTATTCGACGAGAATATCCTGCGTCAAAAGGTGGAGGGTGCGCTGCATGCCAAAAACCATTTGCTGGTGAAAATCTATAATCGCCGGGCGATTGTTGTCGATGAGGTGGTAGATGACCTGTTGAGCTACGTGGAGCGGCTACGGCCGATGGTTGCCGATACGGGTTTGTTGCTCAATGGGGCTCTTGATGCGGGTAAGACAGTGGTCTTTGAGGGTGGTCAGGCAACAATGTTGGATGTTGATCACGGCACGTACCCCTTCGTTACCTCCTCTAATTCCACCAGTGGTGGGGCGGCCACCGGCTCTGGGGTAGCACCGAACCGTCTCGACCGGGTGATTGGCATTGTGAAGGCCTACACGACGCGGGTGGGGGCAGGTCCGTTCCCGACCGAGCTTCATGATGAGTCGGGGGAGTGGTTGCGTTCGCGTGGTTTCGAGTTCGGTACCACCACGGGTCGTCCGCGTCGCACCGGTTGGTATGACGCTCCTATCGCTCGTTACTCGGCGCGCGTCAACGGGGTGACCGATTTTGTGATGACCAAGCTTGATGTGCTGACCGGCTTGACGACGATCCCGGTGTGTGTCGCCTATGAGGTTGATGGTGTGCGAGTAGACGAGGTCCCGGTGTCGCAGTCTGATTTTCATCATGCGGTGCCGATTTATGAGGAGTTTCCGGGGTGGGATGATGACATCACCGGTGCTCGCAGTTTCGAGGAGCTGCCGCCCGCGGCGCAGAGCTATGTGCTCGCGGTGGAGGCGATCAGCGGATGCCGTATCTCGGCGATCGGAGTCGGACCCGACCGCGAGGCGATCATCACCCGCCACGAACTGCTGTAGGCATGTCAGCTCTCAGGATCGCGTGTGCGTCTGCGCCGCACTGCATGCGCTCTGGACTCGCACTCGCGGTGGAACATCCGGCATACTGGGCGGCATGCCAGCCCAGCGCCCCGCTCCTCGCGTCATCGAAGGCAGAATTATCTGCCTTACACCCTTAGCCGACAGCGATCTGTCCGCGTTGTTTGAGGCGATTGGTCATCCCGAGGTGTTCCGGGGTGGCTATGGTGGCGGGCCGGCTGCCCTGCCCACGACGGAGGCGGAGTTTATTGATTTCACCTTTCGTTACTACCGTCGTGACACCAATAATGTTTACGGTGTCTGGCTCAACGACGGCATCCTAATCGGCACTTCCACCCTGGGCGACTTCGACGAAACTAGGGAGCGTGCTCACATCGGTTGGACCGCGTATTCACCGACGGTATGGGGCAGTGGGGTCAATCCCGAAGCAAAGTTGCTTCTGCTCGGTGAGGCTTTCGAGCACGGTTTCGGCAGGGTTAGATTGCAGGCGGATGCGCTGAACTCCCGCTCGCGGGCTGCCATCCTCAAACTCGGTGCCCAGTTCGAGGGCGTGGTGCGCCGCGACCAGCGGCGGGCGGATGGCAGTTGGCGAGATCTTGCCGTGTATTCGATCCTGGTAGATGAATGGCCGACAGTCCGAGCCGGCCTTGAGGCTCGGGTCGCGGAAGCCTGTGTTGCGTGATTGAGCTAGTTCATCATAATCCGTGGTTTTCGGTGTCGCGCCGGGTCGATGTCGATACCGAACATGAGTGGTTTCGGGTGCTGAGGCCAGACAGCGTTATTGTCGTGGGCACGGATTCTGAGGGTGGAATGGTGTTCGTTGAAGGCCTTCGTGATACGACCGGGAGCGCCGCATACCTGGAGTTGCCATCCGGGGCGATAGAGCCGGGCGAGCTGCCACTGGCCGCGGCGGCACGGGAATTGCGAGAGGAGACCGGTTGGCTCGCTCGGCACCTGGAGCATGTGGGGTGTTTCGTGGATTCTCCGGGGATATCGTCAGCCCGGACTCATGTGTACCGTGCTTCTGTCGACCATACCGGCCAGCAACAGCTTGAGCCGGGTGAACAGTGGGTGGTGCGGGTGGTGCCGCGATCTGAGGTTTATGGGCTGATCCGTGGCGGGCGCATCATCGACGGTGCCACCATAGCTGCTGTGAGTCTGGACGACATTATCAACGAATAGGCATCGGCAGCCTGGATCATCAGCGCTGCCGTGCAAGTTTTTTCCGACGGCTGACATTACCTCTTCTTATCAGCCAGGTCGACAGCCCGGTAATAGCTAACACAACGGGGGCGAGGCCGCCAAGTAGCCAAAGGATGCGCCACCACCCGTCGACCACGAATCCGGCGTGGACGGGATAATTCCACCCCTCCCATATCGTCTGGGCGAGAGACTCTTCTGGCCTGCCGTAGGTGATCACAGCCTCACCGCTGCGGCGGTCGACTGACACTCCAACATTCCCCGTGCCGGAGCTGTTCTCCCACGGGTCGAAGCCAACCGAAAGCCAGATATCGTAGGCTGCGGTGGCCGATTCTGGCCCTGAATCCGGCACCGTGACCGAGGCGGGGGTTCCTTGCGGTACCAGGGACTGCGCCGAACGAATCGCGGCGGCGATGGCGATATCTTTGCCTGTCCCGGGTTTCGACACCGCCTCAACAGCAGGCAGCTCAGACCCGGGAACCGCCGCGTACCAGGCCGGTGCCATGAAGGGCAGTTCGTAACTGGAACCGGTGATTCCCCACATGAGGACCGGGGCCAGCACGATCATCCCGATGATCTTGTGCAGGTCAGTGTCACGCGCAAATCGACCCTTGCGCCACCTCACCGTCACTGCCGCCTTCCACCGCCGGGGGCGGGGCATCCATAACCAGAGCCCGGTGATCGACAGATAGATCATCATCAGCCCAAACAGTCCGAGGAGTAGCCCACCTACAGTGCCGTCTTCACCGTCGAACAACCAGGCTGTTCCGGGAATCGTCGCTCCCAGCGCGGGGATATAGCCGGGGAGTTCTGGGCAGGCGAGCAGGCAGAAGTGCATGTTTTCGGTGAATCCCAACCAGGCCGGAGACTCACCGATAGCGCCAAGAATTTTTCCGGTCGAGGGGTCGACCGTGTACGAGGTCTCATAGTCGGTGACTCTCAGGATGCCGTTCTCCGCTTGCACACTAACTGGCTCGAAAGCGGGGTAGGCGGCGGTGACGATGGCGAATGCTTCATCAAGTGTGGTGGTGGCCGGCCCCTGTTGCGGGCTGTAGGCCGCCTGGGTCGCGGGATCGATCAGCCGAACGATTTCACCGCGATAGAGCAAGATTGCACCAGAGGTGGTGACGAGCAGCAGCACAAGGCCAAGAATGAGCGACATCCATCGGTGGGTGACAATCAAGAATCGGCGCAGCGGTTTTCGATGGTTCTTCGCGGGGTGCTGTTTCTCTTTCTCCGCGACGACCGCTGGGGCTGCAGGGGCGAGTGTGTCCATGAGGTTCCTATCGGGAGAGGGCGGTGGCAGCGATGACTCTTGCGGCGAGTTCTATGACCGCGGCAAGAGTGGTGGCGCTGACCGCGACGGTAATGACGACGTAGGGGTAGCGCAGTCGGTGACGGTGACGAAAGAGAGTTCGAGCTCCTGATATGGCGGCGAGACACCCGAGAACTTGCAGCACCATCCCCGTGAGGCCGAATACTCCAGCAAACCCCCCTGCCACGGGTGCTGCAACATAGACCAGAAAGCAGCGGCTGGCAGAAACCCATATTCCGAGATGAACTGATTGGCGTGCTGAGGATGAGGCTTCGTGCGCCACATCGAGGTCCGTACTGATACTCACCGAGTAAGGTTAGCATTACCTAAGTATTCGATGGCTGCAGCGGCGATCCGCGGCGGGCACATCAGCGATTCCGCGGTGGCCGGTAGATTGGGGCGCATGAACATCAGTGATGGTTCCCTCGAAACGTCGACCGAACTTCTTGGTCTGAGGTGCAGTATCGACAACATCGATGCCGCGCTCATCCACTTACTAGCAGAGCGGTTCAAGTTCACTCAGGCGGTCGGCCGCCTCAAGGCTGCCGCAGGGTTACCGGCATCCGATCCGGATCGTGAGCGAGTGCAGATTGCCCGTCTGAGGGCGCTCGCCCTGGAAGCGCATCTTGACCCGGCATTCGCGGAGAAGTTTCTGAACTTTATCGTGGCCGAGGTTATTCACCATCATGAGAAGATCGCCTCCACCGGAGCCATAGAGACTCGCGAGTCTTAGGTTGTCAGAGCGGCTCGCAGCCTAGGCATCCAGCCCCAGGCCGACAGCCCTAGGAGGCATCCCGTTCACGCAGCAGCTCTTCGGCGAGTCGCTGGGAATCGGGCAGCGCTTCCGTCCAGACGCGAACGTGACCCTCTGCGCCGTTTTCCACGACATCAAACGCCCGCACACTCCGCCCCAGGCGCTGAAGTGATTCATCCAGTGTGTGATTCTGGGTGGTCAGTACCACGAATAGCCCATGCGGCAAGACAGCGATTGTCTCGCCGGATGAAAACACGGACCGTAGTAGGTTCGAGAGACCGAGGCTGTGGGCGAGACGAGCGGGGCCGCTCTCGAAGCGGTGAGGCGCATCCACGATCACGAAACAGCGTTCACTGCGTGAGGGCTCCGAATAGATTTCGCCCAGCCGTGCGCACACATAGTCGTAGGTGGCGAGGCCGGTAAGGCTGTCGATGGTGGTGCGACCTAGAAGCGTTTCGACCTCGGCATCGGCCCAGCCCTCGGCAAAAGCGCGCGAGACGGCGTGAGGTGGCTCGCCGTGCGCGTACAGCCGGTATGGGGTTTCGAGGTCTTGCAGGCTTTCGCGGATCCCGACCCCGGCTCCCGCGCGTTGCCTGCCCAGCAATCGGGCCGGCTGAACGGCGTCACGTCGATACGCGATGGCCTCGGCGAGCTTGTCAACTCCCGTGGTGTGCCAGTCATCCGAGGTGCGCTGGCTGTGGGCGGTGCGCCAGGCGGCGACAAGAGTTGCAGGATCATGTCTGGCAAATGGTGACTTCATCATGCTTAAAGAGAGTGGTTATGGGCTATCTCATTACGCCACTTTCTTCGACGATTCAGAAGGAGTAGTTTTATCACGGGGGGCGGGCATTGGGGCACGTAACAGAACGCAGCGACGCAGAGCTCATTTCTGCTGTCCGCACGGGGGATTCTGACGCCCACCGTGGGTTATTTGAGCGGCACTCCGACCCTGCCCTGCGCGTTGCCCGTGCCTACTGTCGTGATACTTTTGCCGCGGATGACCTCGTTTCTGAGGCCTTTGATCGCACTGTGCGGGCCATCCGTGGCGGTCACGGGCCTGAGCTGTCTTTTCGTGCCTACCTGTACACAACGATGCGCAGGCTCGCCTCCGAACAAAGTGCGCGGGATTCTCGGGTGCTGGCCACCGATGATATGACTGCTTTCGATCAGCCTCTTCCCGATACTGATCCTGCGATGGTGTCATTCGAGAATCGCACGGTCAACGCGGCCTTCGCCAGCCTGCCGCAGCGGTGGCGGGAGGCGCTGTGGTATCTCGAGATTGAGCGGATGTCACCCGCCGATGTTGCGCCCATCCTCGGACTGACCGCGAACGGTGTTTCTGCGCTGGGCTTCCGTGCTCGGGAGGGCCTACGTCAGGCCTATCTGCAGGCGCATATTGTTGCCGTGGACAATGAATGCACGGATGTGCGCGGTCGGTTGGGTTCCTATGCTCGCCGCGGTCTTGCGAAGCGTGAAAAACTGCTGGTCGAGAACCATCTCGATGACTGCGCGAAGTGCCGGGCTATTCTGGTTGAGCTGCGTGATGTCGGCCACGGCATGCGAGTGGTGATTGCCCCACTTGTGCTGGGCGGCGCGGGTGCCGCTGCCTTGCTCGGCTTTGGGAACACCCCCACGGCGAGCGCTGCCGCGCTCATACCGAGGTTCAGGATGCTTCGCCCGAGTGGGCGCCTGGTGGCGGCCTCTGCTGCAACCACCGTGACACTGTCGGGCGCTGCGCTCGCCGTGG
This sequence comes from Rhodoglobus sp., assembly GCA_051646885.1. Taxonomy (GTDB): domain Bacteria; phylum Actinomycetota; class Actinomycetes; order Actinomycetales; family Microbacteriaceae; genus Rhodoglobus. Next base: position 7,302 of record JBOFDJ010000130.1, read on the forward strand.
CTATGTCCATCCCGCACTGGTTTGGCGGCGATGATGCTGAGCCTGTTGCTCAACCTTCGGTTCCGCTCGTGGTTGCCACCCCGACTCCCTCGCCCACTCCGAGCCCCGAACCTCGCCGCGAGCCTCCGGCGGCACCGCCGCCTTCCGCAGCACCGCCGC
>JBOFDJ010000131.1:0-17527 GCA_051646885.1 Rhodoglobus sp.
TGCGCGAGAAGTACGCACATTTGGTGGCGGATGACACGACCGGCGAGACTGTTGGCATCGCCGGTCGTGTGGTCTTCGCTCGCAACACGGGCAAACTCTGTTTTGCGACCGTGCAGGCGGGTGATGGTTCCCGCATTCAGGCCATGGTGAGTTTCGCCGAAGTGGGTCAGGATTCGCTGGATGAGTGGAAGGAGTTCATCGATCTGGGCGACCACGTGTTCGTCAGCGGTGAGGTGATCTCCAGCCGCCGCGGCGAACTCAGCGTTTTGGTGAAGACCTGGCAGCTTGCCGCGAAAGCTGTGCTGCCGCTGCCCACCATGCACTCCGAACTGAACGACGAGTCCCGGGTGCGCAGCCGCTACCTCGACCTCATTATGCGCGAGCAGGCGCGATCCACAGTTCGCGCTCGGGCAGCGGTGAACGCGAGCTTGCGGGCAACGTTCGCCGAGCAGAACTATCTTGAGATCGAGACACCGATGTTGCAGGTGATGCACGGTGGGGCATCCGCTCGCCCCTTTGTGACCCGCAGTAATGCCTTCGATACCGAGCTTTTTCTGCGCATCGCCCCCGAGCTTTTTCTGAAGCGTGCCGTGGTTGGTGGCATCGATAGGGTATTCGAGATCAACCGTAACTTTCGCAATGAGGGTGCCGATTCCACCCACTCACCCGAGTTCGCGATGCTGGAGGCCTACGAGTCCTACGGCGATTACCACCGGATGGCCGATCTCACCCAGCAGCTGGTTCAGAATGCGGCGCGCGCGGTGGCCGGGCAGCTCCAGGTCACCTGGGCTGATGGCACCGAATACGATCTGGGTGGACAATGGGATCGGGTCTCGATGTATGAGTCGCTGGCTGCGGCATCCGGTCTCGATATCACGCCGGAGAGCCCGCTCGACTACCTGGCCGCGCAGGCCGCTAAGGTCACCATCGAGGTTGACCACCCCACCCAGGGCAAGCTCGTTGAGGAGTTGTGGGAACACTATGTGAAGCCCGATCTGCTCAGGCCCACATTTGTGATGGATTTCCCGGTCGACACCAGCCCGCTGGTTCGTGACCATCGCAGCATCGCCGGGGTGGTAGAGAAATGGGATCTGTACATTGGCGGGTTCGAACTCGCGACCGGGTATTCCGAGCTGGTTGATCCGGTGATCCAGCGCGAACGTTTCGTCGAGCAGGCCCTTCTGGCCTCAAAGGGTGACATTGAGGCGATGCGTCTCGACGAGGAATTCTTGCGCGCGCTTGAACACGGGATGCCACCGACCGGCGGTATTGGCCTCGGCATTGATCGCCTGCTCATGGCCATCACCGGCCTCGGCATTCGCGAGACCATCCTGTTTCCGCTGGTGAAAGCCCAGTAGTGGATCGGAGAACTTCGCGCCTCATTACCGGACTGGCTTTGGCTGGGATTGTGCTCATCATCGCCGTGGTGTTCTTCGTCAAGAGTTATCCTGGGTAGGTGCCTCAGGAATTCTGGTCGAACGCTATCTTCTCGGTGACCCCGACGATCCTGGTGGGTCTGATTTTCTGGTTCGTCCTCCGCGCGATCCTTCGAGCCGATAGCGCCGAGCGCAAGGCCTATGCTCAGATCGAGGCCCAGGAGCGGGTGAAGCTCGGCGGGCCGACACTGCCCGAAGCGTGACCGCTGCGCCGATCACGGCGGCGGGTATTGCATCGTCATACTGTCACGCCTAGGGCGAACAGACGCCTGTTCGGCTCCTGACGAAGTTACGCTCTTTATACCGGCACCGACTCCTGCCTGGTGCCTAAGGAGCGAAGAAAATGTTTGAACGTTTCACCGACCGCGCCCGTCGCGTTGTGGTTTTGGCCCAAGAGGAGGCCAAGATGCTCAACCATAACTACATCGGTACCGAGCACATTCTGCTCGGGCTTATTCACGAGGGTGAGGGTGTTGCCGCTAAGGCCCTTGAATCGTTGAGCATTTCGCTGGATGCGGTGCGCGAGCAGGTGCAAGACATCATCGGTCAGGGCCAGCAACAGCCGACCGGTCACATCCCGTTCACTCCCCGGGCAAAGAAGGTGCTCGAACTTTCGCTTCGTGAGGCACTCCAGCTCGGCCATAACTACATCGGTACCGAGCACATTCTGCTGGGGCTTATTCGGGAGGGTGAGGGTGTTGCGGCGCAGGTGCTCGTCAAGCTCGGCGCTGATCTGAACCGTGTTCGTCAGCAGGTTATTCAGCTCCTGTCGGGCTACCAGGGCAAGGAAGCCGTTGCCGTTGGTGGAAACGATGCGACCCCGGACAAGGGTTCGCAGATTCTTGACCAGTTCGGTCGCAACCTTACCCAGGCTGCCCGCGACGGCAAGCTTGATCCGGTCATTGGTCGGGAGAAAGAGATGGAACGGGTGATGCAGATTCTCTCCCGCCGTTCCAAGAATAACCCCGTCCTGATCGGGGAGCCTGGTGTCGGCAAGACCGCCGTTGTCGAGGGCCTTTCCCTCGCTATTGTGCGTGGCGACGTTCCCGAAACTCTCAAAGACAAGCAGCTCTATACACTCGACCTGGGCTCATTGATTGCCGGTAGTCGCTACCGCGGTGACTTCGAGGAGCGACTGAAGAAGGTCACTAAAGAGATTCGCACTCGAGGTGACATCATCACCTTCATCGACGAGATTCACACCCTGGTTGGTGCCGGGGCTGCCGAGGGTGCGATTGATGCTGCGAGCATCCTGAAACCGCTGTTGGCCAGGGGTGAGTTGCAGACAATTGGGGCGACCACCCTCGACGAGTATCGCAAGCATTTTGAGAAGGATGCTGCTCTCGAGCGTCGATTCCAGCCCGTTCAGGTGCACCAGCCTTCATTGCCGCACACCATCAACATCCTGAAGGGGCTGCGCGATAAGTACGAGTCGTTCCATAAGGTGTCGATTACGGATGGCGCGATTGTTGCGGCCGCGAACCTGGCCGACCGCTATGTCGCCGACCGGTTTTTGCCCGATAAAGCGATCGACCTGATCGATGAGGCCGGCGCTCGATTGCGGCTGTCGATTTTGTCGGCCCCGCCGGAGCTTCGCGAGTTCGACGAGAAAATCGCTGGCGTCCGCGGCCAAAAAGAGGCGGCGATTGAACAGCAAGACTTTGAGAAGGCTGCTTCGCTTCGTGATGAAGAGAAAAAGCTGCTCGGTGAGCGTCTGCGCCTAGAGAAGCAGTGGAAGGCGGGGGATGTTTCCACCACCGCCGAGGTCGATGAGGGCCTCATCGCTGAAGTGCTCGCCGCGGCGACAGGCATCCCCGTATTCAAGCTCACTGAAGAGGAGTCGAGCCGACTCATCTTCATGGAGAAGGCGCTGCATATGCGTGTCATCGGCCAGGAAGAGGCCATCTCGGTGCTCTCCAAGACGATCCGCCGCACCCGCGCCGGTCTGAAAGATCCGAAACGCCCCAGCGGCTCATTCATCTTTGCCGGCCCTACCGGTGTGGGCAAAACCGAGCTGGCTAAGGCCCTGGCTGAGTTCCTTTTCGACGATGAAGACGCCCTGATTTCTCTTGATATGAGCGAATACGGCGAGAAGCACACGGTGTCTCGGTTGTTCGGTGCCCCTCCCGGCTTCGTGGGTTTCGAGGACGGCGGGCAGCTTACCGAGAAGGTCCGTCGCAAGCCGTTCTCTGTTGTGCTATTCGACGAGATTGAGAAGGCGCATCCCGATATCTTCAATTCGCTGCTTCAAATCCTTGAAGAGGGCCGCTTGACTGATGGTCAGGGCCGGGTTGTTGATTTCAAGAACACCGTGATCATTATGACCACTAACCTGGGCACAAAAGACATCACGGGTACTCCTATCGGCTTCACTTCCGCCAGCGACACCGCCACCGGCTATGACCGGATGCGCGGCAAGGTTGTTGAGGAACTCAAAAAGCACTTCAAACCCGAGTTCTTGAACCGCGTTGATGAGACCATCGTCTTCCCGCAGCTCAGTCCTGAGGAGCTGCTGCAGATCGTCGACCTCTTCATCAAGCGTCTCAGTGAGCGCCTGATGGATCGGGATCTTACGCTCGAACTGACGCTCGAGGCCAAGCAGCAGCTCATTAAGGTGGGTTTTGATCCCTCGCTGGGCGCGAGGCCACTGCGCCGGGCGGTTCAGCATGAGGTGGAGGATCGCCTGAGCGAGAAAATCCTGCACGGTGAGCTGACGGCGGGTGATCACGTTCACGTCGATTATCTGGAGGGCCAGTTTGTGCTCACCACCAGTCGTCAGGCCGGCCTGCCCGAGAAAGAACCCGAGGCCGTCGAGGCCTGATCCTGCTCAGAGCTCTATTTTTGCTGGCGTGGTGATAGCGAAGCGCTGGCTCATGTTCCGCGCGTCCGTAAGTAGAGACCCCGGTCCTCGTTGGTGATGTCTGAGAACGCCACAAGTCGGTAGTGTGCCTCCCGGATTACGGCTACGTGGTCGTCCTGGAGCCCAAGTTCGAACATTGCGATCTTGTTGTCGTCCATGAACTGCACCGCCACAGAGCGAGCGGTCAGGTGTGGCCATTTCTGCGCGCACACCCCAAAGTCCGGTTCGATCTGAGTGAGCCCGATCTCGTCCGAGCCGCCCTTGGCCTGTACTGGGAGAACGTACTGTACGCCGTGCCGATCCAATCCGAGGTGGACCTCATCAACCTCAACCTGACCGATCCCCTGCACAGTGGTGCGGAGGTGGTTCTGAAGCGAGTACGTCGTGAGTTCGAGGAAGATGTCAAGCAGTCGGTTGTAGCGGACCAGGGCGAGCAAGGCTTGCTCGTCACCCAGAGCAGACGACCGAATTATCTCCGGGGTCGCATCGGGGATCTTGGTTGTGATGAGACCTTCGCGCGGCAGGATTCGTACCTGGTTCGGTACCGCCACGAACGCGTACTGTGAACGCCCAGTCCCGCGGATGACCCACTCGTATCCCTTGGGGGCAGACGCGATGATTGAGGCTGGTAGCTTGTTGCGGAATCGGAATGAGTAGATCAAGTCGCCTAGATTTTTTGGCAGGCTGACGCTGATAGCGGCGGCGGCGTGCTCCAAGTCTATTCGCTCGAATGGAACGCTCGTCGTTCCTGGTGTGAACCGCGACTCGAACACGAGCGCGAGGATCTGAGAGTAGCGATTCTCCTTTCGGTCTGCCATGTCAACCGATCTTGCGGTCACGCTGTGGGATTACGCGTTCAGCGATGCCGAAGTGACGCTCGGCCTCGGTCGCGTTAAGGTGCAGCAGACGCGAGTCGCCTAGCTCGGTCTCGGGCCCGGGTTTCGGCTTGATTGCATCAGCCCTTAGCAGCGACGAGGCGACCCCACGAGCCAGTCGTGCGGGAACACTGTTACCGATCTCGCGGAAACCATTCCACTTGGTCACGTGGAAGCGGAACCAATCCGGGTAACCGTGGAGCCGTGCCGCCTCTCGTACAGTGATCACCCGAGCGCAAGTCGGGTGGATCGGGCGCGGCGCTGTGTGCGCTCCCCTGTCGGATGCTGTTCCGGCGCGGAGGGTATTGCTCACCCCGTCAGGGTGAAGTCGGAGGAATCGCGACACCTTCTCCGTGGAGCCGGGTTCGGTGACGGCGAAGCGTGAAATAGATACTTCTGTGTGCCTCGTGCGCGCGGATGAGGTCAGCAACTCGGGATCGAACACCCGGGGGCGGGAGAAGTCGTCAATCTCGCGGACGATTCCCCGGAGGGTGGCCGCGTAGGCGGACGGCGTTCCGTACTCGACGGCTGCCACGTCCGATTTCAGCAGTTCATCGAACGTGTCAGCGTCCGGGATGTCCGACAGCGCGTCTCCTACGCTCGGCCCGAGAGGAAGTTTCGACCACTTCGGCACGACGCCCTTGATCGAGCGAGGCGTATAACTCGCCTCGGGGTACGTGGGCATTGGAACATCGGAGCGGCAGCCGAGCAAGATGAGGCGGCGGCGGGACTGAGGCGAACCGAAGTCAGCGGCCTGGAGCACTCGGTACGGCAGGACCATCTTGTATCCTGCCTCGTTCATCATCTCGACCACCTCGTCGAGAAGCCGCCGCTGAACGCCGACCGTCAGCCCGGCGACGTTCTCCATAACGAAGTAGCGGGGCTGTAACTCGATGACGAGCCGCGCGAACTCCCGTAGCAAGACGTTGCGGGGGTCGTCGATGGCGCGCTTCCCGATCATCGACATGCCCTGGCATGGTGGACCACCGGCCACGACATGAATCTCCTGGTTTCCGATGCTCGACTCTTGGCGGATTTCATCGCCCGTGATTGTCGAAACGTCACGACAGAGGGTTGTCGAGTACGGGTAGTTGTACTTATGCACGGCGGCGTGGATTGGGTCGTACTCAACGGCGGCGGCAATGTCATAGCCTGCCTGCTCGAATCCGAGTGAGAGTCCGCCAGCGCCAGCGAACAGGTCCACGGCGATCGGTCGCTTGGTGCGCATGGAGGTCATGCCGCAATGGTATCGGCGGGGGCTGACGGAGGACCTGAACGAGTCGTAGCGCGTCGCAGGCGTCTGCCCGCGCAAGAACGGGAATCCCGGCTCAAAACCTCGACTCCGATACCCTCGGGAGGGTAACACCACACGAAAGTGCCTCACTCTGGCCCAATGAGTCGGCTCGGCGGCCAGGCGGCCTGTCGCGACTGGGTGGATGTGTCTAGATCGCGACGAAAGCGGCGAGTTCATCCACTCGATGGACGAGCTCACGACTGCGGCGCAGAGTGGCAGTACTCAGGCGCTCGAATGGAACCCGCCCGCCCGCTGCGAGGGCCCGGTCCTGCGGGAGGGTCATCACCGTCGTAGGAAATTGCACCCGCAGCGCCTGCGCTGCGGGTGCAATGCTGTGCCGACCAAAAGCCTCCACCATCACCAGGATTGTGCCGTGCCCCGGGTCAGCGTGTGCTGCCAGATTCCGAAGAGTGTTTCCAGCGAGTTGCACACCGAGTGGTGTTGCCGCGGTCACGACAACGGCGATAGCACCGCGCCGCGACAGTTGGTGCATTCCCAAGCCGTCGGCATGCGCACCGAGATCGTGTACCTGATGGCTTTCGCTACCGACGGTTGACCCACCGCCACACCGGGCATCGAGTTCTCCGCCCGTGTGATCCAGTTTTCGTGCACCGAGACGTTGGCTGAGAATCGCCGCGACGGTGGTGGTGCCGACACCACCGCTTGTTCCTGCTACCACGATGCGAACGCTCATGTGCTATCTTCCACCAGCAGTGCTGACCTGGTGATCATCGCGAGTTCGCTGAGGATCGCGATCCCGGGCTGGCTTTCGTTGTCCCAAGGGATAAGTGCTTCAGCCAGCCAGGCAGGTCTCGCGCTGACCGGTGCTTTCGGCACGAGGCGAGCAATCTCGCGCCCATCGAGGACGAGTCGGGAATGGGTGATGCTCACCACGGCCTCATAATTTTCGTCGACAAGCTGCGCCACCGAGCCACTGTGCAGGGTTCGTACCGTCAGCGCAGCGTTGATGGTTGCTCCAGCGCGAATAATGTCCGCCACGGTCACCGCATTAGGGCTGATCAGATAAGCATCACAAGGCATGGCTGGTGCTCTTCTCGCTAGGTTTCTGGGGGTTGTCCACGGCACGAAAATTGGCGACCTGCACCAGACGTGGGCGTTCTCCTCGGCGGACAAAACGCCCGCGCCCCGCGACCATTTGCTCGGCATAAACCTGGGGAACAACCTGCCCTTCGCTGCGTTCTCCCGACATCACCAGGCTGGTACCGCTGGTGTCTCTGATGGACTGCAACACCAGGTCATACATCGCTCGGGTGGAGCCAGCGACCGGTCGGGTGAGAAGCACGTGCAGCCGCAAATCCCGCGCGCTGGAAAGGTAGGGCAACAGGGGTGCGAGTGGATCGGTGCCGCCGGCGGCAAGAATGTCGTAGTCGTCAGCGAGCACCACAATTCTCGGCCCGTGTGTAGGGTCAGAATCTTGACGCTCCGCAAGTACATCGGCGACGGCATCAGCGAGCCCACGGGCAGTTTTGCTGTTGCTGGCGTGGGCCCCGAGATAGCTGTCAGGGATCTCTGACGCCACCTCGCCTCGCACATCCATCACCGCTAACACCAGCTCTTCCGGAGTCCATCGGGCGACCATGGCCTGGGCCAACCCGCGCAGAAGAGTGGTTTTACCGCTGCGGGCATCACCAAAGATCAGTAGGTGCTGGTCTCGGCCCAGAAGGTCGAGAGAAACGGGATCCATGGTGTCTTGGCGCAGCCCGAACGGCAGAGTGTCAGGCTCCCCGAACGGGTCGGGTAACTCATCAGGGCTGAGGTCGTCGGGCAGCAATCGGATGGCCGCTGCGGCAGGGCCGCTCCAACTCTGGGCCGAGCGCTGCGCCAGCAGCTCAAGTTGGGCACCGATGGACTCATCATCGGTGTCTTCGAGCACGGGTAAACTCACCTGAGCGAACAGGCTGTCGTCAGTCAAAATTCTGCCCGGCTGGCCGGAGCGAATCATTTCGGAAAGCTTCTTGCCGATCCCGGAGTCGCTGGGGTCGTTGAGGTGCAACTCAAGTCGGGTCCCGATAACGGATTGCAGGTTGAGTTTCAACTCATTCCAGCGTGTCATGGCCAGTACAACGTGGATCCCGAAGCTCCCCCCGCGCAGTACCAGATCGGCCAGCATGCCTTCGAGATCCTCGAAATCGCTGCGTAGTGTTCCCACGCCATCGAGAAGTAGCACCACATCGGCAGACACCAGTTGGGGTATTTCGCCAGCGGCATGGCGGGTACGCAACGCTGCCAGTGAGTCGATGGACAGATCCCGGAACACAGTCTCGCGCGTCGCGAGCATGGCATGCAGTTCTTCCAGAAGCCGTCTGAGTCTGTCAGGGTGGGCTCGAGTCGCCACACCGCCGACATGCGGGAATCCTTCGAGCCGCAGCAGGCCACCGCCGGTGAGGTCCATTCCGTAGAGGGTGACCTGTTGGGGCGTGTGGGTGAGCGCGACGGAGGCCGCGAATGTTCGCAAAAACGTGGTGCGACCGCTTTGCGGGGCTCCCATCACGGCTATATTTCCACCACTGCGGGTGAGATCCAGAATCCACGGGTCCTGCCGCTGGCGGGTCGGATCGTCGAGCAGTCCCATTGCCACTCGTAGGGGGCGTGTGGCCTGTGAGGCGTGGTCGAGACCAATATCTCGCGGAAGCACCCGGTCAAGACCGAATCGCGCGGGTAGTGGGTCGAGCCATACCGGCGCGGTTGTCGGCGCACCGCCTCGAAGCTGGTCGACCGCCTCATCGATTAACGCCCTACCGACCGAGGGACGCCGCAGCTCTACCTCGGTCTCTGCGCTGGGTTCTCCCGCAATGGTGTTGTACACCGGCAGCAGAAGCGCTTCGGTTCGCTCCTCGTTCGGCTCCAGGGATCGCGCCATCTCGGAAGGCAGCGGGCCAGAGACGTAACCCGCCCGAAACCGTCGGTAGACCGAGGTATCAACTTTGAGATAGCCGTAGCCGGGGATGGCAGGCAGGTGGAAGGCATCCGGTGTGTCCAGAACGACAGAACTTTCGGATTCGGAGAATGTTCTGAGGCCGATGCGATACGAAAGGTAGGTGTCTAAGCCTCGAAGTTTCCCTGCCTCGATCCGCTGGCTGGACAGTAGCAGGTGCACACCGATTGACCGACCAATGCGACCGATGGTCAGAAGAAGATCGACGAAATCGGGCTCGGCGGTGAGTAGCTCACCGAACTCATCGATAACGACGAACAGGTGAGGCATCGGTGGCAGATCGGGACGTGTCGTGCGCAGTTGGCGATAGTGGGAGATGGATGGGCTGCTGTCGGCATCGCGCAGTTGCTCTTGCCGACGCACGACCTCTCCGGCGATGCTGGCACGGGCTCGCTCGGTCAGTTGTGCATCATCGGCGAGATTGTCGATGATCCCGGCAACATGCGGTAGGCCGGCGAATGGAGCAAAGGCTGCCCCACCCTTGTAATCCACCAGCACCATGCTGAGATCTTCTGGTGGGTGCGAGAGGGCCAACCCGAGGATCAGCGTGCGCAGCATTTCACTCTTACCTGAGCCGGTCGCGCCGATGCAAATACCGTGCGGACCCATCCCCAGTTGTGCTGACTCTTTGAGGTCAAGAAGAACGGGAGCACCGAAGTCATCCACCCCGATGGGAACCCTCAGGAAGTCGCGAGGTGACCGCGGCCTCCAGTGTGTTGCGGGGTTGAGGGTGGTGATGTCGTTGATGCCCAGAAGCTCGGTGATCCCTACCGCAGCGGCAATCTCAGTCTCATCCCTGCTCGTGAGACTGAGTCGCAGTGGTGCCAGGCCGCGGGCAATCGACACGAAGAGAGTCAGCGGAGTGAGGTCAACAGCAAGGCGTTGCTGCGTAGGAACCTCGTCTCGGGCATCCGTTATCATCGCGGCCATCCCGGTATCGTCCTGACCGAGGATGGTCAACCTCACGGTCACCTCGCTGGGTTCGTGGAGGCGATCATCGAGCAGGTAGATGGCAGTGACGTGCAGATCGCTCAGGCTCAGTTCTGCGTCGGGAATCGGGATCGACTCCGCGATATGGCCGTGACTGTCAATGATCACGACAAGACGCGAGTTGCTGGCGTACCCGGCGCTTCCAGCGCTGCGTTTGGCGGTCGCAGCATATTGGGCTCTGTCACCGAGTTCACCACCAATGACACGGGCAAGCCCCGCAGGTGATCCCGCCACCCGCCGCGCGGCAACAGGCCCGTCAAAGAGATCGGATGCTTGCGCATGCGGCAGCAGATCCACCCCCGCCCACTCGTGCGCCGCTGACTCGGGGAAGGCGAATGCCATCTCCAGGTCATCCGGTGAATGCAGACTAGCAAGTTGCAGGATCATCGACCGCACCACACCGAGCGACTCCTCTCGCGGTCCAATGATGGAGATGATCCCGGCCTGGTCAAGATCAATGGTGATGGGCATCGACCGAACCATCGAATGGTGCTCGATGACCGTTTCTGCCTCGGCGATCATGATGGGGTCGTATGGTTGCACCGGGTTTGCTTCGCCGGGTATCTGGAGGGCGAACCACCGGCGGTCGCCGACCCCTACCCTGACCCGAAGAAAGTCGCTGTGGTGCCGCCGCCGCTCCCACAGTCGCCCCGGGTCACGCGCAAGCTCAAGCAGAGCGGCGGGTGCCGGGTTCAGCGCCTCGGCGGCGGCTCGCACGGTGCGTGATCGGTCGCGCATCCTGGTTCGTAGGTTTTCGAGAAAATCGAGGTACCGCTCGCGCTGGGTGCGGCGGGTACGGGTGGCGTTGCCACGCTGGGAGAGGGCCATGGCCAGCCCGCCCATGATCGCGACCATCAGCACCACCGCCCCCACCACCATCATGATGGGGTTGCCTCTGAGGGTGACCATCATGGTGACCGAGGCACCAGCACCCATCACGGGGAGCAGACTCTGGATGGGAAACCCGCCCAGAGGCGCATCGGTCAGCAGGGGTGGGGGTGCCACCTGCTCTTCTGAGCCTGCCTCCAGCGGAACGGTGAGGCGGGTCGGGCGATGCACAATTCTCATGGTCACGATGCGGCTCCATCCTGATGGGCGTGCAGAGAATCGAGGGCAGCGGTGGGGCGTGACAGCGAGGCGCTGAGCACGGCAGCGGCGAGGCGGGTTTGGGCGATCCGCGTTCGCGTTGCCAATGCTGAGCTGGGTTGTGCTGTAGCGGATGCCCTGGCAGCGTCAAAAGGAATATGAAGCACCGGAGCACCCACCTTCCCTTCCAACCAGGGCGCAGCGCTGGAACCAGTGCCACCGACATCGACGATCGCCAGAATCACGGCGGGTGCCTGATCGCGCTCCAGAAGCGCAGGGATCAGTGCGGCGGCATCATCGATGGCGTGGCGGTCGGCTCGGCTGACGATGCACACCGCGTGACTGGAGTCGGCGACATCGCCGAGATCGACCTGGAACTCACGCACACCCCAATCGGTGCACACAATGTCGAAGAACCGTGCAATTGGTGCGACCTCCTCGTACCAGCGGCTGGTTCGCGCCGGAGCGTGTGACTGGTTCTCCTGCACCAGATCGAGCACCCGAAGGCCGCTGGCGGTGTGGGCAAGCCCCTCAACGGCATCCCGCGATGTTTTGGCTGTGCTGCGCCGCTCGCTGGCGACGTACCCGGGAGTCACGCCGACCTGCCAGGGCAGGGAAGTGGAGCCGCGTGAGGCGTTGACGCCGAGAACATGACCACCACGGCGGGTGGCGAGGGTGCTCGCGACCGCCCCCACCAGCGCCGAAGCTCCGGCACCGCCGCGCTGCTGCACGAAACCAATTCGCCGCGAGAGGGGCACGGTCACGGTCAGTGCCGCCCCGGCACGAGAAAGTTCCCGGATTCGCGGACTGCTGCTGCCGAGGGCGAGGCTAGCTGATGAGAGCAGGGAGGTAAGTTTTGCCATGATCAGAACGTGTCCAGAAGGTCAGAAAAAACGTCGAACACACCGAGCAACAGCGGCAGCAGAGCGATCACCGAAAGAGCTTCGATGATATTGCCCACTCGGCGCAGTCGCGCGCGTTGGTGTCGTGGCGGTCTCACCCCAGACAGAAGCGCTGCTGTCAGGGCTAGACCTGCGGCCACCACAGCGCCGGTTATGGGCTGGGTCGTGAAATAGGCGTTCAGCCCGATGATGAGCGGGATGAGCACGGCCATCCACAGCGCAATCGACTGGCCGGCCAGGGGGTACGCTCGGGTGCGTGCCGCGGTCACCAGAAGGATGGCGCAGCCCAGTCCGGTGGCCCAGCCGGGAGGCGCAAGCAGCAGCACACTGGTCGAGATCGCGATGGGGACAGTGACACCGATCGTTGTCCAGGTCATCGTCTGGTAGGCGGCACCCAGGGTGGGAAGCACCCGCTCGCGCGCCAGTCGCGCGCCATCCATCACCTGATCGTCGAGGCCGGTGAGTCCGGATGCTGACAGCGCGTACCAGGGCACGAGTCCCGCAGCGGCAACCGCCACCACAGCCGCCACACCAAAGGAACCCAGCATCGAAACCCCGGCGAGCATCAGCAGCGCCGGCAGCAGCATCGTGGGCAGAGCGACCACTGATCCGAGTAGAGCTGGCCGATTGCGCTGCCCTACCCCGAGGCACAGACCCAGGGCTACGGCGGTGAGGCTGAGCGATCCGATACCCCAGATCCAGGCTGGTAGCTCTGGCCCCACCGCCCTGGCGGCAGCGAGCCCCAGCGGAAGACCGAAGCCGCTTGCGGCAGCGGTCACCGCGATGCTGGCTGATCGCAGCCCTCCCCGGCCTAGCAGGGTCGCTGTGCTCAGTAGCACACACCACAGTGCGCTGATAACGCTGAAGCCGAGTTCGTGCAGACTCGTCAGGATCATCGCCCCTGAGACCGCGGTCAGCGCGCTGACACCGATGGCTCCGATGGCATGCCGAAACGGCGTCGACCACAGCCCGGATCGACTGTCGCGTGTGTCGGCGACCACGTCGGTGACATCACTGACCTCGGGGGGCGGTGGCGCATCCTCGATGCGGATCAAGCGCAACAGTGAACCGTCTCGGACCAATTGTTGCGAGGTCGACAGTGACAGGTCGAGTTGTTCACCGGTGGCGAGAACCAGGGTGAGTGGCCGATCCCCTGATCGGGCTGGCTCGTCGAGAAGGTCCATGAGCTGGGGGATCAGGGCACCAAGAGATTCGTCGCTCGGAACGACAATCTCGGCCTTCCGGCGGGAGGCAACGATGGTCAGCCGGGTGAAATCGGTCACGGGGTTGCCTCGGGTTCTGGGGTAGGGAGCGGTTGTTGTTGCTCAAGTCTTTGTTGCTGCTGCGTTTCTTGCTTGGCCAGGATGTCGATAACGAACGAGACTCCGACGCACACAGCGCAGGCCACGGCGGCGAGCACGATACTGCCGATCAGTCGTTTGATGTTGTCGTTGACAACGCGCCGCTCATCCATATGCCCGAATAGGAATGCAGCGGTCAATCGAGCTCGATGGGTGTTGACTGACTCAAGGAGAATTTCGTCCCGGTTGCCACTCACGATGTCTCCCCTCGATAGAGAGGTGCCTCATGCCCCATGGCCTCAGCAAGAAGGGTGGGGTCAAAGGATTCGAGCACAGCGCGAAGACGATCCGCTCCCGGCTCGTCAAAAGTGCCGAGACGAAACATGAGTCCTGGTAGTCGTGGCCTGCCGACGACGACCGCACCCTGCTCACGCACTGCTCGCTCGACGTCGATCTTGAGGGCATGAACCCCGGGCGGGCCGACCATCAGGGCGAGTGGGCGTGGGGGAGGCGAGATCACCGGATATGTGAGTTGGTTGTCGTCGCGCGGGCGGGCAAGAACAAGGCACAGCAATGGCATTCCCGAGTTCGCGATCGAGATCAGCAGTTCAGGGATCGCGCTGAGCGCTGCGGTTGCGCCGGCCGAGCCGAGCTCGCCAACCAGGGCATAGCTTCGGGTTGTCTCTTCGAGCCCGTGCCGGGTTCGGGCAACGCGCACGGTAGAGATGCTGGGATTTGTGGGCTGGCCGCGCACGATAATTCGGGTGTCATGAGGCATCCGCTTCCGGCAGAATTCGGTCATTTCTGCGCGATTCCAGTCTTCGGTGATCGGCTCGATCACGTCCCAGGCGGCGGGTGGTTCGCCCTGCAATGCCCGGGTGATGAGCTCAACCGTTCCGCCGATCTGCGTCGAGATGTCGGCTCGATGGCGAAAGGAGACGGTGGTCACGATTTCGAGTTGCTGCGCGGCCCTGGGGCGCAGAAACGCTGGCGCAATCTCGTGGGCCGAGGCAATCCGACTACCGTTTATTGCTTCCGTGAGAGTGGAAAGTTTCCGCCCGGTCAGCCCGTCACGAAGCGAATGATCTGCGCTGCGCACCACCCAGGCGCCACCATGGTCGCTGAGGGCTTCACGAAACGCCAGGGTGAGAGCACTGAGCTCATCCGTAACAAAGATGGCTCTTTTGCCCGCAGCGGCGGTGCTGACCAGCAGATCGGCCTGTGCTGCGCCCAGAAATAATACTGGGGCGCGAGACTCTACCTGCACCCAGGTGTCGCGAATGCGATCAACCAGCGGATGCGGGATCGGTTCGAGGCGCGGCTCGCTGTCGCTGCCCGTCATCGGTCTACCGCCTCGGTGATCACGAATGACCGGTTACCGAGTTCGATGCGCCATCCCACCCGCGCCGCCGCCCGAGCTCCTGGCGCGAGGGTTGTGCGCCGCCCGGCTGACGAGATCAGGGTGGTTCCATTGGTGGAGGTGAGATCGGTAACCCAGAGCTCTGTTCCAGACCATTCGAGTCGGGCATGGGTTTTCGAGAGGCTGCGCGATAGGTCTGGCAGTGCCAGCGATGGCCCTGCTGTGGTGTCGGGGTTGCGCCCAATCAGCATGGTCTTGTCGATCACGACGCGCTGTCCTGAGTCGAACACGATGGTGACCCGCCGCGCCACAGCAGTCTCGAGCGCATAAGCAGGTTCGGCCCGGGCGTATTCTCGGGTGTCGCTGAAGGTGAGTTCTTCGCTGCTCTGATGATGTGCCTGCTCTGCGGAGCGGGTGCTTCCGAGCATTCCCAGGCGAGGGCGAGGTGCTGATGAGCGAAACGGGTCACGCCCACGGCGGGTATCCACCCATCGAGTAGACGGGCCGCTCGCGATAACCGCACGCAGGGCGGCCGCTCCGTGCGGTGGTAGCGCGGTGAGACTATCAATGGTGCGGATGCTGCAGAGGCGTCGACCTGGGCTTGTTCCTGTGGCACGTAATCCCATAAACAGCGCGCAAACACCGGCGATCGCGGCAGCACACGCCAGCAGCAGGGCGGTGGGTGTCGCCCGGCCCGCTACGGCTACGAGCGTGCCGACAGTGAGAACAATGCCGATATCGATGATGACCGCGGCGAGGCAGCGTAGCTGTGGTGCACTCACGGTGCCGATCAGAAGCGCCGGGTCGTTGGTGCGACGAGCGTACGATTCGGCGGGAGCAATGCGCACAACGCCGCAATGATTGCAGTACCTGCCGCGTTCCGAGAAGCCACCACCGCAGCGACCGCAGCTACGTACGGGGATGGTTGATGCCGTTGACACTCACGATCCTCGGGTTTTCGTTCAGCCTTCAAGAATAAAGAACCTACAGTTTATGCCCTCGGTCAGACGTTCCTGTTCGCCGCAATTGCAGTGCCGATGTACATCGCGACTGTTCGCTATGTTCATGACTTCTGTGTCGTGTCTCACGTCGGGTGATTCTGTTGGCGTGGTCATGATGTGCCCTGTTGTGGGGGTAGAGTTCATGTGTCCAGTTTTACTCGTGATTGTTGTTGTGAAAGGAGTTGTGTCGTGAAGTTTGCGATGGGTGAAAGCACTCTTGGGGTGTTGGCGAAGCAGACGGGTTCTTCGTCTGATGAGTTGACGACGTTGGTGCGGGCCTTGGGTGCGGCGGCGGAGCCTTTGGAGGGTTCGTTCCGTGGTGCGGGTCGTGCGGCTTTTGACAGGTTTAAGGCTGAGACCGATTCAATCGCCATGGAATTGGGTGCGGCCTTAGATGCTGTGCTGGCTGGTGTCACGGGTCAGGATCGTGCCTTTACCGCGGGTGAGTCGGCGATGGTTGATGAGACTCGTCAAGCTCAGGCTGGTGCTGGCTTTGATACAGCTCGTTTTTCGGGAAGGTAACGGTTCCCGAATCCCGAATTTTCGGTCTCGGTTGTATTTTTCCTCAGTTTCTGATGTCTTTCTGTATTTCTAAGGAGTGGTTGTTGTGATGGATCGTCGTGATTACAGTGTTGCAGCGTCGCAGGGTGCGCAAGAGAATTTCGCCAGGGTGGCGTCTCAACTAGAGGCGCTGGTTGATCAGCGTGATCGGGATGTGAAGGCCGCGCAGGCTGATTACATTGCTGATGGTGTGAGCGATCAGTATGTCGCGGTTGAGGCGAGGTGGTCTCGGGTTGCTGGCGAGGTGAAGTCCATCATTGCCACCTTGCGATTGTCATTAGAACGCAACGATGAGACGGCGCAGCAGGCGATAGCGCAGGCAAAAGCTGCGGTGAACGGTATCGGCTAAGTGGCCTTAGATCTGTGAAACGTGTATGGCCAGCAAAATATAGTGAGGTCGTGAGATGGGTTCCTGGAGTGTCTCCCCTGATGGGGTGCGGACAGTTATTGCTGATGTGAAGGCCGAGGCAACTCTGTTAGATCAGGTATTCGTCGATATGGGCGTCACTCTTGATGCTGCGCTGACGGCGGTGCAGTCGTCGGCGGTATCAGGTGCTGTAGCGGCGTGGTTGGAGGCCGAGGCTCCCAGTGTGGAGGGAATCTCGGTCCGGCTTTCTGAGGCTGTGACGGGTGTGGTGGGGGCGACGGAGGCTTTTATTGCGGGTGATGAACTGATGGCGGGGCAGGTTCAGGCGGCTCATGCGGGTGCGGGGGAATCGGCGGGCGCGAGTTTTGTGGAGGCTTTGGGGGCGAAGCGGGCAAAAAGGGGTGTGGTGTGATTGGTGTCGCGGTTGATTGATGTTTCGGGTATTCCTGGGGTGGGGGTTGATGTGGTGGGGGTTCGTGAGCAGGTGGCGGCGTTGCGGGTTCATGCGTGTGGGGTGCGGGATCGTGGGGCTGCGGTG
>JBOFDJ010000132.1:0-13774 GCA_051646885.1 Rhodoglobus sp.
CGCCGCGACCTGGGCCGCCGCCGACGGTGCCGCTACCGCTCTCGCCCGCGATTGTGCCCCCGGTGACGGCACCCCCGATCCCTGTGCCGTCTGTTTCGTTGGCCTGGGAAGACACAGGTGATCTTGTGCTGGGTCGCCAGGGGATGATCGGGGTCTCGATGACCAATACGGGGATTACCGCGGTGTCGACTCCTACCATGATCATCGATCTTCCCGTCGGGGTTACGGTTGACCTTCCTCGCACCGTTCTGATCCGCCCCCCGGCGGGATGGTCCTGCGTGCCTGCCGGAGCCTCGGTCTCATGCTCCGCTGTCGCGCTCGACCCGGGGGCCGTTGCCACGGTGCGCCTCCCGATTTCGGTGGCTGAGGATGCCGATACCCTGACTCCGCTTCAGGTGAGCGCTCGAAGCGGGAACACCGAGCTCGCCCGCGCCGCCGCCGCGCAGCCGGTTCTCACCGGAGGCTTTGGGGCCACGGTGATCTTAGACGGCGCATATACGATCCGTGTTGCCGGGGCATCCTTCCTGGACTGTGATGGTTCACCCCAGTGCCTCGACGCGCGTGACCGCCGGGGACCACCTTCGCGATGGGATAACAACGCGTGGGCAATGACGGAGGTTGCAGACTCCGTGACGCAGCTGGATTTCGCCCCGAGCTCCACGGTGGCCGCGGCAACCCTCTATTGGTCGGCGTACATCCCTGACGGTGCGACAGATGCTGATCTTGGCGGTATTGCCCTGAGCGCACCGGGTGCCGATGCGGTCTCTGTTGTTGCTGATCGCATTGATCGCACCACGATTGGTGGTCGTGAGGTGTATCAGTCTTCGGCTGATGTCACGGAGCTCGTCACCGCTGGGGGGGCAGGGCAGTGGGCGGCAACGGGAGCTCCGCTGGTGACCGGTATCGACACCTACGCTGGCTGGTCGCTCGTGGTTGTGCTCGAAGACCCTTCGCTGACTCCGGCGCGGGTCGCCCTGTTCGCCGGGCTTGCCAGGGTTGATGGTTCGGCGGCCGCCGCTTTCGAGGTTGCGGTTGTTCCCGGTGCTTCGGCAACTCTGGGCGTGTTGAGTTGGGAGGGTGACGGTAGCAGGTTTGGGGATGCTCTTCTGGTCAATGATGTGCCTGCAACGCCCGCGACTGGTCTGGGTAACCCCGATAATGCCTTCGACTCCACGGTCGACGGTGGTGTGTACGCCAATTCGTTTGGCGTCGACACTAAATTTTTCCACCCGGTGGAGATGACCGCTCCGAGGGCGCGCCTCACCGCCACCACCGGGGGTGATGTGTACCTCATTGGCGCGGTCACGGTGGAAAGCCGATGAGGTCCGCCCGTTCGGTTGCCTGTCGTAGGACCGCTCCTCCGGGTGGCGGGAGAAGGTCACCGGTGGCGGGAGCTGCTACTCCCGCCGTCTGCTGCGTACTCCCGCCGGATCGGTTTTTGCTCCCGCCGCGTAGAGAGCGATTTCGGGGATCACAGTCGTATGTCTGCTCACCTGCCCAGTGCGCCCCAGATGCGGTGAGCCACCATGGGTAGTTCTCCCCATGTACAGGACTGTTATGCCACGGTAGCGTGATACCTGCTGGTCTCAGGGCACTACGGCGTTGAGGTTGGCGATCTTTGTAGCCATTTTTTACCCGAATGGCGCACGGTGACCAGGCTCCCGATGTATTGCCTGGTGTGAGGTCGTTGCCTAGGCGCGGCTGAGCATGGTGGTGCCGTTCCTTCCCCCAGAACGGCACCACCAGTCAGCTCCCCAAGCGTGAGTGCTCGGCGTTTCCAGCGCCCCCTTCTCTTTACAGAGTTATGGTTCTGCTGTCACTGGCCGACAACCGGGCCGAACCGGCGCATCAGGGGGGCTCGGTGCGCCGCGCGCAACTCATCCACTGAAAGCGAAAACTCGTCCTGCACGTCGAGCGCCCCGCTGTTCTCGGTGACCCCGATGCGCAGATACGGATAGCCACGGCCCTCGCAGAGGCCTTGAAATCGCACATCGTCTTCGCGTGGCACGCTCACCAGCATCCGCCCGGACGACTCGCTAAAGAGCGCGGCGGTGGCATCCACGCCATCCCGCTGCATAATCTCGGTGAGCCACACACGGGCACCAATACCGAAACGCATCACCGCCTCGGCGAGCGCCTGACCTAGGCCACCATCGGCAAGATCATGGGCGGATGCCACCAGGCTCTGCTCCCCGCCGGCGCGGATTAACTCCGCCAGTGTCTTCTCGGCACCGAGGGCGACCACGGGTGGCAGCCCACCCAGGTGGGAGTGGATCACCTCCGCCCAGGCCGAGCCATCGAGCTCGTCGCGCGTTACCCCCAGTAGGTAGATGTTGTTGCCTTCGTCTTGCCAGCCTGAGGGGATGCGCCGCGCGACATCGTTGATAGTCCCCAGCACCGCAATCACCGGAGTGGGGTGGATGGGCACTTCCCCGGTCTGGTTGTAGAACGACACGTTACCGCCGGTGACGGGGATCTCGAGTTCGAGGCATCCATCAGAAAGCGCCTCGACGGTCTTGGCGAACTGCCACATGACTTCGGGGTTTTCGGGGGAGCCGAAGTTGAGACAGTCGCTGACCGCGACCGGGGTCGCGCCGGTGGCTGCCACATTGCGGAATGCCTCGGCGAGGGCGAGTTGCGCGCCCCGGTAGGGGTCGAGCTGACAGTAGCGACCGTTGGCGTCGGTGGCGACCGCGAAGCCCAACCCCGACTGCTCGTCGATGCGCACCATGCCCCCGTCGTCGGGGAAGCTGAGCGCGGTGCTGCCCAGCACATAGCTGTCGTACTGATTGGTGATCCAGCTTTTATCGCTGAGGTTAGCTGAGCCGAGCAGTGCGAGCAGTTCGGCGCGCAGCTCAGTCGACCGGGGAAGCGAGGCGGCGGTGTCGGCCTGAAGTGCGTCGATCCAGCTCGGATAGGCGACCGGTCGGTCGTAGACGGGACCATCAACGGCAACCGTGCGTGGTTCGACGTTGACAATCTCTTGGCCGCGCCAGTTGATAATCAGCCGCCCCGTGTCGGTGACCTCCCCGAGCACGCTGGTTTCGACATCCCATTTCTGCACGACCGCCAGGAAGCCGTCGAGCTTCTCGGGTGTGACGATAGCCATCATGCGCTCTTGGCTCTCCGACATGAGGATCTCTTCGGCGGTGAGACTCGGGTCGCGCAACAGCACCTGCTCAAGGTCAATGAACATCCCGCCGTCGCCGTTGGAGGCCAGCTCGCTGGTCGCGCACGAGATTCCGGCGGCACCCAGATCTTGAATTCCCTCCACCAGTCCGAGCGCGAAAAGCTCTAAGCAGCATTCGATCAGCACCTTCTCGGCAAAGGGGTCGCCCACTTGCACCGCGGGCCGCTTGGTCGGCCCACCGGCGCTGAAACTGTCGCTGGCGAGAATGGATGCCCCGCCGATGCCATCACCGCCGGTGCGTGCCCCGAACAGCACCACCTTATTGCCCACGCCGCGGGCATTGGCCAGGTGCAGGTCTTCGTGTCGCAGCACCCCCACCGCGAGAGCGTTCACCAGCGGATTGGCCTGATATACGGAGTCGAAATAGGTTTCGCCGCCGATATTGGGCAGCCCGAGGCAGTTGCCATAGAACGAGATGCCGGAGACCACGCCGTGCACCACCCGAGCCGTGTCGGGATCATCGAGGTGACCGAAGCGGAGGGCATCCATCACCGCAACGGGCCGCGCGCCCATCGAGATGATGTCGCGCACAATGCCGCCCACACCGGTCGCGGCACCCTGGAAGGGCTCGATGAAGCTGGGATGGTTATGGCTTTCAATTTTGAAGGTGACCGCCCAGCCCTCGCCGACATCCACCACCCCCGCGTTCTCGCCCATGCCGACCATGAGGTTCTTCTTCATTGCTGGGCTGACTTTTTGCCCGAACTGCCGCAGATATTTTTTGCTGCTTTTATAGGAGCAGTGCTCGCTCCACATCACTGAATACATGGCGAGCTCGCCGCTGGTCGGTCGACGGCCCAGAATCTCGCGGATCCGCAGATACTCGTCTTCTTTGAGGCCGAGCGCGGCGTACGGTTGCTCTTTCTCAGGTGTGGCTGCGGCATTCGCCACGGTGTCGGGCACAGCGGTGGTGTGGGGAGAAGTTGAGGGGGTCACAAAGCTCCTGACAAGAGGGTGGCCGGATGACACAATTCTACGCGAGATGTGTGTGCGAGACCGCCAAGCGATTGCAAGGTTATTATAGTTTTTAAATTATATTTATTTTTACTTAGTGAGTAATAAAATTGTACAATCTTTGCTATGGATCCTCTCAGTAATCCCTACACTCCCAACGCGGGAGCCACCCCACCGCTACTCGTTGGACGCGAAGATCAACTGAACGCGTTCAGTTTGCTTTTATCCCGGTTGAGTCGTGGTCGCACTGCGCAATCAATGATCGTGACCGGGCTTCGTGGTGTCGGCAAGACTGTATTGCTCCACCAGTTTCGCAAGCGAGCAATTGAGAGCAAGTGGGTCGTTATCGAGCTTGAGGTGAAGAAATATGACGACCAGGAGTTTCGTCGTGTGATTGCTCTCGAAGCGAGAAGGGCATTGCTGGAGTTATCGCCTAAAGCCCGATGGTCTGAGAGGTTGCGCACTGCGGCGAACGTTCTGCGCTCGTTTACGTTGGGGGTTGATCCTGATGGGAAGTTGACCCTGAGCTTTGATGCGGTTGTTGAGGAAGGTGTTGCTGACACCGGCGATCTCAGCTCTGATCTCGTGGACCTCTTTCTTGCCCTGGGTGATGCAGCCCAAGATGTCGGGCGGGGTGTTGTTGTTTTAGTAGACGAGATTCAGTTCCTGACCAAGGTCCAGCTCGAATCTGTGTTGATGGCGATCCATAAGACGGTACAGCGTGAACTGCCGATCACCATGGTCGGTGGCGGTCTCCCTCAGGTGACGCAGCTTGCGGGCGAAGCGAAATCGTATGCTGAACGCCAGTTTGTTTTTCCGGTCATCGACGTGCTTACCCCGAGTGATGCTGCAGCAGCTCTGACCGAGCCAGCCCGAGCCGAGGGGGTTGTCTTTGATTCCGACGCCCTCGAGCGTGCGCTACAGATAACCGGATGTTACCCCTACTTCTTGCAGGAGCTTGGCTACGCACTCTGGGCCGAGATTACTGATTCTCGGGTTCATCTGGACAATGTCGAAGACGCGATTGTGGTGTTCGAGAACAAGCTTGATGGGAGCTTTTTTCGGGTTCGACTCGATCGAACCACTGAGCTTGAGCGCGCTTACCTCAGGGCCATGGCTGAATTGGGGCCGGATCCCCAGTCAGCGGGGGAGGTCGCTGGTCTCCTTGGCCGAACATCTCAGCAGGTCGGTCCGACGCGATCCCAGCTCATCGATAAGGGTCTTCTCTACACACTCAGTCACGGTTATGCGGCTTTCACCGTTCCGCACTTTGACCGCTTTATGAAGCGGGCCGTCCCTGAGCTGGTGGTTCCCGACGTTCGTCCCCGGCGCAAAAAATCGGGCAGCTAATGCCGCTGCTGCGGCCCGTCACGCATCGTGGTCGATGAAGGACGAAGCTCGGACGGTTGCGTCGAAGAACGACACCATAATCTCGGGGATATCGGCCAGTGGGGTGGCGAAATTTGCCAAGACAACCTGCTTGCTGCCCGGCACCGTGTACCAGTAGTCGACTACCAGGTTAGTGAGCAGTTCATCGGGAGCATCAGGATGTATCGGCTCAGCCTGTTCACGACGAATGCGGAGAATTTCTGAGCCGGTGATCGACAGTTCGGTCGCGTTCTCGACGCCCTCAACCTGAAGCTGGGTGAGTCCCATCCGCAGCATTTCTTTGACTGCCTGGGCCGAGGTTCCGGTTGCGGGGGTCATCCGCAGTTCGCGCGGGCTGAAAATGGTCAGCATAATTGGCATCGGCGTGCCGGCTGTGATCTCGGAGGCGACGAAGACCGAGACGGCCCCCGCATCGCGCGCGGTGATCAGGGTTGTGGTGAAGCGTGCCCGCAGCACGGACCGTAGTTGGGTATCGGAGTCGGCACTGCCGATTGCCTCGCGGACATAAGCTCGGACTGCCGCGGTGATGGTGTCATCGTTGCCGAGGGCGAGCTGCCGCCAGTTGCCCATGAGCTGGAAGTTCAGGCGCGGTAGTGCCTTCCGCGCCCCGGCCACCCCGGGCGGACGTTCTTGCTTTTCGCCAGACCTTATTCCTTCCACGTGTAGTGGTCTTGCTTGGTGACGGTGCCCGAGAAACTGTGGAAGTAATCCTGGTACGCGCTCAACGCGGGCGAGTGCACTGCGGTGTCTCGGTATTTTATGTTCTCGTGTGAAAGGGGGCCGAATGTTCCATCATATGGAGCCACAGATACCGTCACGTGGTTCATTGTGTTCGGACGAGGGCTAGTGAGATCGAGCATGGGCACCGCATCGCCTGTGTGCTGAATGCTGAGAAGTTTCGTCTTCTCAGGTATGTTCATGGCGTCAATCGGTGCACCATAGGCTAGAACAGAGGAAAAATTGTACTCGTTAGATCGGTGGGCCGCGAGATGACCGGCCAGGATTCCTCCCTGGCTGAATCCCACCAGCATCACTTCGTCGTCCGACTTGATTCCGGCTTGATCCATAGCTTCGAGGACCGCGCGCTCGTACTTCGTTTGCATCTCGGGGCTGAGAAACAGTGCGAGGTTGCCATCGAGGTCGTTGGTTGCAGGCTTGCCGCCATTGGTAACCTGCCAGTCTCCGGTTCCGGGGAGAGCGACAACCCAGCGCTCGACTCCATCTGGCCCTATAACTTTACGGATATCGATGACCGTACGATCAGACTCACCCATGAGGCTTGCACATTCTTCAGTCAACATGTAGTCCTCAAGAGTGTGGAAGTGCTTTATGTTTTCTGCCTTGTTTTGCGCAAACTGCTGCACGACTGTTGTGAGTTGCTGCAAAACGGTCAGGTCTTCTTTGCCAACCTTGGTGACCTTTGGTGTAGGCGAGAGAACATCGCTGAGAATACGCCACAGGACCAGTGCGCCAAGCACGGGCATCATGATGGAAATGATCATCGAGAGCACACGAAAGCGCCAGGCTTCCATCCCGGGAATCAAAAAACTCAGAAGTAGGAGCTTCATAAGAAGCCCAGCGTTAAGGGCGCCCCATGCCATGATGGCTGCTGCTGCAATAGCAATGACCACGATGGCAATCGCTGCAAGAACAACGGCGACCAGTGCGACAATGACCACCAGAATCGCCTTAAGAATCTTGGCAAATACCTCGGTGATCCACTGTGTCACGACGCTGAGGAAGTCGCCGATCTTGTTGATTGCGTCGCCGATTTTATCCCGGATGCTGTCGTTGGTCGACTCTAGGGCCGCTTTGATTCGGGACATCGCATGCTCGGCAGCAGCCTCAAGGTCCCGCTGAGCCTGCTCAAGCTTTGCGGTGGCGTCGTGGACCCGTGCCTCAAAGGAGTCGCGACGCTGTGTCAGTTCGCGCAGGGCGTCGTCAATAGTCACGAGTCGAGGGTCGGTGGGATCCTGACCCTCGATGGTGTCGCGCAGGTTCCGGAGCTGATCGAGGTTACCGCTGACGACATCAGCTTGACGCTGACCCTCTTGAGCCTCATCAATCGCTTCACTGGCCTTGCGATGAGCTTCATCCAGCTCGACCGCGTAGCTCTGCAGTGCAGATGCCGTGTCGCTGTATCGACCGTGCGCTGTGGTGATTTTGTTGGCGAGGCCATCAGCATGATGTGCTGCAGCCTCCAAGGCCACACCTGAGCCGGTGAAACTCAGGGCGGACAGCGCCTCCGCCGCGGCCTGAATGGCCCGCGCCGAGGCGCTGAGGCTTTCTGCCCGCGCGGCCAGGGCGACGGGGTTTCCTGCTAGGGGTTCCAACGACATAGGCTCTAGCTTCCTCCGGGTGTTCGGCTTAGGCCTGGCTGTTGTGGGGTGTTCGTCGTGATGGCTTCCGCTTGGGCAGCGTCGAGTTCGCGGAACGTGTCGATGATCGAGGTGAGCGATTCTAGAACAAACTGGAGCCCAGTCTGCAGTCGCTCCCGGTTGATATCCCAGGCGTTTGCGAAGTCATCGACCGTTGAGGAGAGCCCGGAATGCCCCACAAGTCCGGCGATGTCGTTACCGACCTTCTCCGCACTCAGAAACGAGGAGGTTGCGGCATCAATATGAGACAGCGAGGTGCGAAGTTCGTCGTAATCGATTTTCAGGTCGGCCATAGTAGTTCAGTCTTTTGTCGGTAATGCAATCGTGGGCTAGGTGGATTCGTGGTGGCGGATGCGGTTGAAGCCACGAAGAGTGGCTAGCGTCATGTCGGTGTGACGAAGTTGGGCTGCTGCGTCACTGATTAAGGTATTGACCTCATCCGTCTCCCACGAACTCATCGCTTCTTCGGCTGCCATGGTCAAGCCACGTTCCCCGTCGTTATCTGCCGGGAGCGCTGATTGGATCAGCGCTCGTAGTTGATCGACATAATCACTCAGGAACTCGGCGTCATTGCCGAGGGCGGCGTGCAGCAGGGTAGCCCTGTCGTCAGGCCCGCTGGACCCTGGACTAGCGTGTTCTGATGGTTTCATTGCAGGCTCCGAGGACACAGTCACTGATGTTCAGCATGTGCCCGACTGATACTAGGGCACCACTGTCGGGGGGGTCCATGGGGACGGCTACCCATGGACACATAGTGTTGTGGCCTATTGCTGGGTTCTGGCGGCACTATTTATCGGCTGCTGCGCGTAGGCTCAAGGGATGGCTGAGGATTTTCGCGCGAGCACGGTCGCGCTGCCCGTTCTGAGCTGGGGGCTCATTCCTGCGATTCTGCTGAGCGGTTCGGCGATACTGCTGTTCGCCCTGCGTGGCACATCGGTCGCGTTAACACTCTGCGGTTATGGGATGCTCAGCGTCGCGCTACTGATTGCGTGGCTGTTCGACCGCTCCGGTCGTAGTGAAGGGCTGTCGCGCGATCTGTTTCTGATCGCCATCGGTATGGTCATCGTGTCGACGATCTCGGTGGAGGCGAATATTGGCTGGGGCAACTTCTTTCTGCTCGGCTTCGTTCTCGCGGCGGCGGTGGCAGTGCCGTACGCCGTGTCGCGGTTTCTGTTTCGTGATCGGCTCATCCGATTCCCGTGGCGCGGTGGCTGGCCATGGAGCCGGGTGCAGTGGGGCTACCTGGCCTTGGTGCTGTTTCTTGGCTGGCTGATTCTGCCGTTTTACTTCATCACCTCCGGTGTGTACCTGAACTGGCCAGCGGTGACCGAATGGCACGAGATCGCCCGGCTCTTTGTGGGAGTGAACGCGGTCGGAACCTGGGATGAGCTGTTCTTCATCCTGATCGTTTTCGTGTTGTTCAGGCGGCACTTTCCGGTGTGGCAGGCAAATCTGCTGCAGACGGTTATTTTTGTGTCATTTCTGTGGGAGCTTGGCTACCAGGCGTGGGGGCCGCTGCTCACCATTCCTTTTGCCCTACTTCAAGGCTGGATTTTCTCCAAAACCCGCTCGCTGCCCTACGTGTTGACGGTGCATCTGCTGTTCGATGCGGTGGTGTTTCTGGTGATTGTGCACGCACGCAATGATGGAGTGTTCGGGTTCTTTCTGGTCGCGCCGTGAGCCGATAGCTCTGTGGGTGAGCGATCCCCGGGCAAGGCGGGTGCGCTCGACCGAAGTTCAGGCGCTGGTGAGGGAGCTCATCACGCTGGTGAAGAAGGCGAGGCCGTCGGTTCCTGAGCGCATGGCATCCTGGGTATCGGGTCCGAAGCCGGGCTCGGTTGCATGCTCAGGATGCGGCATTAGCCCCACAACATTGCCCCGCTCATTCGAGATCCCAGCAATATCGTTCACCGAACCATTCGGGTTCACTCCCCGGTAACGGAACACTACCTGACCGTTTCCTTCGATGCGGTTGATGGTTTCGTCGTCGGCTACAAACCGACCGTCGGCACTCTTCAGCGGGATGGTGATCTCGGCACCAGGTGCATAGTTGTTGGTCCAGGCCGTGTTCGTGTTTTCCACCGTCAGATCTTGGTCGCGGCGGATGAACTGCTGGTGGGCATTGCGGGTGTGGGCACCGGGCAGCAGGCGGGCCTCGGCCAGCATCTGGAATCCGTTGCAGATGCCGAGCACGGGCATCCCAGAATTCGCTGCCACGATGACCTCGGACATGATCGGCGAATGACTGGCGATCGCCCCGGCCCGCAGGTAATCGCCATAGCTGAACCCCCCGGGCAGGATGATCGCGTCAACCCCGTAGAGGTCATGGTCACCGTGCCACAGTGCGACGGGCTCAGCCCCGGCCAGGCGGACGGCTCGCTGAGCGTCACGGTCGTCGAGCGACCCGGGGAAAGTAATGACGCCGATACGCATCAGGCGCTCGTGCCGCGCTCGTGCACGCTAACAACATCCTCAATCACGGTGTTAGCGAGCATGTCTTCGGCGATCGCGCGCACCTCGGCGAGCAGCGCCTCATCTACCACGCCGTCTATGGTGAGTTCGAAACGTTTGCCGATGCGGACGCCGCTGACCGTGTTTTTGCCGAGTCGGGCCAGCGCCCCGGCCACGGCCTTACCCTGCGGGTCGAGAATCTCGGCTTTGGGCATAACCTCGACAACGATGGTGGGCACGCGATCACTCCAGAGGGTCGAAGGGCGGATGCCACGATTCTACGGGAACGGTGCCGCTCGTGGTTCGCGCGGCGGGAGAAACCACGGTCGAGCTGAGTTTCTTAGCGCCCCCAAATTTCTTCAGGACTGAGCTTTGAGGGCCCCACATTCCTGTTGAGCCATTCGATGAGCTCGGCACCGTTACGCAGCTTAGTAGCGACACGCTCCGGTGCTGTGGTGCCGTGCAGCCATTCAGGTTGACCGACTCGGTTCGGTATTTCGACTCCTTTAGCGCGAAGCCACGTGATCCGCGGATGGTCGCGGCGGTAACCCCGAGGTGCTGTGGTGAGCGGCTTGTGCCGACCTCCTGTCACCCTGATTCCTGCAGACTCTGCTGCGGCGATGGCG
This sequence comes from Rhodoglobus sp., assembly GCA_051646885.1. Lineage (GTDB taxonomy): Bacteria > Actinomycetota > Actinomycetes > Actinomycetales > Microbacteriaceae > Rhodoglobus. Next base: position 10,989 of record JBOFDJ010000132.1, read on the forward strand.
GCGATGAATGCGGCACCAAGGATGTCATCATCAATGCTATTTCTCAACCTGTTGAGCTGATCGGGGGCCAACATAGGGTAGCCGGATCCGATCAGAAGTCCCCGCTTATCGATGCGCAGAAAATAGCCCTCGCCCTTCGGGCTTTGGGCTACCGCGCCGATGAAGTTCTTGTACGGGCTTTTATCCACGGCGAACCGGGTGTCGCGATGGGGGCGGTAGACCCGCCACGGTTGGTAGCTGCTGTCGAGTTTGTCGAGCAGGCCGATAAAGGGCTGACGGACATCCCGTTCATAACGGTCTTTGTTATCGGACCACCAGGTTTTGGTGTTGTGGGCTTCGAGTTCTGCGAAGAACTCCGCTGCGGCGAGCGGTATTCCGGTGAATGACACTGTTCCCTCCGAGGTTATGAATGGTGCGGTGTGACCACGGCGCGTTCTATGATACAAAGTGTGTCATAGAACTAGACTGAACTCGTGACCGCGATGACTGATCCTCGGGTAGCCCGTACTCGCGAGCGGGTGCTCACGGCATCCCGAGAACTTTTTCTTAATCAAGGCTTGGAGAGCTTGAGCCACCTTTCGGTAGCGCGCGCGAGCGGGGTTGGGCGAAAAACGATCTATCGGCATTGGCCGACCATCGATGAACTGATTCATGATGTTCTGGACTCCACCAACCTTCCTCAGGCGCAGCGCGTGGGGGCGGTCAGGGTCGACCTGCTCGCACACCTTGAGGCACTTCGGCAGGCTCTGATCGACGGGCCCTTGGCCTTTGTGATTCACTCGCTCGGTGCTCGTGCTGCGCTTCATCCTGAGTTCATTGCTGTGCGAGACCGCCTCACCGAGCGGGGCTGCGCGCCTGTCAGAGAGATCCTTCGAGAGGCGATCAACCGGGGCGAACTCCCGGCAGGTCTCGACGTCGAGGCCGCCGCCAGCCAGATCGAGGGTCCGCTTTTCTATCGGACCCTAGTGCGTTGTGACGCGGTGTCTGCCTCTCAGCTGGTAACTCAGGTCGATCATTTTTTGAAAGGCGCTGTGATTGACGCAGAGCCCAAGAAGTGAAGTGGGCGTAGTAAGAAGTTCGCCCATTTTCGCACCCCGGCGACTGCGGGGATAGCCGGGTCGCGGGCAGCCTAACGCTATCGCGGGCTGATCCAGGCGACGGTGCCCGCGACGAAAATCGTGTGGTCATCGAATGCCACTCGCCAGGCGATGCGGTCGGGTACTGTGTCGTAGCTCAACATCAGTTGTGCGGATCGCGTCGTGTTGACTAGGGCACGCGCACGACCAAGGATCACGGTTTCGTCGAGCCAGTCGGCGGCGAGCGGGCAGTCCGTTACCGCGGTGTCGCGGTGACGCTGGAACGATGACCAGCGCTGGAGTACGCCATCCATGCTTATGACGAAGAATCCGACGATGCGATCATCGATGACCGCAGGGGCGAACCAGCTGACCGCGTGGTTATCGGGAGCAGTGATCGGCAGTAGGGTTTCTAGCGAGGCGTGACTGGCAATAAAAGGCCCCACGGTATCCGGATCGCCGAGGAGGTGCCGCGCACTGGCGGCAATCTCCTCGGCGTCGGGATGTGTCATCAGACCAGTGTGACGTGCGCGGTGAACATATTGCGGTAAGAGCTGGCGTCATAGTTCTCCCAGCGGGTGATCACGCCGGAGTTGGGTGGCCACGGGTCGAACACGCACAGACCGCGGAACCCCAGAGAACTGAAGATCCAGCTGGAGTCAGTGAAGCCGACGACCGTGCGCGAATGCCCGGGGATGAAGCTAATCAGCGGGCGATTCGCGAGAATTTCTGCTCGGAAGAGAGAGAAGTCCGATACGGAAAAATTCGTCGCATCGAGTGCGCTGCTGGTGAGCGCTTCGAGCACAGTGACGACAAGATCTTCGTTTCCGTAGGGCAGCCCACTGGGGTTGCTGGGAGTGCCGAGGCCCAGGTCGGCCGCAATGCGCTCCTGACTGTAGCCGAAACGATAAAAGTCGAGCACCATCTGCACGCTCGCCGCGACGCACCAGACGCTTGTTTCTTGGCCCCGCAATTCGTAGCACACCGAGTGATCGGCGTTGCGCAGGCTGTAGTGCAACTCGCGCGACTCCACCAAACGGAAAATGCTCTCGATATCCACCTTGGTGATGGCATAACGTTCCCGGTCAAACCGGGTGAGCTCTTCTGTGAACTCAGTAATCATTGTCTCAAATTTCGCGATGCGTTCTGTGAGGATGCTCTCGGGAAGCTCATCAATGTATGACCAGCGCTCGAAGTTGCTGGGCGACTCGTCTTGCTTGCGGACCCGCGCTTCGGGGATCGGCTCCCAGCTATGAAGCTCCAGCAGGGCGACCTCCTTGCCCTCACGAAGAAACTGCACCGCGAGCTTCGGAAAACTGTAGGCCGCGAAACGAATCTCGTCATACTGCTCGGCCTGTTTGTTGAGCTCATCGTTTTTCTGCAGCGCCGCGCGCGCCTCCTCCAGCAGTCGCTCTGGTTGCCATTGTGCGCCCGGTGCGATGGCTACCAGCAGTGCTCCCATGGCAGGTGACGCTGCCACATCGAGGTAGCCGGATGAGTTCTGCTGAATGATGGCGGATCGGCGAAACAGTATCGTCCCGTTGGTGTCGTAGATCGCGGTGCCCTCGGGTTCGATGCGCGAACCGCCCAGATCCTCGGGCACGGCACCCGCGCTCAGCAGCACGCTGAGGTGGGCCGCCGCGAGCTCGGTCGCTATGGCTGGATCGAGCGATTCGTAAATATCCATATCGATGTACTTCTTTCCCCTAT
>JBOFDJ010000133.1:0-29113 GCA_051646885.1 Rhodoglobus sp.
ATGTGAGCATGGGCGCAGGAAACGGATCATGGACCTCAAGAGTCCAGTTCTGGACTGCGTATGAGTGCACAAAATAGAAACGCTCATCACGGATTCCCTCGAACAATCGCGTGCCGTCCGGAGCCTCAATAAGGTTCCACCCCATATGAGGGACAACAGGGGCTGTCAAGGCAGTCACCACGCCCGGCCATTCCCCGAGGCCAGGAACATCGTTACCGCGCTCAATACCGGCTTCGAACAGCACCTGCATCCCCACGCAGATTCCCAATACGGGACGCCCCCCTGTAAGGCGCTTTTCGATAATCGCCCCACCCCGGACCGCGTCTAGTTGTCGAATAACAGCCTCAAAGGCTCCGACCCCCGGCACGACAAGGCCGTCGGCGGCCTCTGCAACAGAACGATCTGAACTGAGGCTGACCCGGGCACCGGCCAACTCAAGGGACTTCGCAGCCGAATGAACATTGCCCGAACCGTAATCGAGGACGACGACAGATGGAGCACTCACCTCAGAGCGCACCTTTGGTAGAAGGGATACCCTTCACCCGAGGATCCGGCTCGATCGCGTGACGCAGCGCGCGGGCAAAGGCTTTGAATTCGGCCTCAGCGATGTGATGCGGATCTCTTCCTGCAAGAACCGTGATGTGAACGCTGAGCCCGGCGTTAAAGGTGATCGCTTCGAACACATGCCGCACCATCGAGCCCGTGAAATGGCCACCAATAAGGTGATATTCAAACCCAGGAGGCTCCCCGGTATGAACAAGATAGGGGCGCCCTGACACATCAACAACAGCAGACACGAGCGCTTCGTCAAGAGGCACCATCGCATCACCAAAACGAGAGATACCGGATTTATCACCCAGTGCCTGCTTCAGTGCGGTGCCGAAAACGATGCCAATATCTTCAACAGTGTGGTGAATATCGATCTGGGTATCACCGGTGGCCCTCACATCAAGGTCGATCAGCGAATGCCGTGACAGTGCGGTCAGGAGGTGATCGAAGAAGGGAACGCTCGAACTGATAGAAGACGCACCGGTTCCGTCAATATCGATGCTCAATTCGATACTCGATTCGCTGGTCGAGCGGCTGAGGCTGGCCAGGCGGTGTGCAGTCATATTTCGATCTTAGCGACCACGATGAATCAGGTTGTGTTGCCTAACGAGACAACTCTGCCATCGCATCAAGGAAAATGCTGGTTTCGTGTTCGCTACCCGCCGTGACCCGAAGATGGTGTGCGATTCCGACATCCCGAATCAGGATGCCGCGCGCGTACAGTGCCTGGAAAGTGGCCTGCGGATCGGCAACCCCACCAAAGAGCACGAAATTGGACTCGCTGGGCACAGGAGTGAATCCGAGACCGCGAAGTTGATCAATAATCCTCTCTCGTTGGGTCTTAATATCGTCGACCATCGCCAGCATCTCAGGGGCATGTAAGAGGGCCGCCAGCGCCGCAGCTTGGGTGAGCGCAGACAAATGGTAGGGCAAGCGCACCAAGCGAAGAGCATCAATGGCGACCGGGGCAGCAGCGAGATAGCCCAGCCGAGCCCCGGCAAAAGCAAAGGCTTTACTCATCGTGCGCGACACCAGAAGTCGAGGTCGCTCTTCGCATAACGTGAGCGCAGTGTCACCATCACCAAACTCGGCATACGCCTCGTCAATGAGCACGATGCCCGGTGTCGCGTCGTAAGCGGCTGCGACAGTCTCGAGCTCAAGCTTGGTTCCCGTGGGGTTATTGGGTGAGCACAGAAAAACTACATCCGGCTGTTCGCGCTCAATAGCTGCAACCACGGTCTGAGCTGAGATCGCGTAGCCAGCATCGCGCTCCGCAGTGACCCAGCGTGTTCCTGTGCTCCTGGCAATATTGGAGTGCATCGCATACGTGGGAGGGAAACCCAACACACTGCGCCCAGGGCCACCAAAAGCCTGAAGAGTGTGCTGTAAGACCTCATTTGACCCGTTAGCAGCCCAGATATTGTCACGACTAAGCCCGTGCCCAAGGTAGCAAGCTAAAGCGTCTCGCAATTCGGTGAATTCACGATCAGGATAACGATTAATACCCGCTACTGCCAGCGCCAGTGCGGCAACAATATTGGTGGCAACTGCCTCGGGAATCGGGTGAGTATTTTCGTTGACGTTGAGCTGCACAGGAACATGCTGCTGCGGAGCCCCATAGGCCGCAAATCCACGCAAATCATCGCGAATAGGAAGGTCTGAGAGACTTGTCACCAGACAAGCCTAGAGTGCATTCGAGTACGGTTTTCTTATAAGACGCTGATTATGGCGTGGGGCGGATTCAGGGCTGCGAGTACTCCGCGGGAATTGCAATCTCTTGCCCCGCAAATACATCAGCCGAGGCGAGCTGGTTGAGCTGAATAATCTGATCAATCACTTCACGTGGGTCAGCGTGCGGAGCAAGCTCAGTGGCAAGTTGCCATAGCGTCTCACCAGAAGCGACAGTGAGATACCGGAAGTCCGCATCAGAACCATCACGTGTTGCCGTTGCCTGCCCACCGTCAAGCGGGAAAAACATAGCGCCGATCACCACCGGAGCAGCAGCAACTGCGGTAAGAAGGAAACGCCCACGGCGGGTCAGTCGCAGACGGCTTGTTCGCTGAGTCCTCCCGACAACTCGGACGACTGAAGCATCTATGTCCGAACTATTTATGACGACGGTACTCATATCACACTCCTTCAGTGTTTTTGCTTCTGCTACTCAGTCGCCGAGCCGAGTCCACAATTGGTTACATTAATTTATTTAGTAAATATATTCCGAATCTATATTCGAGTCAATCCAATTTTTTTGGATATTTTGGCAATTGTGGCGAATCTAATGATGAAACACTCGAACAAATGTTTGTTGTAGTGATCCGCAATGGATACAGTTTCGAGTGAGCCACCGACATTGCTCAGAAACAGGCTCAGAATCGGGAAAGAATGAGCGACAACATCCGCACCAGTAACACACGCCGCAGAACACGTTTGAGCGATAAACAACTCGCGATCTTAGATGCGATCCAACGCTCTGTCTCACACCGCGGCTACCCACCGAGTATGCGAGAGATTGGGGATGCTGTCGGGCTTTCCTCATTGTCAAGCGTCACTCATCAACTCAACCAGCTAGAGCTCAGCGGGTACCTGCGACGCGACCCTCATCGCCCGCGCGCGATGGAAGTGTTGATCGATGTACCCAACGTCGAAAGCGGTTCAGAGTCCGGACAGGAAAGCACTGTCGCGGTGGGCGACGCGGTCATGGTGCCGCTGGTCGGACGTATTGCCGCCGGAATCCCCATCACAGCAGAACAACAGATCGATGAAATATTTCCCCTCCCTCGCCACATCACGGGGAAGGGTGAGCTGTTTATGCTCAAAGTCGTCGGTGAGTCCATGATCGATGCCGCAATCTGCGACGGGGATTGGGTTGTGGTCCGCCAGCAGCAGACAGCCGAGAATGGCGACATTGTGGCAGCCATGCTCGATGACGAGGCGACGGTGAAGGTCTTCAGGCAACGAGACGGCCACACCTGGCTCCTACCCCGCAATTCGAATTTCGAACCAATCCTGGGTGACCATGCCCAGGTGCTCGGCAAGGTAGTGACGGTTCTGCGTTCTCTCTAGAGATAACGGCAGGATCTCCGAAACGCCTGGGGCTTCCACTTGACTCATTCGGCTAACGCAGGTCAGAAAAATAGCGCACACCACGACCACACCCTCAGATACGAAGAGCCACAAATCCAGTAACGAGGACAGGGGCGTAGATCGTAGAATCCACGCCCCTGCGAGGTTCAGGCCTGTTCCGGTGCTTGCGCGCGGGCCGCGCGCGTCGCCGCAAGGATGTTGGTGAGGGATTCAACCGTCTCCTCGTATCCCCGTGTTTTGAGCCCGCAATCCGGATTTACCCATACCTGCCGCTCGGGGATAGCATCCACAGCGAACCTGATGAGCTCACTGACCTCGTCAACGGTAGGAACACGAGGCGAATGGATGTCGTAGACCCCCGGACCGATACCGCGACCAAAACCACTGGACTTGATATCGGAGACGACCTCCATTTTGGAGCGAGCAGCTTCGATTGAGGTGACATCAGCATCCAACTGGTTGATGGCATCGATAACAACACCGAACTCTGAATAACACAGGTGGGTGTGGATTTGTGTTTTGTCGTCTACCCCCGACGTGGCAAGCCGGAATGATTTCACCGACCAATCAAGATAATCGTCGTGGTCTTTGGCCTTGAGCGGTAACAATTCACGAAGAGCTGGCTCGTCCACCTGAATGATGCCGATACCGGCTGATTCGAGATCGTTGATCTCGTCGCGTAACGCCAAAGCCACCTGATTTGCGGTGTCACGCAGCGGCTGATCGTCGCGCACAAAAGACCAAGCGAGGATGGTTACCGGCCCCGTGAGCATGCCTTTAACTGGCTTGGGAGTCAGCGACTGGGTGTATGTCGACCACTGGACTGTGATCGGGGCGGGGCGGGAAACATCACCCCACAGGATCGAGGGTCGCGTGCAGCGTGAACCGTAGGACTGAACCCAACCATTCTGAGTGACCGCGAAACCGTCCAAATTCTCGGCAAAGTATTGAACCATGTCGTTGCGCTCGGGTTCGCCATGCACAATCACATCGAGACCGATCTCTTCTTGCAGATCGACGACCCGCTTAATCTCGTCACGCATGGCCTGGGTGTAGTCCTGCTCAGAAATCGTGCCCGCGACGAGCGCAGCCCGCTGCTTTCTGATGTCGCCCGTCTGGGGAAAAGAGCCGATAGTGGTGGTCGGCAATAAGGGCAAACCCAGGGCAGCATCCTGTGCAGCCACCCGTGTGGCGTAGTCATTGCGTGAGAAATCAGCCTCGGTGAGTGCTGTAACACGCGTGCGAACCACGCCATCACGCACGCCCGCTGCCTGGTGACGATTCTTCAGAGCTGCGGATGCGGCATCCAGCTCGGTCTGGATGGCACCCCTGCCCTCAAGCAGACCTTTCGCGAGTGTGGCGATCTGCCCCACTTTCTGATCAGCAAAGGCCAGCCAACTCTTCAGTTGGTCACTCAAGAGAGGTTCGTCCTCAACGTCATGTGGGGTGTGAAATAAACTCGTCGAGCTGGAGACTGCAATGTTAGCTGAGAGTCCGCGCAGTGATTCAAGTGATGAGAACGCCGCCGCAAGATCGCCACGCCAAATGTTGTGACCATCGATAACCCCGCCCACAAGCACCTTGTCTGTTGCCGGGATGCGCGGCACCTCTCCCTTAACCAGGTCGAGACCGATGGCCTCCACCGGGGTATCCGTCAGAACAGGAAGAGCATCATCGAGAGAACCGTATGGCGCTGCAACGAAGATGCTCGGACGCAAAGGCGATGCCCCGAGCAGGTCGTAGGCTCGTTGGGTTGCAGCCAACACAGCGCTCCGTGGGGCCTCGATGCTTTCACTCACCAAAGCGGGCTCATCAAGCTGCACCCACTCGGCACCGGCCGCCGTCAGCGCGCCCAGCAACTCTGCATAAACCGGCAGCAGATCATCAAGACGATCAAGAGGCTGGTACCCTGCCGGGGCACCCTCCGAAGGCTTACTGAGCAACAGCAGCGTGACAGGGCCGACGAGAACTGGCCGAGTGCGGAACCCCGCCGCCGTCGCCTCGGCAACCTCACGCACAAGCCGGTCGGAAGCGAGGTGAAAGTCTGTCTCGGGGCCAATCTCCGGGACGAGATAGTGGTAGTTGCTGTCGAACCATTTGGTCATCTCGGCTGGGGTGTCCGCTCCCTCACCGCGCGCGATAGTGAAATACCCGGCAAGATCAATGCTGCCGTCGGGCCGGACTAGCCGCGAGAATCGTGTGGGGATCGCGCCGACCGTGACAGCAGCATCCAAAACCTGATCGTAGTAGGAGAATGCTTCGGGGATCGATGAGTCAGTGCGCCCGAGCCCCAGACTGAGCAGTCGCTCACGAGTGGCCTTACGCAATTCGACTGCGGTTGCCTCCAACTCCTCGACCGTGATTTTTCCTGCCCAAAACGATTCGATAGCCTTTTTGAGCTCTCGACGACGACCGATCCTCGGGTAGCCAAGGATTGTGCCGGTGGGGAATGCGGGTGAATTCGTCATGCGTGTTCCTTCTGTCGGTCGAGCAGCCCTGCACCGCGAAGTACGGCGAGCACGGGCTCGTATTGGTTAAACGTGTACAAATGAAGACCCGATGCGCCGCCCGCGATAACCTCGCGTCCCAGGGAAGCGGCATGCTCTATACCCACACGGCGCTGCGCAGATTCATCCGGTGCGGCCAAGAGTTGGCGCTCAAGGTCGAGAGGGGTAGCTGCATCCGTAAGCTCAAGGATCCGCAGGAGACGTTGTGAGCTCAGCACTGGCATGATCCCGGGCAGGATGCGCATGGTCACACCAGCATCTCGCGCCCTTGCCACAAAGCTCAGGTAATCATCAGCATGGAAGAAAAGTTGTGTGATGGCAAGATCTGCCCCCGCAGCCTCCTTGGCCAGGAGTGTGTCCAAGTCTTGAGAGACCGAACGAGACCGCGGATGACCATTCGGGAACGCCGCAACAGCTATCGTCACTTTCTGCCCGCGGGTAATGCGCTTCGCCTCAGGGAAACCGGGAACCTCGCCGAACCCGAACTGCACCCTCTCGGCCTGCACTCGGTGGATGAGTTGCACCAACTCAGCTGCGCTACCAAGATCCCCTAGAAAGTTTTCTGTCTCCGAGGTACCGGCGGGCGGATCGCCCCTCAACGCGAGAAAGCTGGTGATACCGGCATCCAAAAACTCTCGAATGAGCTGACTGGCCTGAGAGTAGGACGACCCCACACAGGTCAGGTGGGCCATGGCCTGCACCCCGGTACCATTGAGAATACGACCTAAAACACCGAGGGAGGGCACGCGTGAAGCGCCGTTGGCACCATAGGTCACCGAAATAAACTCGGGCCGCACCGCAACAAGCCTCTCAAGACAGGTATGAAGTGATTCCGCGGCCTTCGCAGAACGCGGCGGGTACAGCTCGAAGGAAAACGTGGTCACTCGATCCCCTTCGGTTTGCGTACTCCGAGTGGGCGGGTGCCGGGCTCGGCTGTCGCTCCTGCCGGGCACGGTGCCACGGACAATCCCAGTCTAAGCAGCGCCGGAGGGGTTGTTGCGTTGTATTACGCTCTGTGAATTACGCTGGCATCGAGCTCACCGCTTGCCACAAACTCCCGCAGGCCCGCAACCCTGGCTGGATGCACCATGGCTGTGACCAGTGTGCCATTATCGAGGTACTCGGTGGAGGTGACGCGGCCCTGAATGTGGAGCCGCGAAATAATCTCCCCTCGGTCATACGGCACCAGCATGCTGATCTCAACTTCGGGCCTCGGAAGCAGTTCTGCAATGCGGTGTAGCATCTCGTCGATGCCCTCGCCTGTTCGGGCTGAGACGAAAATTGCTGTCGGTTCAAGGCCTCTGATGAGGAGCCGTTGCTCGTTATCGGCAAGATCACTTTTATTGAAAACCACAATTTCGGAAATCTCAGCAGCGGCCACATCACTGATCACCGTGCGCACGGTCGCGAGCTGCGCACCTGGATCAGGATGCGAGGCGTCAACGACATGGACAATAACGTCTGACTGTCCAACCTCCTCAAGCGTCGCGCGAAAAACCTCCACCAACTGAGGCGGCAGATTACGCACAAAACCCACCGTATCGGTGAAAGTAAAAGGGCGCCCATCATCGGTAACCGCTTTACGCACCGTAGGATCGAGAGTTGCGAAAAGCGCGTTTTCTACCAGAACGCCAGCCCTGGTAATGCGATTCAGCAGGCTCGATTTTCCGGCATTGGTGTAGCCAGTAATCGCCACACTTGGGACCTCAAAACGATGACGGTTAGCGCGTTTGGCTTCTCGCGCCGGCGCAAAGCCCTTAATTTGTCGACGCAGCCGTGACATTCGTGAATGGATGCGGCGGCGGTCGAGTTCAATCTTTGTTTCACCCGGCCCACGGCTTCCCATACCGGCACCGGCACCACCGACCTGTCCTCCGGCCTGACGGGACATCGATTCACCCCAGCCGCGCAGACGCGGGAGCAAGTATTCGAGCTGGGCGAGCTCAACCTGCGCTTTTCCTTCCCTGCTGGTCGCATGCTGGCTGAAGATATCCAAAATCACTGCGGTGCGATCAATCACCTTGACCTGGACAATGTCTTCCAATGAACGACGCTGACTGGGAGCAAGCTCCGTGTCGGCAATAACGGTATCTGTACCAGTGGCAATAACCACATCCCGAAGCTCTCTGGCTTTACCTCGACCGAAAAATGTGCTCGGATCGGGATGCGAGCGCTGTTGCAGAAGACCATCGAGCACCACAGCACCCGCAGTTTCTGCCAGGGCGAACAGCTCGCGCAGGGAATTCTCTGCCTCCTGCAGCCTGCCCTGGCCGTAAATGCCGATCAACACAACATTCTCGATACGGAGCTGACGATATTCGACCTCGGTGACATCCTGAAGCTCGGTTGATAACCCGGTCACCCGCCGTAGGGCATGCCGGTCCTCGCGATCATATTGGTCACCATCGCGATCACTCTCAGAGTGATCCGCATTCTGAAGCGCCTGCGCGCTGCCGGAACCAAAAAGAGTGGGGCCGCGAGAATGCGCGGTGTCTGTTGCAAGCACACGAGAAATAATTTCCTCATCACCGCGGGGTTCGCGGCTCGCGGTCTGGTCTGTGCTGGGTTCGGTCATTGGGCTAGCCTTACATTCGTGATCTTCACTAAGTCTCTCAAATGACCGAGGAGCATTACTTTTCCGCCCTGCCCAGCGGAGAGCTCAAAGCCCGCACAATCCAGGTGCAACTAGCTGGCCGGGATGTTGCTCTGACGACGGCCAACGGCGTGTTTAGCCCCGAAAGAGTCGACCCGGGAACGCGCGTACTGTTATCCAACGCCTGCGACCCACCTACTGACGGAAATTTCCTCGATCTTGGCTGCGGCTGGGGACCAGTGGCGCTCACGCTCGCACTCACCTCACCTCAGTCAACGGTGTGGGCTGTGGATGTAAACCAGCGCGCACTGAGTCTTGTGCACGAGAACGCACGGAAAATGTCGATAAGCAACATCAGAGCTGTGACACCAGACGACGTTCCAGAGGATATGACTTTTACGACCATCTGGTCGAATCCGCCCATCCGCGTGGGCAAGATCGAGCTGCACGGGATGCTCAAAAAATGGATACCGAGGCTTGAAAGCGGAGCTGATGCCTGGCTCGTTGTGCAGCGCAACCTCGGCGCAGATTCCCTGCACCGCTGGCTGGAGACGAGCTTTTCCGAAGAATTCAGCGTCAGGCGCGCGGCAACTAGTAAGGGATACCGAGTGCTGCAGGCACGTCGGCAGTGACGCGGAGATGTGCGCAGAGAAATCACACCTCAAGCTCGCCGGTAAACACCAGTTCTGCCGGTCCACTGAGCGACACATGCTCACCATCTTCTGTGGGAAACATTCGTACGCCGAGGGAACCACCAGGAACCTCGACCCTCCACTGGTGCGGTGCCCGCGCGCCGGCCCAGTGACGAGTGGCCAGCGCTGCCGCAACCGCCCCCGTTCCGCAGGATAACGTTTCGCCGCTGCCACGCTCGTGGACCCGCATCCTGATGTGCCCGACACCATCCTTAACCAAAGGGTCAGCCGCCACAACAAATTCAATATTCGCGCCAGCAGCCGGGGCTGGATCGACTACCGGCTGATAACTAAGATCGACCGATTCAAGCTCTGCGATGCTCGCAAGGGCGACCACCACATGGGGGTTACCTACGGTGATACCTAAGCCCGGTCGAGCAACCGCGAGCTCTTTTGCGCGCACCAAAGGCTCGCCACCATCGAGTGACCAACGGCCAAGATCAACCTGAAAGCCAGTGGCATTGCGCTGAACATCTCGCACACCGCTGCGAGTGCCGATGGGCAGGGTCTCCCCCGGATTGAGCGTGGACAGCGAGTTATCAATAAGAAATCTGGTGAATACCCGGATTCCGTTGCCACACATCTCGGCAATCGAGCCATCGGCGTTGCGGTAATCCATAAACCACTCGGCCGCTGCATCTTCGGCGACAGCACCCGCCCCATCCGGAATGCTGCGCGAACGCACCGCTCTCATAACGCCGTTCGCTCCCACTCCGACATGCCGGTCACAGATCGCCGCGACCTGCGCTTCCGTGAGATCGATGTCGCCCTGGGGATCGGCAAACAACACAAAATCGTTGCCCGTGCCGTGCCCTTTGGTGAAGGTGAGGGTTGCCATGAGCTAATTCTGCCGTACTGCGAGTGCAAACGCCCTCATGTGGCGTGCGGGATCATCATGCTGAAGCCAGTGAGCATCACGATAGCGGCGAAACCAGCTGACTTGCCGGCGTGCGTAGCGACGCGTTAGTGCTGCCGTCTGGTCTATGGCGGTTCTCTCGTTAATACCACCATCAAGCTGTTCGATAGCCTGCGCGTATCCAATCGCCCGACTCGCGGTCAGACCCAGCGGCGTGCGCCTTAATTCACGAACTTCGTCGAGAATCCCCCCGGCCCACATTCCTCGGACCCGTTCCTCAAGAAGTGGCACAAGAGCCTCACGCTGTGCCTGCACTCCTATGGTCACAGTCTCACGCCATGGCGGAGAATTCTCAGGGAGCCCAGAACCGAAAGGCTCGCCGGTGATTTCTATGACCTCAAGGGCACGCACAAGCCGACGACCGTTGTGCGGGCCAATAGCCGCTGCCGCTGCCGCATCACGCTGGTGAAGTCGCTCGTACAAAAACCTGGGCCCGGATTTCTCAAGCTCAGCCTCTAAACTGCTGCGGATCTCGGGATCCGTTGCGGGAAAATGAAAATCCTGAATAACACTAGAGACGTACAACCCCGAGCCACCCACCAGAATGGGCACAGCATTGCGGCCCTCAATAGCGTGAATTGTCTTGCGCGCCTCACGCTGATAATCAGCAACACTGGATTCCTCAGCGGGGTCGATCACGTCGAGCATATGATGCGTGATATTGCGGCGCTGGGCTACAGGAAGCTTGGCCGTGCCAATATCCATACCCCGGTACAACTGCATAGCATCAGCATTGACGATCTCTGCAGCCACACCGCGCTCTAGCAGGCTGACCGCAAGCTCGAGCGACAGCTCTGATTTTCCTGTGCCCGTCGCCCCGACGATGACGACAAGTGGCAGCACGACCTACTGCACCCCATCGGTGGCATTGTAGACCCGCTCCGCATCCCCCGCCGCAGAACCGCCCCGCACCACAGGCAGCCCTAGCAGCACACTCCCTCTTGGGGATGAGGTTGCTGGGGAGGCAACAGCTACCGGAGCGGCGCAGGACGCAGCCCGGGCGCGTTCCCAAGCGTCTCCTGCACGGGTACGACGAATTGTCAGCGCAGCACCATTGATGGAATCCGCCACGAGATGGAACGATGCGGCCTGAGTGATCTCGACTGTCACGACATCTCCGGGGCGGGGTGCTGGGCTTCCGATGGGAACGTCGAAATGAACCAGCCGTGAATCCTCTGATCGACCTGAGAGACGATGAGTTTCGCTCTGTTTACGCCCCTCGGTCGCACTAACGAGCACTTCTACCCTGCGGCCGAGCTGACGCTGATTTTCTTCAGCGGAGATGCGATCTTGTAAAGCTTTAAGCCGCTCAAAGCGCTCTTGAACAACCGCTTTGGGAACCTGCTCACTCATTGTTGCAGCGGGTGTGCCCTCACGCAGTGAATATTGAAAGGTATATGCCGAGGCAAACCGTGCGAGCTCAACCACACGTAACGTTTGCTGAAAGTCTTCTTCCGTCTCGCCGGGAAAACCAACAATGATGTCCGTAGTGATTGCTGCTTGCGGTATTTTTGCTCGCACTCGATCAAGAATTCCCAAAAATTTTTCCGACCGATATGAGCGCTTCATGGCTTTCAAAATCCGATCAGAGCCAGACTGTAGCGGCATATGCAGCTGGGGCATCACCGTGGGAGTCTCGGCCATCGCATCAATCACGTCGTCGGTAAATGCCGCGGGATGCGGGCTGGTAAAACGGATGCGCTCAAGGCCTTCTATGTGACCAGCAGCTCGCAATAGTTTGCCGAAAGCTTTCTTATCTCCAAATTCAACTCCATAGGAGTTAACGTTCTGGCCTAAAAGAGTGACCTCGATTGCCCCATCATCAACAATCGCCTGGATTTCAGATAGCACGTCACCGGGGCGCCGATCTTTCTCTTTACCGCGCAGCGTTGGTACGATGCAGAATGTGCAGGTGTTGTTGCACCCGACAGAAATTGATACCCACGCGCTATGGGTGGACTCACGTCGCGCAGGCAGCGTGGAAGGAAACACCTCAAGCGACTCGAGAATTTCTATCTGCGCTTCCCCATTATGGCGGGCGCGATCAAGCAGGGTCGGCAAGGCTCCCATGTTGTGCGTGCCGAAAACGACATCGACCCAAGGGGCCTTCTCAAGAATGACTGCTCGGTCTTTCTGAGCAAGACACCCTCCAACCGCGATCTGCATTCCTTGGTGTTCACGCTTGACATTCGCCAGCATCCCGAGGTTGCCATAAAGCTTGTTGTCAGCATTTTCTCTCACCGCACAGGTGTTGATCACCACAACATCAGCGCGACCGCCGAGCGAGCGCGAGTATCCGGCTGCCTCTAAGGAGCCGCTGAGCCTCTCGGAATCATGCACATTCATCTGACAACCATAAGTACGCACTTCATAGGTGCGACCGGCGCGAGGAAGGTCGTTCATAGGTTTTATCTTAAGCCGCACAGCACCTCGCCCACCTGCGCAGCGACTCAGCGACTCAGCGACTCAGCGACTCAGCGAAAAATCGGACCGGCTGAGAGAAAAGTCTGCTCAACAACCTGCGACACCACATAATTGGAATACCCCCTTCGCCTCAGGAAGTCTCCGAGTCGACGCCGGGCCGTGATCGGATCGAGGGTGCGCAGCTGCGGGGCACGTTTGGCCGCAAGAGCCGTGGCCCGCCCCAACTCGTCATGATCATCAAATAGGTCAAGAGCAGACTCAATAGCGAGCGGATCTATCCCTCGTCGTCGCAGTTCTGCGACGACGGCTGAGCGCCCCCAGTTTTTGCGGGCGTAGAGCGACCGGGTCAAAGCTTCCGCCAGCGTCACGTCATCGAGCAAGGCGATTGCCTCTAGACGGCCAATCTCTCTCCGCACCGTCTCGGGATCAAACTGACAACCCTCAAGGTACTCTGACATCTCACGCGATGACATTCCCCGCCGAGCGAGTGCGCGCGCACTGACATCACTCACAGATTCGAGGGAATCACGCTGCTGTAACCCTCGGTACACAGTTTCCGGCTCTGCATCGAGCACCGGCGCTGAATCAGGCTTTTGTGCATCGGCACCGAAAATATAGGTAACGGGAGCGATTCGCTCCGTGCCCGAATTGGTCATTATTCTCCGGCAGTTCTCGCCAGCTTTGCCCCAGGGCCACGGGTAGCGGTGGTAGGCGCACCGACTGCCAAAACTGGCCCTGATGCCTTCGCTGTAAGGCCACCAGCGTCGACAGCGGCAGCCGCTTCCATCGCAGCTTTCGCCTCGCTGGCCTGCTGTGCTTTTGCTTCAGCACCGATGCCAAGTTTGACCATAATTCTCTGCTCGATCTCTTGAGCAATCTTGGGGTTTTCGAGTAAGAACTTACGAGAGTTCTCTTTACCCTGGCCTAACTGATCGCCTTCGTAGGTATACCAGGCACCTGATTTGCGAACGATTTCGTGCTCAACACCGAAGTCGATAAGACTGCCCTCCCGCGAGATTCCTATCCCGTAAAGAATGTCGAACTCAGCTTGTTTAAATGGGGGTGCCATCTTGTTCTTGACTATCTTGACGCGTGTTCGGTTGCCCACAGCGTCTGTTCCATCTTTCAAAGTTTCAATACGGCGAATATCAAGGCGAACGGAAGCATAAAACTTCAGCGCTTTACCACCCGCTGTGGTCTCCGGGCTACCGAAGAAGACCCCGATCTTCTCACGCAACTGGTTGATAAAAATCATTGTTGTATTGGTTTGACTCAGGCCACCCGTGAGCTTGCGTAGCGCTTGGGACATTAAGCGCGCCTGCAAACCGACATGGCTATCACCCATCTCACCTTCAATTTCAGCGCGGGGCACCAAAGCCGCCACGGAGTCAATGACAATGAGGTCAATAGATCCTGATCGAACAAGCATGTCAGCGATCTCAAGAGCTTGCTCCCCTGTATCAGGCTGCGACACAAGAAGGGAATCAATATCAACACCGAGTTTTGCAGCATACTCAGGATCTAACGCGTGCTCGGCATCGATAAAAGCAGCGATACCACCGGATTTCTGCGCATTCGCAATGGCATGAAGCGTGAGGGTGGTCTTTCCCGATGACTCTGGTCCGTAGATTTCTACAATGCGACCCCGTGGCAAACCACCGATCCCCAACGCAACATCTAGGGCAATGGAACCGGTGGGAATCACCTCAACAGGCGCGCGTTCATCGCTACCTAAGCGCATAACCGAGCCTTTGCCAAACTGTCGATCAATCTGAGCAAGAGCTGTTTCTAATGATTTTTCACGATCAGCTACTGATGGCATCTGTTCTCTCCTCAATTCTGTGGTGCGAAGCTGCCTCGCAACGAAGCCGCCTGACGGTTGCTGCCCATAGGCTGTCGTCGCGCTGAGGCCCGGTGAAGCAAGGACCCCACCTTCCCGACAAAGGCTGGTGTTGTTTCACGCCGAAACAACTAAGGACCACGCTACGCCGACCGACCGACATTGCCGCGGAACAGCCAAAATTGTGTGGATAAAAACTTTTATTGAGACGACGTTACGGAGAAGACTAGCAATGCACGAACACATGTTCGAATATTGCTAACAGCGTGTCCCGCGCTATCTTCGGGGCTGACGCTGCCCAACACCGTGCCAGCGCGAAGGCGGAACGTCTGTTGCTTTACATAGCGCCAACCACACTTCGCGAATATCGGCCCCCGCGGCAATGCCCTGCTCTGCCGTCAGGCCACCAATCTCACCTAACACAAGATCATGGGCTAAGACACGACCATACCCCGAGCCAAATTCTTCGGATACGGCAATCCAAAATTCACTGACGCGCATGAAAAACCAAGACCAATTCACTGATGGACACGCCGAAGACAAGAAAAACATAAGCGCCCCACCAAGACCGGCGGGAATTCACAGCAGGGTCGTTGAACTACCGAGATACCAAATCCGAGTCGAACTCGGCAACCAAGTCGTCAGGAAGCGTATCGGGTATGGGGTTAAGACCCTCGATAATAGCCAGCCGGTCACCCACTTCGCGCATGATGACCGAAATTGGCGTCTCGAGCGCATCGGCAACCGAGGCAAGAATCTCGGAACTTGCCTCCTTCTGCCCCCGCTCGACCTCACTGAGGTAGCCCAGAGCAACGCTTGCCTTACTCGCAACCTGGCGAAGGGTGCGGCCCTTCTGGAGGCGAAAGTCACGGAGAACATCACCGATCTCCTGTCGGACCAGAACCATGGGAACCCCCTTCATTATGTTGTCGTGTTGCTAGTGTACGGATATTTTAGCCGCTGATATCTGAACAGCACTTGTGAATGTAACATTTGTAACGTGATCGCAACGGCGAGTATTCCCATGATCATAAGAGAAGCGCACTGAGTTCCCGCAATGACTCGTCAACAACAGTAGAACGAATCTGATCTCGAGTCCCAGAAAGTTGGAGATGCTTCACACTAACTTCCGCGCCTACTGCGAATCCGAGATAGACCTCACCAACAGAGTGCCCACCCTGCGTGAGTGGACCCGCAACACCGGTTGTCGAAATCCCGAGGTGCGAGGGCTGCCCCGCAAAGGAACACCGAAGCCGGACCCCCGTAGCCATCTGCGCCGCGACATCCGGATGCACAGCACCATGCACAGCCAAGAGCCGACTATCGACACCCAGCAGTGTGTGTTTGAGCTCAGTGTTGTACGCAATGATCCCGCCTGCTACAACCGCAGACGCACCGGGAATGCGAATCAATTCGGCCACCAGAAGACCGCCGGACAGTGATTCGGCTACCGCGATTGTCAGGCAGCGGGCCGTAAGCATACGAACGATTTCAGCACTCAAGTCTTGGGGGCCCGAACCTTCACGCCGACCTGACGTACCCGCTGCGGTCACGCCTTAGCCCGATGACGCCAAGCCTGCCACAGGTACTCCACTCCCGTGTAGAGCGTCAGGATAAGAGCTAGCGCCATAATGATCCAGCTCAACCAGCCGGCCCAGGCACCGAAGAAATTCCAAGGCGCAAGAAGAAACAGCGACACAGCAACAGCTTGCGCAACGGTCTTGAGCTTGCCGCCACGAGAGGCCGGAACCACGGTGTGTGCGAGAATAGCAAAGCGAAATATCGTGATCCCACATTCTCTGAGGATGATGGCGGCGGTGATCCACCAGCTCAACTCGCCAAGAATCGAGAGAGCTATCAGAGCACCTCCGATGAGAATTTTGTCGGCAACGGGATCGAGAATAATCCCCAGACTGGTCACGAGATTTCGCGTCCGAGCGAGATGACCGTCAACGCTGTCCGTGATGATCGCGAGAATGAACAGCGCGGCGGCACAGTAACGCAGCGGGCCATACTGCCCATCATCGGTCAGAAGAAGGCCGAAAAAAAACGGGGCCAGCATGATGCGCGCTGCAGTAACGATGTTGGCTATGTTGACAATACTGGCAGGGCCTTCACCACCGCTGATGATCCGGCCCCGAAAAAATGAGGCCGCCTTCTCAGCACGTTGCAAACCGCTCATACCGTGTTCATTCCCGATCTGGTTCATTCCCGATCTGTCAAACTCCAGGCATCCTCAGTAGGATCTCCAGCAACCTCAGGGTAGCCAACCAACGAGTCGGCGACAGCATCACGTTGCGGCGAGGACACACTGCCATCAGCCCGCACAGCACTACCAGTCGGTACCGCCGCGTCTTTGTGCGGCGCGTCATCACCCCGGAGGCGAGAAAGCACAGCAGGTAGCTGCTCGACCGTCACCAAGACATCGCGAGCCTTTGAACCCTCAGAGGGGCCAACGATTTCACGTGACTCCAGCAGATCCATCAGTCGACCCGCTTTGGCAAAACCAACCCGCAATTTTCTCTGCAGCATCGAGGTAGACCCGAATTGAGTACTGACAATCAGCTCGGTTGCCGCCAGCAGCAATTCAAGATCATCACCGATATCGGCATCGATGCTTTTCTTCTCTACCGTAGCAACGACATCCGCGCGGTATTCAGGTTGCGCTTGAGCGATCACATGCTGCACGATGGCAGCCACCTCAGTCTCGGTAACCCAGGCACCCTGAACTCGTATCGCTTTTGAGGCTCCCATAGGGAGGAACAGAGCGTCTCCCTGTCCGATGAGCTTGTCAGCACCGGGCTGATCGAGGATCACCCGGCTGTCTGTCATGCTCGACACCGCGAAGGCAAGCCGGGAAGGCACATTGGCTTTGATCAGTCCAGTAACAACATCGACCGAGGGGCGTTGAGTAGCCAACACCAAATGAATTCCGGAGGCCCGTGCCAGTTGTGTGATGCGGACAATTGAATCTTCCACATCCCGCGGAGCAACCATCATCAGGTCGGCAAGCTCATCAACCACCACGAGAAGATAGGGGTAGGGGGAAAGCTTTCGCTCGCTACCCACAGGCAACACGATCTCGTTCGCGACCACAGCCCGATTAAAGTCATCGATGTGTCGGAAACCAAACGATGCCAGATCGTCGTAACGCATATCCATCTCTTTGACAACCCAGGCAAGCGCCTCTGCCGCTTTTTTGGGGTTAGTGATGATGGGGGTAATGAGATGCGGGACACCGGCATAGATCGACAACTCGACACGCTTGGGATCGATCAACACCAGGCGAACCTCAGAAGGCTTAGCCCGCATCAACACCGAGGTGATCATCGAGTTAACAAAGCTGGACTTACCCGAACCGGTGGAACCAGCAACTAAAAGATGAGGCATTTTTGCCAAATTGGCAACAACAAAACCACCCTCAACATCTTTACCTAGCCCAATCGTCATGGGGTGGATGCTCTTGGTACTTGCGCTCGACCGCAGCACATCGCCCAGCGACACAATCTCGCGATCTTTATTCGGGATCTCGACACCGATGGCACTCTTACCCGGAATCGGCGACAAGATACTGACCTCGTTGCTGGCCACGGCGTAACTGATATTGCGGGCCAACGCAGTGACCCGCTCCACTTTGACGCCAGGGCCGAGTTCGAGTTCATAGCGAGTAACCGATGGCCCACGGCTGAAACCAGTGACCTTCGCGTCGACCTGAAATTGCTGAAGAACCTCGGTGATCGAGGCGACAACCTCATCATTCGCCGTCGAACGCGATTTCGGGGGTGTTCCTGGTGTCAGCATCGCTGGTGCCGGGAGGCGGTAGACCGCTGGCGACCGAAGCGCAGCAGATCTGGGCGCTGCGCCCGGCTCGTCAAACTCACCGGCAAGACCTTTCTCGCTGGCCGTCGTCGTAAAACCGGGCAGCCGACTCGCCTGCGGAGTGGTGGCGTCATCTTCTCGCAGGCCTGTTGCGCCCGGCGGAACCTCTCCTGTGAAACGTTTGACCGCATCCTCCGCCCGGCTGAGCTCGTCGAGCACCCGGGCTCCGGGAGTGAGATCAATAACATCGGTGGCCTGATGTCTCGACACTACGGGGCTGTCGAAAGCGGCGGGCTCCTCAGTGCGCGTAGCCTTGTTCCTGCGCCACCAGGGAAGAGACTCCGTGTCGTCGTCAACCTCATGATCGCCGGCAGACCCCAAGGGGTGAAACACGTTCTTTTTCGGTACAGGCAGCGGCTGTGGTCCGTTCTCAGCAGCGGGCTGCACCCCAAAAAGGTAGGAGTAAAACTCCCGCACACGGGCACCAATGCGATTGGGTGGAGTTTTGGTGATGATAAACAACGACAGCGCCAGTAGGACGATAACAATAGGCGTGGCAAGCATTGCCGTGCCCAGACTCACCAAAGGTTGAGCCAGGATCCACCCCAGAACCCCCCCAGCGCGCGCCAGCGCCTCAATGCCCTCCGCAGGCTGAGGCGTTCCGCCAAAAATATGACACAAGCCACTGATGCTGGAGAGAAGAAGAGCAATCCCGATACCGATACGACCATTGTCATGAACGCTGGAGGGGTGACGAAACAGCCAGAGAGCAAAGAACAGCATGACGACCGGCAAAACAAAAGCTACCCGACCGAAAAGACCACCAAAGGTGTAAGCATCGAGAGCGACCGCCGTAGGGTGACTGGGATTGAACCATTCAACTATGGCTCCGGCGACAGCAAGAAGAAAAATCAGAAACGGCACGCCATCTCGACGCTCTTCAGCAGCAAGCGTCTCTTTACCCAGGACACGACATGCGCCCCCCACGGCATGGGCAAGACCCAGCCAGACCGTGGAGGCGAAACCCCGGTGCCCGGAGCCAGCCGACTGCTGAGCCCGTGGTAGCTTTTTTGTCGTCTGGGTAGTTCGCGACCGCGCACCGGATGAACGCCCACGCGAAGTCGACTTAGTGCTGGTGGCCATGCTGTTAAGATTACTCGTAGCCCTGACACGAGCCCGCAATGAACGAGGCGCGTGTCAGGACCCGGTGTGGAAATCCTCGTAAATATTCGAACTACAACCCGGTTTGGCAGGTTTCCCCTAGGGGAGAGTCGCTCCTGAACAGAGAACCAACGCCACTCTTGTCTCCTGGCTGTTGTAGCCCTGGGGTGGTCCAAATGGCGATCACAGTATCCATCTGGTCAACATATCGTGGGTCTTTCTCATTGTTTTCATTCTTTTTCACAAGCTCAAACACCAGCACCCCGCTGGGAGCAGACGCAACGTAAACATCATAGAGGTCACCCGGATCGCCCACATTCTTCTGGATCAGTCCACCAGGGTAGGCTGCGAGTAAATCTTCCAATGAACTGCCTACCGAATACCGGTATCGGTGAAAACAGTCTTGACATTAGAGCCAGCGGATTTCGGGGCCTCAAAACTCCGTAAAACAATTCTCGAAACGACACCATTACCATCAACTTTGGCGTGAGTCGCCTCGGTGTCGAGCTCGTAGTTGGGGTTGAAAATCCACAGCCCGCGCTCCGGCTCATCTTCCGTCGCTTTACAGTACTTGGAGTCGAAAACCAAAACATCCTTCGCTGGATCGGAAACCGGTGGAGCCTGCCCGACCACGAGCGAACCGATGCCAGCACCCGTAAGAACAAGCTCTGAGGGAACATGCTTCTGCTGTGGTGCACCTTGAAGAGCCGGGGACGAGGACGCAGAACCACTCTCAGGAGTAGTGGCAACCGAAGCGGAACAACCCGCAAGGGCGAGAGCAACAATAACCGGGACGATGATGAAGGTAGACCGATACATGGCCCCTATTAGTAGGCACACGCTCACACTTACGTGAAGCACCCGACGTGCCTCATCTTCTTTGAGCGCGTGGGTGCGGTTGGTGCCTCACATTCTTTGAGCGTGAAGCTTGCTCTGTGGAAGGCAAGATTCCGATGGCCGCGAGAAGGCACGTCACAAACAAACTGCGTACTGCTTACCGGAGGGCATCGAAGGGTGATCGGGGACGGATCCTCGACGAGGTGATGTCGACGACGGGGATGGGCAGGTCGAGCGTGCGGCGGGCGTTGACAGGCCCGGTTCTGCCAGACCCGGCGGAGCAGGTCGATCGGCGCAAGCTGCGCGCGAAGCGATATGGCGACGATGCGCGAGCGTTGCTGGAGCATGTGTGGGCCCTGATGGGTTTCCCGTGCGGGAAATACCTCGCCGTGATGCTCGAGCTGTGGCTACCGCTGCTGATCACCGCGGGCGACCTTGACAAGCCCTTCGCGACGACCGAGACGATCGCCGAGTTGGAGGCGATGAGCGCTGCGACGATCGACCGGTATCTGGCACCGGCCCGCCGGTCGATGCAGTTGCGGGGTATCACCACCACGAAGCCGTCGCCGCTGCTGCGCAACTCGATCGGGCTGTCCAAGGCCGGCGACGAACCGCCCACCAGGCCGGGGGTGATCGAAGCGGACACCGTCGCGCATTGCGGGCCCACCTTCGTTGGCGAGTTCGCCCGAACGTTGACGATGACAGATCTGGTCACCGGGTGAACCGAGAACGCATCAATCCGCAACAACGCCTCGAAATGGATCGTGCAGGCAGTCGGCAACTTGCAGGGCATGTTCCCATTTCCCCTTGTCGTGTTCGATTCCGACAACGGGTCAGAGTTCATCAACGGCGACGTTGCCGACTGGCTCCAAGAACGCGACATCGCCCAGACCCGGTCGAGGCCCTACCGGAAGAACGATCAGGCAACCGTGGAGTCTAAGAACAACCACGTCGTGCGCAAGCACGCGTTCTACTGGCGCTACGACACCGCCGAAGAACTCACCCTACTGAATGATCTGTGGCGTCTGGTATCGACGAGGTTGAACTTCTTCACCCCGACGAAGAAACCCGTCGGCTACGCGACCGCAGCCGACGGGCGCCGCACACGCCTCTACGACAACCCGAAGACCCCGTGGCAGCGAGTACGAGACTCGGGGCTACTCACCGACGAGCAGACCCGTAAAATCCAAGACCGGATCGTCGGGGTCAACCCTGCCGATTTAACCCGCCACATCAACCAAATACAGCTCCGACTGATCGAGCTATCCCAAAGCAAAACCGAGGCAATGACCGTGAACCGACACCTCGACATGGCATCATTAAAACCATCGATCCGTCGACTCCAAACAACCAAATAACCGCAAGCCCTCACACTCACAATACGTGAGGCACCAACTCACATCACGCGCTCACTTCTCAATGAGGCACCTCGGCACCTCGCAGCGCTAATAACGGATCGCCTCAATTACTTTCACCCGAACCGCGATCAGAGCCGGCAGCACACCCGCAAGCGCGCCGACCGCAACCGCGACCGCGAAGCCCAAGAGGGCAGCCTGGATCGGGAACGGCGGCAGCTCTGAAATTCCCTGACCAATAAAATCTGCCGCCACGGGACTCTTCACTATCAACACCGCAAGAAAAACCCCGACAACACCAGCCGCGGCAGTAGCCACAACACTTTCGAGCATCACCGCAAAGAACACTCGAGGGGCAGTAGCGCCAAAACTGCGCCGAATACCAATTTCACGGATGCGCTGCCGCACCGTGACCAAGGAAATGTTGAGGAGCCCCAAAGCGCCCAACAGCAATACCAAAATGGCAACACCGCCGATCAACAGCTTAACCGGCATCAAAGGATCCTCGCCTGATGAACCTTGGTAGTCCTGGCGAGACACATCAATCTGCCAGCCCTGCCCAAGAGCACCCTCGATATCACGCTTGATCAGCGGAGCCAACTGCTGCGCGAGCGTGGGCGGAACCCACAACTCGAACTGCGGGATGACATCCGCCCGTTCTTCCGAACTTGACACCACCGCATAGGCCTCCGTGAGAAGGAACATCGTCAGCTCAGTATCGGCAGATGTTGATGGTGTGACTCCGACAATAACCGCGGTGATCGGATTCGCACCCTCGAGACTGACCGTGGGATGCTGTGCTAAGTCTGGCGAGCCCAGCCGATTCCAGACCTCCGAGTTAACGACGAGAGCGGGGGCAAGACGCCCAGTATCGTCATCGGTGAACCAGGAGCCAGCGGTCAACGCTACCCGATGCATGGTTCCGTAATCGGGATCAACAACTGTTGTCTCGACCGGCACCACACCATCAATGAACTGCACTGCTACCTCGCCAGAAGACACCCGACTTGACCATCTGATCCCGTAGCGTTCAACAACCGTGTCGAAGGCGGTGTTGAGTGCAGCCAGGTCCACCTGTTGGTCTGCGGTGCTGAGAGGGGAGGCGATCAGCGTCGCGGGGCGCCCCAAGCTGCGTTCGTAGCCCTCAGTCTGAGCCTGTTGCACTATCTCACCGAAACCGATGACGCTCGTCAGCGCCGTGACAGAAATGGCGACCCCGATCAGGCTCAACAACACTCTGGTGCGGTGGATGCGCAGCTCAGCCCAGGCTTCAGAAAACGCCCCGACAATCCAGCTCACAACAGTGTCACCGACTCAAGGGCACCCTGCGGTCTGATCGCGACCGGCCACAGCATCCCAGCATCGAGTCGGTAATGACTGCGAGCAAGCTGAGCGACCGTGGCGTCGTGAGTAATCGTGACTAAGGCCGCTCCTGATTCTTGGGCTACCTCGTCCAGCAGAGCCATCACCGTGGAACCCGTCTCAATGTCAAGAGCACCGGTGGGTTCATCTGCCAAAATCAACCGCGGACCACGAACCAAAGCACGCGCAATGGCTACCCGCTGCTGTTCACCACCCGACATCGTGCTGGGCATGCTCTCAACACGATGCTCGAGCCCCACCCGTCCCAGCATGTCGAGAGCAATCTGTTTGCGATTCCAGAACTGCTTACCCTGGGCATACAGCAATGGAGTCATCACGTTCTCTAGCGCGGTTCGACCATCTAATAAGTTGAACTGCTGAAAAATGAATCCCACGTTATGACCACGGGCACGATCACGTTCGGCTGCCGACATCTTTGCGATGAGGCGATTATCGAAACGAACCTCTCCTGTACTCGGATTATCAAGCAGTCCCAGGAGATTAAGCAATGTCGACTTACCCGAACCGGACCGGCCAACAATACTGAGATGATCACCAACAGACACCTCGAGCGTGATACCCCGGAGGATGTGCAAAGGAGGGGCATCAGGAAGATCGACCGATTTGGTCACATCATTCAGCTTGAGCAAACTCATTCGCAGAACTCTTCCGCGCTGCCGTCATCAATGCATTCTTGCGATCCTGCCCCGTCTACCGCGAGCGCACCCGGGACAAACTGAAGAATCTGGTCTCCCTCGACGAGCCCATCAATAATATGAACAGTGATCCCGTCGTTGATGCCCAGGGTAACCGAGCGAGGCTCTGTGCTTCCGTCGGGAAGCACAAAGAAAACATTGCCTTTCTGTGCCGAGCCCTCCACCGCCGTAACGGGAACGGTCAGCACATCTGTCGCGACTCCCCCCGCGAGGGTTAGCTCAGCGGAAAGCCCTGCAAAAACTCTCACCTCGGGCGGCACAGAGCAGCGCACCGTGGGGCTCGTCGGTGTTGCCTGAGGCTCTTCCGACCCCGCAGCGAGTGAAGAAATGGTGAGCCCCGTGCAGGTAAAAGGTGCCGGACCTCCGGTAATGGTGACCTGAGCTTCGGTCGGCTGATTAGTCAGACGGTACTGCTGCTCGGGTGAGATCGGGCCACTCACCGAAAAGGTGGACGGCGCAACCTCCCCCACATCATCCCCGACGGCAAAGGTTTGCCCGGCCAAGGCCGAGAATTTTGTCAAGACCCCCGCCACCGGAGAGGTCACGATCTCGTAATCAACCGAGGTCGTGTCATCGGGGTTAGTGACCTCGGCTTTGAGCTTCACAATTTCGGTACCGACGCTGACCTGTTGGCCTTGCTTGACCAAAACCTCACGAACCTGGCCCGAGAGCGTGGCCTTAATCACCGTGGGTTGATCACCAGAAACCGTCCCCTGCACGATCACGTTATTCTGGATCGTACCTACCGTCACCGCGATCTGGGGTTCCACGATCTCGGCCGTGGGTCTTGCCCCCTGCGTTCCAGTCGAGGCATCGGAAAGGAAGGCGATCTTCACCAGGGCTACCGCAATCACCGCGAAAATTACTATTCGGATGATCGGGAAAACCCACTTGCGTGCGATACTCACTACTGCCTACTCTTGCTATCCATAATCTACGGTCATTGCTCCACCCAGGTCAGCAGCCTAGGCTTCAATCACCACAGGGACAATCATGGGGCGGCGACGATGCTGGGTGTTCACCCAACGACCGACTGTCCGCCGAACAACCTGAGCAAAGGCATGGGTATCCCGCGTACCATTCTCAGCGGCATCCGTGAGCGCCTTGAGGACCTGCGGAATAACCGCATCGAAAACTTTTTCATCTTCTGCAAACCCCCGAGACTGAATCTCAGGCCCAACAATGACCTTCCCGGTTTGGGGATCCACCGCCACGAAGATCGAGATAAAACCCTCCTCGGCAAGGATGCGCCGATCCTTAAGGTCAGCATCGGTAATCTCGCCGACACTGGAGCCATCCACATAGACATAACCGAGGTCAAGCTGGCCCACCACACTGGCACGACCATCACGCAAGTCGATGACGGTGCCATCCTCAGCAATGATGGTGTTCTCTTCGGGAACACCGGTGCGAATCGCGAGGTCGGCGTTCGCCACCAGATGACGATACTCCCCATGAACGGGAAGGACGTTCTTCGGTTTCAGAATGTTGTAGCAATAGAGAAGTTCGCCCGCAGCAGCATGACCAGAGACATGGACCTTGGCATTGGCCTTATGGACGACATTCGCCCCGAGTTTCGTGAGGCCATTGATAACGCGATACACCGCATTCTCGTTACCAGGAATAAGGGATGAAGCCAGGATAACGGTATCGCCTTTACCCACCTCGATCTGGTGCTCCATATTGGCCATGCGCGCGAGAACAGCCATGGGCTCCCCTTGGCTCCCGGTCGACATATACACCAGTCGATGATCGGGAAGATCTGCGGCCTTCTTGGCATCGAGCAGAACACCATCCGGAACTTTGAGGAAACCTAGATCGGCCGCGATCCCCATATTGCGCACCATCGAGCGGCCCATGAGGACAACTTTCCGGTCATTAGCAACGGCAGCATCTAAGACCTGCTGCACACGATGCACATGGCTGGAGAAACTTGCCACAATGACCCGACGAGGCGCTTTAGCAATGACCGCCTCAAGCACGGGACCAATATCACGCTCGTTGGGCGTAAACCCTGGAACGTCAGCATTCGTGGAATCGGGAAGGAAAAGATCGACGCCTTTCTCGCCGAGGCGCGCAAAAGCGCGCAAATCGGTGATGCGATCATCTAGTGGCAGCTGATCCATTTTGAAGTCACCGGTGTGCAGGACAAGGCCAGCTTCGGTGGTAACCGCGACCGCAAGAGCATCAGGAATCGAGTGATTCACCGCGATGAACTCGAGTTCGAAAGGCCCCATTTTTTCGCGTTGATCCTCACGCACGGTCAAAGTGTATGGCGTGATGCGGTGCTCCTTGAGCTTTGCTTCGATCAAAGCAAGAGTAAGCGTGCTGCCGATCAACGGAATATCCTGGCGCAGTTTGAGAAGATACGGTACGGCGCCAATGTGGTCTTCGTGGCCATGGGTGAGGACAATGCCAAGAACATCATCCAGGCGATCCCTAATCGAACTGAAATCAGGAAGAATCAAATCAACGCCCGGCTGGTTTTCTTCGGGAAAAAGCACACCACAGTCGATGATCAGCAACTTGCCACCGAACTCATAGGTGGTCATGTTTCGACCGATCTCGCCAAGGCCACCGATCGGGATGACACGAAGAGTTCCTTGCGGAAGTGCGGGCGGGCTAAAAAGAGAAACTGGCATTAGTACCTTGCATCGGGGTTATGGGGCATCTTACCCCCTGGATAATTCTTTCCACAGCTAGCGAGTGGTTCCTGCCACCTTCGGGAGAGCACCACCCGCAGCGGCGTTGCGGTCAGGGCGAAAATTGTCGAAAACTAAGCCAGAGATATTGCGCACAAGACTGAGATCTTCTTCGATGATTGCCGCTTCACCATCTTCAGGCCCAACAAGCGGAAGACGCACACGTGGACTCGCGATGCGCCCAAGCCCGTGCAGGATGTACTTCACCGCCACCGTGCCGGGAACATGAGTCATCACGGCGCGAACCAACGGTTCGAGGGACTGATGTGCCGCGGTAGCGGTGAGCAAATCACCGACATTGACGGCATCCACAATTTGTCGATAGGGGGCGGCAGCAATATTAGCCGTGACCCCGATAAGCCCCGCAGCCCCAATGGCCAAATGGGGCAGCACGGAGGCATCGTCACCAGAAAAATAGAGCAGGTCGGTGTTATTGAGAACGCGGCTGACCTCACTGAAGTCGCCTTTGGCATCTTTAACGGCACGAATATTGGGGTGCTGCGAGGCGCGCATAATGGTGTCGTATCTGATCGGAATGCCGGCGCGACCCGGGATGTCATAGAGAATAACCGGCAGATCGGTGGCGTCGGCAATCATACGGAAATGCGTAAGAACACCAGACTGGGTCGGTTTGTTGTAGTAAGGAGTGACGACCATCACGGCGTCGGCACCAGCCTTTGCACTGGCTTTATGGAGCTCTATAGCGTGAGCGGTTTCGTTCGAAGCGCCTCCCATCACGATCTTTGCTCTACCATCAGAAACACTCTTCGCCACCTCTACAAGCCGCAGCTTCTCTGCATCGGTCAGAGTCGAGGTCTCACCTGTGGTGCCGGAAATGACAACGCCGTCAACACCGCCGACGATCACATCATCAACATGCCGTTCAACAACCGGCCAATCCACCTCGCCGTCAGCAGTGAACGGTGTGACCAGCGCGACCAGCACTTGCCCAAAGGGGTTGACACTATCCATGGGCTCTAGGGTATCTGGTGTGGCCGACAAGCTCGCTACTGCTGGAAAAATCAGAGTGCTTCGTATCGAACAAAACGATAATCGAGGCCAGAGCGTGACCTATGCCAGCCAACCGGAGGATCGATGTTTCGAACGCCCCAGTGGCTCGTGATGATCGGAGCAGTCGTATCTCCTTCGAATTGTGCTGCGATCTCGGTCACCTCGAGGACATTGGCCCTCGCCATCGTGGCCCGGTAAAGCTCGCCACCGCCGATCACCCACACACTGTCGCCTGATGCTTGAGCGGCCAGAAGCAATGCCTCGTCGAGGGTGTGCGCCACGCTAGCCCCCTCGGCACGCCAGTCAGCCTGTCTCGTCACAACGATATTGACGCGACCAACAAGGGGACGAAATCGACTCGGCAAAGAATCCCAGGTGCGCCGCCCCATGACGACAGGATTGCCCATGGTCACCGCTTTGAAGTGCGCAAGATCTTCGGGGAGATGCCAGGGAATGCGACCCTCTCTGCCGATGATCCCGCTCTGTGTCTGAGCCCAGATCAGACCGACGCGCCGTTGCGCAGTTAAGAGATTTGTCATACCGCCACGGCACCGCGGATGGCGGGATGATGTTGGTAACCTTCGATCACAAAGTCTTCGAACGCATAGTCAAAGACGCTGCCGCGAACCGAAGCAAGCCGAAGTTTAGGTAATGGGTACGGTACCCGAGTGAGCTGCTCGGCAACCTGCTCGCGATGATTGTCATAGATATGACAGTCGCCGCCAGTCCAGACAAAATCGCCCACGTCAAGACCTGTTTGTGCCGCGACCAGATGAGTGAGTAAGGCGTAACTGGCGATATTGAAAGGAACACCAAGGAAGAGGTCAGCGCTGCGCTGATACAACTGGCAAGAGAGTTTCCCTTCAGACACATAAAACTGAAAGAGCGCATGGCACGGCGCTAAAGCCATGCTGGGGATATCTGCGGGGTTCCATGCGGACACAATCAACCTCCGAGAATCCGGTGTCGCCCTGATCGCGGTAATAACCTCAGAAATCTGGTCGATCTGCTCGCCGCTCGGGGTAGGCCAGGAGCGCCACTGCACGCCATAAACAGGGCCAAGATCACCCGAAGCATCCGCCCACTCGTCCCAGATTGTGACACCGTTTTCTGTGAGCCATGAAATATTGCTCTCGCCACGCAAAAACCAGAGCAGCTCATAAGCAATCGACCTGAAGTGAACCTTCTTTGTGGTGATTAGCGGAAAGCCCTTGGCCAGATCGTAGCGAAGCTGACGACCGAAAACGCTTACCGTTCCGGTTCCAGTGCGGTCGCTCTTGTGGATGCCCTGGCGAAGGGTCTCACCGAGAAGATCTTCGTAAGGAGTTGTGATCAAGGATTCCATCGACTCGATGCTACTGGGTGCGACCGTTAATACCGCGCACTCCCGTTTGTTGCCCAACACGCCTAGGTGTATCCGGTCATGAGGTTGGTGTCAGTCGGCTGATTGGGGGTTTGCCTCCGAGGGCTGAGTGGCGTCGTTCATTGTTGTAGTACTCGATCCAGGGCGCAAGTGCTGCTTGGCGTTCGCTGTTGCTTGTGAAG
>JBOFDJ010000134.1:0-8360 GCA_051646885.1 Rhodoglobus sp.
ACCCGAGTGATCGACGCATTCATCGCCCTCGCCGCCGCGATCATCACCACAAGACGCCTCATCCGAGAAGCCTGGACCCGCTACCGCTGGGACACCAGACCCACCCGACGACCATAACCTATCGGCGCGATCACTTAGAGGTTTCCTTGTTGCTTGGATGAGCGTGTTGTCCCCACTACCGGGTGCGCCAGTCCCGCATCCTGCCTTTCCTCTGCCAACGGACTGCGGGGCGGGGCGGATTATCGGCACCGCAAGCCCCGAGCTGCCTCCTAAGAAAAATCAGGATCTGGGGCACTGCCATAACTGGTGTCATAGCGCGGTCGCCATCCGTTGTTAAGCACACCCTCGCTTTCCTGCAGATAGCAGGAACCACAGAACGACTCGTAGGCAGCATCGACTCCATCGATAGCAAGCTGATCCCCGTCGAAAACGAATCGATCACCGAGTCGCCGTGCGTTAAAAATGGCTTTGCGCCCGCACCGGCAAATCGTCTTGAGCTCTTCTAATGAATGAGCAATTTCTAACAGCCGTCGACTTCCGGGGAATGCGACAGTTTGAAAATCGGTACGGATTCCGTAGGCCAAAACGGGCACCTGCTCAAGAATGGCAATACGAAAGAGGTCGTCGACCTGAGCTTCACTGAGAAACTGGGCTTCGTCGACCAGAAGGCAGCTAATGTTTGCCCCTGTCTGCTGAGCCGCCGCTCGCCGCGACCAAAATTTCTCTAGGAAATCCTCGTGAGGGTTGATGACAAAGTCAACCGGCCGCGACACACCGAGCCGCGACACAATCAGCGAGTCGCCTTTGGTATCAATCTGTGGCTTTGTCAGCAGAACATGATGACCGCGTTCTTCATAGTTGAAAGCCGCTTGCAGCAAAGCGGTGCTCTTACCAGAATTCATCGCGCCATAGCGAAAATATAGTTTACTCATCGGGACTCCTTGTCGTCGTGGCGACCTGTTCCCGTCAGCGTAGCTGTGTCAGCGGAGAAAACCGTCTTCGGCAGCCCGTCGAATCAGCTCCGTTTTCTTGCTGGCGGGCCGATTCACCTTCGAGTACTTCTGCCGCACCCGACGCAGATATGTCTTTGCCGTCTCGTACTGCACATTCATCTGCTCGGCCACCTCTGGAGTACTCAGACCCGAAGCGTAAAGAGTAAATGCCTGCGCCTCACCTGGGCTGAGCTTGGGCCGCAGCTTGGTGGTGGTGGTTGTCGGTCTCGGTCTCCAGTCTCGTTGCTCGGAACCGAGCGCGACACCCATCACCGCGCGGGCAGCATCCATCACCTCTTGCATGGGCTTGGCTTTTAACAGAAATGCCACAGCGCCCGCCGCCAGCGCTCGCTCACGAGACTCGGGGTTATCGTGACTGGAGAGCACAATAACTTTTGACCCGGCAGCCCGACAGGTGCGCACCCTGGCCTCAATCGACACCGGCTCTTTGAGCTGAAAATCAAGAAACACCAGGTCGGTCGGGAAGTTATGGCTATGTACGAGCTGCAACCACGTCGTGGCGCTAAGGACAAGATCAAAATCAGGAGCATTGCTCGTGATCCAACTACCGAGACTGTCGAGGAGAATTTCATGGTCGTCCAGAACAGCAAGACGGATCCGCGGAGGTGCCGTGACCGCAGCATCCACACCATGATGGGATGGATCGAATGCTGTCATCGGGTTTCCTCGGTGCTGAAATGTCTGGTCAAGGTGAGCGCAAAAACCACACGCCCGCAGGGTTAATGCTGTCATTACCTGCTCTGGTGAACATCCTCACTATGGCAGAGCGGAACATCCACTCAACAGCCCGCAATCGGGGCACGGACCACGAAACACACCGGGGAAGCAGCATCCAGATCACTGTTATTGCTGTCACCCTACGGCCCACAATCACGCCTTGATCTTGAGTATTTTTGCTGTGCGCCTCAGGGTTTTCGCAGCAAGAATCGGCTGATCGGAGAGTCGGATTCCGTAGCTGGGAACCATTTGTTTGAGTGTCGACTTCCAGCCAGAAATGCGGTCAGGGAAGCATCTTTCTAGCAGGTCGAGCATGATCGGCACCGCAGTGGAAGCACCGGGAGACGCACCCAGCAGGCCCGCGATGCTGCCATCCGCTGCTGAGACAACCTCGGTGCCAAATTGCAGCACACCGACCTTCTTGACATCTTTCTTGATCACCTGCACCCGCTGACCCGCCGCGATGGTATACCAATCCTCAGCCCTCGCCTCAGGATAGAACTTCACCAATTCCGCAAATTTTGCACCCTTGGATGCCACAAGCTGGCCCACTAAATATTTCACCAAGCCGAGGTTATGTAGGCCAGCAGCACACATCGGAAGCACGTTATGCCAGCGAAGCTGGCTCAGAACATCAACCATGGAGCCCGTTTTGAGAAACCGAGGACTCGCGCCAGCATAGGGCCCAAACATGAGACTGCCTGCTCCATCGACCATCCGCAGGTCGAGATGTGGCACCGACATAGGTGGCGATCCGACGGAGGCTTTACCGTAAACTTTCGCCGCGTGCTTGGCGACGATCTCAGGATTATCGGTGCGCAGAAATTCTCCGCTGACGGGAAAGCCACCGAAGCCACGAATCTCAGGGATCCCCGATTTCTGCAACAAATTGAGGGCATACCCTCCGGCCCCTACAAAAACAAAACGCGCGGTGGTCGAGGCAAGAGGAGTGCCACCAATATCGCGGCGCAGTGTCAACCTCCAGAGACCATCGCGAGCGCGGGTGATCCCGGTCACCCTCACGCCGGTGCTCAGAGTCGCGCCACCGTCGACCACACTCTCAGTCAGAAGCTGGGTGAGCGCGCCAAAATCTACATCGGTACCGGCTGCGATCCGGGTTGCCGCGATCGGCTGCGAGCCGCGGCGACCCTGGATCATGAGAGGTGCCCAGGAGCGGATCACCGCCGGATCTTGGCTGTACTCCATTCCCTGAAATAAGGGATGCTCCTTGAGTGCCTCCCAGCGCCGGCGCAGGTAATCGACATTGGCTTCACCCCACACAAAACTCATGTGTGGGGTCGCGTTGATAAACGCCCGCGGCTCCGGCAGCGCACCCGTGGAAACAAGATACGACCAAAACTGACGTGACACCTGAAACTGCTCGTTCACCTTCACCGCACTGGTCACGTCAATAGTGCCGTCGGGGCGCTCTGGAGTGTAGTTGAGCTCACAGAGCGCGGAGTGGCCAGTACCGGCATTGTTCCAGGGGTTGCTGCTTTCCTGCGCGACACTATCGAGTCGCTCATAAATGCGGATGCTCCAGTCCGGCTGAAGCTGCTGGAGAAGCGCCCCCAGGGTGGCACTCATAATGCCTCCCCCGATCAGGGCAACGTCGACCGGTGTGTTCACAGCGCTAGCTTATCCCGCCCACAAAGCCTGATCTCTCGTGAAGGCGCGCCTAGAAAATAATCCACAGCTTTCGGGCGGCACTTGTCGATCCCGCAACCAGATCGTCACCGATGTAGTCAACCGTGATGGTATGCACCCCAGCCGAGAGCTTCGGAAGCCGATAGTTCGCCGTACCATCGGCAGCCAGAACGATGGGCGTGGTGATGTCGCGCCCGTCGATACTGAGAAGAACGGAACCTGTCGCCGGGGCTGCCGCTGTGGTGGCAATAGCGATCTTCGCCGTAGAAGACTGCCAAGAAAAGTACACCTGCCGACTGAGCGAGAGGGTGGTCTTTGAGGAGAAGCGCACCGCTGCCGGAGCTGAGGTCGCTCTTCCCGGCGAACCCTGTGGCGCAGTCGCCGTGACTACGACCGTCAGCACAGCACCCTCATCTGCCTTTTTCACGGTATAGGTTGCTGCCTGCGCTCCCGCAATTTCTGCACCGTTGAGCTGCCACTGATAGTCGAAACTGAGGCCTTCAGCATCCCACTGCCCTGGACTGGCGGTGAGCTTCTTGTTGACATCGGGAGCACCCGAAATACCCGGCAACACCAGATTATGCGGAGCATCGGGCAGCGACGACTTCTCTGTCGTAACCTGCACCGTTGTATATCGATCAGTGTCCCCGTAGCTGACCAGGCCCAGATAGCTCGACTCCGGCTCTAGGCCTGACCATGAGGCGGTGAACTTCACGGGGGCACCCTGAATGCCCGAGACCACAGCGGGTGCCAGCGTCAGCGACGAACCACCGGGAGCAACTGAGGTGGCGGTCAGATCCCATGCCACACCCTCCGGAGCAGAAAAAACACTCACCACAACCTGGTATCTACCCGCCTGAGGGGCCGAAATATCGACCCGTTCATCAGACGAGCTCGTCGCTGAACTCCAGGTCATGATGGGCTCGCCGCCCGCATCCAAGCGATTGACGGTCAGATCAAGATCAGCCGCATCATCGAGGCAATCCAGATCAAATCGCGCCAACTCGGCGGACGGAGCGACCTCAATCAGATACTCCCCCACACCTCCGGTCCGGTCAAAACCCGAGTGCTCCTCCTGAAGCCCTTTCGGATCCGGAACGCGCTCCCCTCGCGACAAACCGGAGGTCGTCAGTGGAATCTCCTCGTCACCTCCCGGCGTTACTGTGACATCCATCGAGCCCGTGGTACCGACGCCTTCCACCTCAGCGGGAGCAGTGATCGGGACCGGTTGAACCGCAATGGGGCTGCGGACGGTGGCACTGCCCGAGGTCCAGGTGATGAATCCCGTAGCGAATTGGTCGAGCTCAGCATCCGTTCGAGTAAAAGTGATCGAATAGCTCGCCGTTTCTCCTGGTGCAGCGAACTCCAGCGTGGAGGGCTGCACGACCGCATCGATACCGTCAAGACCAGCAAGATTCGCCGTAAAAGTACCCGCCTGTGTTGATGTGACCGTGCGAGTCACCGTTTCGGGCCCCGCGAGTGTTCCCACCGCAATCGAGGCAAGGTTGAGGTTGCTCGGGTCAATCGGCTCAACACCAGCGTCGTAGCCCAGTGCTTGCAGATACGCCTTCCAGTCAATTGGACCGTTCAGATAGAGCAAACCCGGTTCGAAGAAACGGGTTGGATCTACCTGCCCGGCACCCTGGGCGAAGGGGTCAGTGGCGGTATCCCCTGCGGCATCAAGGGTGTCGGATGCCGTGGTCATCATGGCCGATTTGACCTCAGATGGTGTTCCGGTGGGGCGCTCCCCCAGATACAGGGCGGCAATCCCAGCAATGTGCGGGGCGGCCATGGAGGTTCCACTCAAAAACTCGAAGGTGGGATCGGTCGACTCTTGATTCGGACCGGCCGCCAGGATTGATACACCGGGTGCCGCGATATCCGGCTTCAGAACATCGCTGCCATCGGCGAGGACCGGCCCGCGCGAGGAGAAGCCAGCAATCTGCGGCGTGGGCGGGGTGTCATCGGTCTGGTTTCCCTTCGTCAGGGTGACCGTCGCTGAGTCGGTGGCCGCATAGTCGACCACCTGAGAGCGGAAGGTCGAATCAAGATGCACAGTCGGGACGGCATGAAGATCGGTATCGATGGAACCGGGTCCGGTGTTCACCAGGACCATTCCAATACCACCGACCCGAGCGACCTCAGCGGATTTCGCGACCCGGTCATACACACCGCGATCACAGACGACAATGGCTCCCGCAGCAGCCGAGCTCAGAGAATTTGGGGCACAAAAACTGACATCCTCGCTACCGGGAGCCGCCACTGCGGTCGAGTTGACTAACTTTCCCGTGATGGGCTGGGAACCTACAGTGATGGATGCCCCGGCAAAAGCCTGGCCATCACCCAGAGTTGCGGTCGCCTCATAGGAGGGGATCGTACTGGCCGCGACCGTAGTGATCCATGGGCTCGCATTATCAAGCGTGGAGGCAGTGGGCCCATCATTCCCGGCAGAGGCCGCGACGAAAACCCCTGCGGACGCAGCCCCCAGGAATGCGAGATCGGTGGGCGAGAATGTGGTCTGCGCGGCACTTCCACCGATGGAGTAATTAATGACATCAACTCCGTCGGCCACGGCCTGCTCGATGGCCGCCAGGATGTCGGTTGTGGAACAACCGTCATCGGTGCTGACCGCAGGATCGGGGCCAGACCAGCAAACTTTGTAGACGGCGATTTTAGCGGCCGGGGCAACACCCGTGATGGTGCCGAAGTCAGCTCCGCCCACCGTGGCGGGGGTAGCCACATTACCGGCTGCCGTGCTGGCAGTGTGCGAACCATGGCCATCACCGTCACGAGGTGAGATGAACTCGCCCGGACCGGTCGTGGCATCGCCGAGACGCCCAGCCCCGAAACCCTCAAGGAAGTATCTGGCACCGATAACCTTGGTGCTGCAGTCGCTCCCTGTGAACTGAGTGCCGGTCTGGCAAACGCCACGGAAGGTGCCACCGTCGCCTTTCTCGAAGGTGATCGCATCACCATCGAGAAATGGTTCCGGTGCTACGGAATCATCAAGAGAGTCACCAATAAATGCCGGATTCTCGGGCGCGATGCCGGTGTCGAGGACACCGATAACGACACCCTCGCCGGCCTCCTCAGCGCCACCAATCGACTCCCAGACACCTTCGGGGCCATCAAGACCCAAGAAACTTGTGGACGGCACGGCGGTGACATGCTTGAGTTCATCAGGTGTGACTGCAAGAACCCTACGATCACCAGCGAGCTTCGCGGCCTGGGCCGAGCTGAGATCCGCCGAGAAGCCGTTGAACGCCATTGTGTACGAGGCATCGATGCTGACACCCGCCGTGCTGGCGAGTTGATTCTGACGATTTATTAGATAGTCTCGATAGTTTTTTGCGGGGGCACGTCGCGTGCTGAGCTGGTCACCGTCGTGCGGTGCCGTGGCCGAGTATCCGACAATATCTCCAGAATAGGTAGCGAGGGGATCCTCGGCGAGGGTAATGATGTAGCGACCAGGCTCGAAACTCGACTGAGTATTCCCACCAGGGCGAACAGGCGCAGCCGCCGCGGAACCCGCCACGCCAGCGACTATGCCGCTCGCAATCAGGAGTGCCACGACGAATACTGCCGCGACCGAATGGACAGAAAGGGCACGGCGTGCATGAGCACTGCCAACACGATTTCTCACAGAGTTCCTTCACAGAAAAAGAGGGATTATTGCCGGAGGCGGTCGGGTCCGCTCTCAGTAGAATACCTTATTTTCCACCCCTCGAAGTGGGGTAGGATTACAGCGCGCGAACTCTCTTGGCGAGTCGGCATCAGCACCGCGATCTACAATCAACGCATGGTGGCTTTCGGAGATAAACCCATTCTTGAGGTGAACACAGTTGAAGAATGGGAACAGTGGATTCTTGAGACCGGTCACCCCGACGGCGTGCGACTGCGGCTACGTAAGAAAAAATCGACAGCACCGGGGATCACCTACGACGAAGCACTCGAGGTGGCGCTGTGCCACGGCTGGATCGATGGCCAGATCGGCAAATTCGATGATAACTACACACTGCAGTCATTCACACCGCGCCGAGCCCGCGGCCCATGGTCTCAACGCAACCGGGACATCGTTGAACGACTGGAAGCGTGCGGGCGCATGCGCGACGGCGGTCGGGCAGAAATTGACCGCGCACGAGCTGATGGGCGCTGGGATGCCGCCTACCGCCAGAAAGATGCCCCAGTTCCCGCCGACCTCCAGGCCGCCCTCGACGCACACCCTGCGGCATCCGAATTCTTCGCTACCGTGAGCGCGCAAAACCGCTGGGCAATCCTCTTTCGTCTCATGGGAATCAAGGGCGCTGATACCCGAGCCAATAAGATCACGACCTTTATCGAGATGTTGGAGCGCGGCGAGACGATCTACTAGATTCCGTCGACCAGCTGGTCACAGCGTTCCGCGGCACAAGAGCAGCGTGAATGGGTGTGGCTCTGCCCTCCGGGTTGGCTTGCGCTATGCGGATGCTCCCAGGCGTGCTGCCAGGTTTGTGTCTAGCGTGCTCAGAAACTCTTCGGTTGTCTGCCAGGACTGCTCTGGGCCCACGAGGACGGCCAGGTCTTTGGTCATAGCACCGGACTCGACCGAACGGATGACGACATCCTCCAGAGTGTCAGCAAACTCGGCGAGCGCCGGATTGTTGTCGAGCTTTGCCCGGTGGGAGAGCCCCCGAGTCCAGGCGTAGATCGAGGCGATGGGATTGGTTGAGGTCGGTTTTCCCTGCTGGTGCAGACGGTAGTGACGGGTGACGGTGCCATGGGCGGCTTCGGCTTCGACAACAGAGCCGTCAGGAACCGACAGCACCGAGGTCATCAGACCCAGGGAGCCAAAGCCCTGGGCTACGGTGTCTGATTGCACATCACCGTCATAGTTTTTGCAGGCCCAGACATATCCGCCCTCCCACTTCATGGCCGAGGCGACCATATCGTCGATGAGTCGATGCTCGTAGCTAAGACCCGCCGCCTCGAATCTTTCCTTGAACT
>JBOFDJ010000135.1:0-22361 GCA_051646885.1 Rhodoglobus sp.
GCTTACGATAACAGCAAGCACTACTCCCACCGCGCACACAATAGCCCCAAGTCCAAGCACGAACTTTTCAAGCGCGAACATAGTGCTGAGACGAAGATAAAGCGACTGATCAATCTCACCGATGAGAGAATCAACCTGCGAATAGCGAACAAAGTAAGAAAACAGCGACGCAAAAGCGAGGCCTGCTCCCAAAAAGATAGCCCCGATAGCTACCACGTATGCGGCTGCCGGTTGTTTTTTCATGAGCTTGCCACAATCGAAAACCCCCGCAAAGCGCCAGTATGACAACGTGATCGAGGCAAGAAACGTTTACTCATCGTGAGAATTATCAACCTATGGAACCCCATCCTCCCTCGGGATAGTTGCAGCTGTATGGAGCCTGCGTCGACCAGCTCATATTCGGTCGCCATGATTCAAGGTTGAATTCCGGGAGCGAAAGTGGCAATCCTGCCAAGTGACAATAAAACTGCTCTTCAACTGAAGGAGTCCATCGCCATGCTGCTTCGCCGAGTTTGGTTCTTACTTCGTCGCGGTGCGCCCACCAAGTGAACGATTGGGCGTTTGCAATTCCCCAACCGGTCGGCGTCACGTTGACCTTGTACCCAGCCGATACAAAAGTTACATATGGCGAGTGATAAAGATCTACTCCAAGCCATGGATCAGCAACCACTGGATAGGTCACTCCACCGGCTTTGTGGCTAATAACCTGGCTTATCGATGAGCCGTTGATCTCATAATGAGTCTCCAGTTCGATCCCGGCACTATCTCGCGCCCAAGGCGGGGCCACTCCGCCCAAGTACTGCCCGCTAGACCCCGCGATAAGAATGCTGCTGTCTTCTTGCACAACAAGCGACGCACCTTCTGGTAGGTCAAGGTCATAGGTGTAATGTTCAGGCGCGTCTGCCGAGGCAATGACCGTCACTACTTGGACAGAGCCATCAGCCTTCGGGATGGGAAGAGTTGTACTCCCGTTTTGGTTATCGAACTCAGTGAGGCCGACATCAAGAACCCGAGGCACTGCATCCCGCGCGAAAGGCAGGTACAGGTCAATCTGCGTGGAAGTCCCAGAGATTGATAATGCCTCCGTAAGGTTGAGCGGAACTTCCGATAAGCCCGCCGAGTCTTTGTGGTGTTGCCTACTCAGCAGATAATCAGAAATATTTCCCTCCCTGCCAAGCAGGCTCGTGGGGGCAATCGCCTGAACTGCAGCAATTGCCGCAGAGCCCGAGGTTGCTTCCTGGAGAGAAGTAAGCTGCTCCGCGCTGGCGGACGTAATGCCTGTGAACGACACAGCTGCGCTAAGGAAGAAAGCTAATACGGACTTCAATATTTTGCCTACTTTCACGATGTGAATTTCTCTTAGATTCGAAAAACACGCTGGATTGAATGGCGAAAAGAAACCGTGCTACTTATCACACGCCATTCTCAGTCTAAGGACTCTCTAGAAACATGCAACGTCACGACCCTCTATCAATCCAGTTCTTCCGCATGACTCAAGGACCGACACCCTACGTATTCGGGGGCGAATCCTCCTCTCCCAAAACCACCCGACAAACACACTCAGGTGGATTCCGAGTCGTGGGGTGCCCTGCCCTCACTCAAAAACCCTCGACCAGCGGCGGCAGACCGGGGCGGACGCACGACCGGGGCGTCCTGCTCGTCTAACAGGGCCTCGCGGATGATCCGGCGCGGGTCATACTGGCGCGGATCCATCTTCCGCCAATCGATATCGTCGAAATCTGGGCCCATCTCTTCGCGCATGCGCTCTTTGGCTCCATCGGCCATCCCGCGTGCAGACCTCACCAGTCGAGCGAGCTGCGAGGCGTAGTAAGGCAGACGATCTGGGCCGAGCAAAAAGATCGCGATGATCCCAATGATCAGCAACTTATCGAAGGTAAGACCGAAAGACACTCGCCTAGAATAGCCGCTCACGGTGGCAACTGAGCCTAGAGTTGGGCTTGTGAGGAGCATCAGGTGTCAGACAGGCTGTTGAATTGGAAGTTCAGCGAAGAGTTCACCGTCGAACCCCCCGAGATCACTAGTGTTCGCCAGCACTGCCGTGAGCTCGGAGTCGAACCGGTCACGCCGTCGATGGGGGCTCAGCTCTCGGTGATTGCTGCAGCTACTGCACCTGTCAACATGATCGAGATCGGCACCGGACTCGGCGTGAGTGGCATGTGGCTGATGCGAGGCGCACCCGAGGCCATACTCACCACGATTGATTCCGAACTGGACTACCAGCAGCAAGCTCGTAAGGGTTTCGGTGAAGCGGGAATTCCGGCCAACCGCATCCGGCTCATCTGCGGTCGGGCCGCCGACGTTCTCCCCCGGATGAATGAAGCCAGCTATGATCTGGTCTTCATCGACGGAGACCCGGCATCAGTTGTGCACTATGTCGAGCACGGCCTGCGCCTGGCGCGCCGTGGCGGTACCGTTGTGGTGGCTCATGCCCTCTGGAAGGGCCGGGTGGCCGACCCAGCCCAACGCGATGACACGGTTGCCAAC
Organism: Rhodoglobus sp.; assembly: GCA_051646885.1. Taxonomy (GTDB): domain Bacteria; phylum Actinomycetota; class Actinomycetes; order Actinomycetales; family Microbacteriaceae; genus Rhodoglobus. The sequence goes on from JBOFDJ010000135.1 coordinate 2,506, forward strand.
TTTCGACTGCTTCTTAACGAGATCGCCACCTCCGAAGCGGTGATCAGCGCGCTGTCTCCGGTGGGTGACGGACTGCTTCAGCTCACCAAGCTCACCGACTGAAAGCCACCAACTGAGGTGAGCAACTCAGGCGGGGTTCACCACTCCCGCGAGGGCGTCGTGCAGCTCCTTGGCTTCAGCATCGTTGACGGAGACCACCAGTCGGCCACCGCCCTCGAGGGGTACCCGAACAATAATGAGACGGCCCTCTTTGACAGCCTCCATCGGCCCGTCACCGGTCCTCGGCTTCATGGCTGCCATGGTGGTTCCCCTTTCACGTGGAATATCTCTCCATTATCGTTCATTGCCTGCGTATCCTGAAAACGAGCCCGGCAAGGTCGTGACTACGGGGGTGTCCAATCGCGGGCATCCACCGCCCAGCAGACCTGAACCCAAACCCACTGCCCGATAACGCACAGCAGCACACAAGAAATTCGATAAACCTTTGACTGCGGAATCGCGAGAGCACCGAGTGCTGGAAAGAGCGGAACTAGCAGACGGAAAGTGCTCGATTGAGGAAAGAACACCGCCAGCAGGTAGAGCGCATAGCTCGCGATCCAGAACCGCAGGTCGTGCCCAAGACGCTTGACCCAAGAGGTGACAAGCGCGGCGAAAAGCCCCGCCACCAGCAGCGCCAACAGCACGAGCACTAGTGGTGACGATACCCCGAACCACGGTGCCCAAAAACCAGCAGCGCTCACCCACGGGGTGAAGGGAACGAGCTCACCATAGCCAATGTAAGGAGCGCGCCAGGCCAATTCGGTGTCGGTGTATGCCGTAATCGAACCCGTGGCAACCCCAGCCACCACAAGCCAGACAAGACCCATAACGCCACTAAAGAGCATCACCGTGATGGCTGCCACCCGATCCCGCAGTTCAAACTCTTCGCGTTCTCGCGCCGCTGGCCGCTGAGTCCACCAGCGGTGAGCGACATGCAACACCATTGTTAGCGCGAAGGCGAGACCACTCGGACGGGTCAGAGACATAACGGCAACCACCGGGATGAGCATCCAATATCGACGCAGCAACAACAAGTAGAACGCCACGTTGAGCAGAAGGACGTGCATCGACTCCGCATACGCGACCTGCAGAATCGGCGAGAGCGGCGCGAAACAGAACAGAACGACGGCGAATAATGCGCTATCACTCGGCAGCACAAGGTGCATGAGCCGATAGAACATCAGTGCTGCCGCACCAGCACAGGCCACAGAAAGAAGTACGGAAACCACCGGGAAACTCTGGCCACTCAGCACCATCAACAGTCGCACTAGAGAGGGGTATGCGGGCATAAAAGCCCACGCATTCTCCCCTACCTGGCCCTCGGCGGTGAGCGGCAGTGCACTCGGGTAGCCACTAGCGGCGATGATGTAATACCAGTGGCCATCCCAGATGGCGGCGAAGTCAAAATAGTCGGGATTCGCTGGCGTCCACGGGTTCGGGCCCTGCCTGGCGGCAAACGACAGCATGATGGCCGTGGTGACCACACGTGAAACGACGAAGACTATAAGAACTTTGAGCCACCACGGCGTCAGTCTGTAGCGAACCCTGAGACTTAGCTCGCGCTGAGCCATGCACGCAGCCCTCGCTCGCATTCCAGAATTTCGCTGATGGCTACCCGCTCGTCATCGGCATGGGCTTTCAGCGGATCACCCGGGCCGTAGTTGACCGCCGGAATCCCGAGGGCCGAGAAGCGGGCAACATCGGTCCAGCCGTATTTGGGCGCAGCGACCCCGCCCACAGCCGACAAAAAATCCTGAGCCAAGGGGGCGTCAAGGCCCGGCCTGGCTCCCTCAGCAAGATCGGTGATGACGAGTTCGAAACCGGCGAAAACCTCCCGCAGGTGAGCCTCGACGGCAGCGGCGCTACGGCTGGGGGCGAAGCGGTAGTTGATGCTCACCACCGCCTCATCGGGGATCACATTGCCGGCCACGCCACCTTTGATCCCGACAGCATTGAGGCCCTCGCGATAGATGAGCCCCTCCACGTCGAGTTGGGCAGGCTGATACTCGGCGAGGATCGCCAACACGGGTGCGGCGTCGTGAATCGCGTTATGGCCCACCCAGGAGCGGGCGGAGTGTGCCCTGGTGCCGCGCAGGGTGATATCAGCCCGGGCGGTGCCGTTGCATCCACCTTCAACCATCGCGCTCGTGGGTTCGCCCAGGATCGCGAAATCGCCGAGCAGCACATCAGGGTGATGTGTGGCCAGCCGTCCGAGGCCATTGAGTGCGCTGTCGACCTCCTCATGGTCATACCAGATCCAGCTAAGATCGACCGGGGGTGCGGTCAGTTCGGCAGCGATTTTGAGCGCAATCGCGACACTGGCTTTCATGTCGACGGTTCCGCGCCCCCACAAAAAGCCGTCTTGTTCGCGAACCGGAAGGTTGTTGTTGATGGGTACGGTGTCGAGATGCCCGGCGATCAGCACTCTTCTGGCGCGGCCAAGGTGGGTGCGGGCAACGACGGCATCGCCGTGGCGCACGATCTCAAGGTGATCGAGGTCGGTAAGCGCGAGCTCGATAGCGTCGGCGATCATCCTCTCATTACCCGATACCGACTCGATATTGCACAACTGACGGGTCAGTTCGACCGACGAGGCGGCAAGATCGAGGATGGGGGTAACGGAAGTGGCGGAATGCACCCGACCAGTTTATGAGTTCCACGGTGTGAGGCGTGCTTCTGGTCGCCAGCGCCGACCGTTTTTGGTACCATTTTACGTACCAGTCAAAGGAGTGAACCGTGACTACCATCACCGCTAGCGACGCGCGCAAATCGCTGTTCCCGCTGCTCGGTCAGGTCAATGACGACCATAGTGCCGTCACGATCACCTCCAAGGCCGGCAACGGGGTGCTCATCTCCGAGGAGGACTATGAGGCGTGGCAAACGACGATGTACCTCTTTTCCACGCCGACCAACGCCCGTCGGCTTGCCGAGGCGATCAAACGATCTGAACACGGCAACTACGTCGGGCACGAACTCGACCGCGGATGAGATTGGTCTTCGACCCTGCTGGCTGGGACGACTGCCAGTGGTGGCAGCTAAACGACCGACGGCTCCTCAGAAGAATCAACCTCCTGATCGACGACGCACTACGTAACCCGAGCGATGGTCGCGGCCAACCCGAACGACTCAAGCACCGTGCCGACAACGTGTGGTCGCGACGTATCAACCAGAAACACCGGCTCGTGTACCGCGTCATCGATGCCGACCTCATTGTGCTGCAAGCGCGGTTCCACTACGGCAGCTGAGCTGCTGCTCGGTCGTGAAACATTCGACGATGTGGATCCTCGCGCCGCGAACCCTCAGTATTCTTGTCAGCATGACTTCGCGCACTGCATGGGGTTACGGTCTTGCCACCGTGGCCGGAGACGGAACCGTTCTCGACACCTGGTTTCCCCGAACAGCTCTCGGCCCCCTCCCGGAGGGCACCGACCCCCATATCGCTCCCGCCGAATTCGAAGACCTAGAGGGTGCGGATGACCGCCGTAACGTCACGATCGACTTTCGCACCATCGACATTAATCTGGATGCTCCGCCCACCTCCACCCCAGACGCCTACCTGCGCCTGCACCTGCTGAGCCATCTGCTCGTGCAACCCAACACGATCAACCTCGACGGCCTGTTCGGCCAGCTACCGATTGTGGTCTGGACTAACGCGGGTCCCGTCCACCCTGAAGACTTCGCGCGACTCCGGCCGCGGTTGCAGCGCCAAGGGATCACAGCTACCGGCATCGATAAATTCCCCCGACTGCTCGACTACGTCTCCCCCAGCCGAGTGCGCATCGCGGATGCCTCGCGCGTACGCCTGGGAGCGCACCTCTCGCCCGGCACCACAGTGATGCACGAGGGTTTCGTTAATTTCAATGCAGGAACATTGGGTACTTCTATGGTGGAGGGCCGGATTTCGCAGGGTGTGGTGGTCGGCGATGGGGCGGACATCGGCGGCGGGGCATCCATTATGGGAACGCTCTCTGGCGGGGGAACCGAACGGGTGTCGATTGGTGCCCGTGCACTGCTGGGGGCCAACTCTGGGGTCGGGATTTCGATAGGCGACGATAGCGTCGTCGAGGCCGGGCTGTATGTCACGGCAGGAACAAAAGTTCTTATGGTCGACGGCGGGGCCGTGCAGCGCAGCGTTAAAGCGGTGGAGCTCAGCGGTAAGCCCGGCTTGTTGTTTCGCCGCAACTCGCTGACCGGTGCCGTCGAGGTGCTTCAGCGCGCGGGCCACGGCATTGAGCTCAATACCGCGCTCCACGCCTAACCGGCTCTTCGTATGCGGGGGCGCACTGGGGCGGTGGGAGTACACGCACCAAATCACGATCCCGAAAACCTTATCCCCGCGGCGGGAGTAACGAACTGCTCCGGCAGGAGTAGGCACGGGCGGCGGGAGATTTGATGCGGGCAGCGGGAGTAAGTAGCAGGTGGCGGGAGTTGTTACTCCCGCCACCTGTGGTCTTCTCCCGCCACCGGGAGGAACACTCCCACGACATACCGTCGCGACTGCGGTCACGCATCACAGGATGCTCACAACTCCAACAGAACGCCACCACCACACAACCCCGACCGCACAGCAACACACCCCACAGTGCGGTGAGCTGCCTCAGGTCTATCGTCAAGCCGCAAGGAATCAGCCAGCAGAGCGTCGCATCCCGAGCCAACTCGGGCCGCACGCGAAGCTACGATCCGGCGGTAGCGCGAGCAGTGCTCAGCGTTGCGGCCAGCCGCGTAGCTCGGCCCCGGTATAGAGCTGCTGGGGGCGCCCAATTTTGGTGTGAGGGTCTTCATTCATCTCACGCCAATTAGCGATCCACCCTGGCAGGCGACCGATAGCGAAGAGAACCGTGAACATGCGGGAGGGAAACCCCATCGCCTTGTAGATCACCCCGGTATAAAAGTCAACGTTGGGGTAGAGCCTTCGCTCGATGAAGTAATCATCGGCGAGGGCAACAGACTCAAGCTCTTTGGCAATGTCAAGCAGATCATCCTGAACCCCCAGGGCGGCGAGCACCTCATCAGCGCTCTCTTTGACGAGAGTAGCTCGCGGATCGAAACTCTTATATACGCGGTGACCAAAGCCCATGAGGCGGACACCATCTTCTTTGTTCTTGACCCGCTCAACGAATTTCTCAACGCCCTCACCCGAGGCCTTGATCTTGGCAAGCATACTGAGAACCGCCTCATTGGCACCGCCGTGCAATGGCCCATAGAGCGCGTTGATACCCGCAGAAATGGAGGCAAAGATATTGGCCTGCGTCGATCCAACGAGGCGCACTGTCGAGGTTGAAGCGTTCTGTTCGTGATCTTCATGCAGGATCAGCAGACGGTCGAGTGCTTTCGAGAGCACGGGGTTAACCTCATAGGGTTCGGCCATGGTGCCAAAGTTGAGCTTGAGGAAGTTGTCGACAAAGCTGAGATTGTTATCGGGGTATAAAAACGCCTGGCCGCGGCTTTTCTTGTGCGCGTAGGCGGCAATAACTGGCAGCTTGGCCAACAGGCGAATAGTCGAGATTTCAACCTGATCGGGATCATGCACATCGAGCGAGTCTTCATAGTACGTCGATAATGCTGATACAGCACTGGACAACACTGACATGGGATGCGCGTTATGTGGTAGCGCGTCAAAGAAGCGTCGCAGGTCCTCATGCAGCAAAGTGTGGCGGCGCACCTTACCGTCGAAATCCGCAAGCTCGGAGGCAGAGGGGAGCTCCCCGTAGATCAGCAGCCACGCAACCTCAAGATAGGTGGAGTTCTTGGCAACATCTTCGATGGCGTAGCCACGGTATCGGAGGATCCCACGGTCGCCATCAATGTAGGTGATGGCGCTTCGCGTCGACGCAGTGTTAACAAAACCCTGATCGAGAGTGGTGAAGCCCGTCTGCTTCATAAAGGTTGAAATGTCGATGGAGTCGTGCCCATCCGTACCACGAATCACCGGGAACTCAGCGGTTCCACCCGGGAAGTGGAGGGTGGCTTTCTCGGGCTCGGGAGCAGCAGCGTTCACCAGTACAGCTTAGAGCGCCGCTCAGACCACTGTTACATGGCGCAAAAAAAGCCACATTAATGAGAGAAAATCTACAGAGAGAGTCGATCAATCGCCGCCTTAATGGCTGAATCTGTGGCGGTAAGAGCGATCCTAATATGGCGCGCAGGACGTTCACCGTAGAAGGCTCCCGGGGCAACCAGAATGCCGAGCTCGGCCCAGCGCGCAACCGAATCCCAAGAATCCTGCCCCCGGGTCGCCCAGAGATACAACCCAGCTTCACTGTGATCGACGCGGTATCCCGCATCCTGAACAGCAGGGAGAAGCCTGCTGCGTCTGGCCCGATACAACTCTCTTTGCTCCGCAACATGTACCTCATCACCCAGAGCGACCATCATTGCCTCCTGCACAGGCGCTGGTGGGATAAGCCCAACGTGTTTGCGCACCGCAAGCAGTTCAGCAATCACTTCAGCACAACCCGCCACGATTCCGGCACGGTAGCCGGCAAGATTGGATTGCTTACTCAGGGAGTACACAGCGAGCACCCCACGATCATGACCGCCAGTCACTGCGGGGTCGAGGATCGATGTCGTGGCATGATCGCCCTGCCAATTAAGTTCGGCGTAGCATTCGTCGCCGACGATAACGGCACCCAGTTCGCGCGCGCGCGCAACAGCGAGGCGGAGCTCTGTGGTCGAAAGCACTCGACCATCAGGATTCCCCGGGCTATTAAGCCAAATAAGGCGGGTATTTTCTGGCCAGTCAGTGGGGTGATCCGAGGCCACCACCGAGGCACCCGCAAGGGCGGCACCGAGAGCGTATGTGGGGTAAGCAACGGCAGGATGTACCACGACATCGCCCCTGCCCAGGCCCAAAAACAGCGGCATGAGGGCGATGAGTTCCTTGGAACCGATGGTTGGCAGCACGTTCTCCACCGCAAGACCAATAACCCCACGGCGTCGTGAAAACCACTCGATGATGGCTTCACGCAACGCTGGGCTGCCCATGGTCTGAGGGTAGGCATGGGCATCGGTAGCAGCAGCAAGAGCCTCACGAACCACGAGAGGGCTCGCATCAACCGGTGAGCCCACGGAGAGGTCGATCATGCCCTCGGGATGCGCGCGCGCGCGTTCACCAAAGGGAGCCAGCGAATCCCAAGGAAAGTCGGGAAGCGTCAGCGGTGTTCGGCTCATTCGGAGGAGCCGCCACCTTCGGGCAGTGCCGTGATGAGGGCATGATCCTGATGAATCACGCCGACTTTGGCTGCCCCACCGGGGGACCCCACCTCATCGAAGAACTCGACGTTGGCTTTGTAATAACCGGCCCACTTATCGGGAAGATCATCTTCGTAATAGATGGCCTCCACCGGACACACTGGCTCGCAGGCACCGCAGTCGACACACTCATCCGGGTGGATGTAGAGCATGCGGTCACCTTCGTAAATGCAGTCGACCGGGCACTCGTCAATGCAGGCGCGATCTTTGAGATCAACGCAAGGCTGGGCAATCACGTACGTCACAGTAGATCGGGACCTTTCGAAGCGGAGACTTCAATATTACCGCGACGGATGCGCTTCGGCGTCTTCGTTATTCTCGGCCAGGCGAGCACCACGGCGGCCACCACAACAGGAACAAAGGTCCACAGATATCCAGCAGGATTCGCGGGCACCAGCACCGTGCCGCCGGAGGTTCTGGCCGCCAACAGGGCAGCGGAAGCGAGCAGACCAAGAGCCGCGCATCCGACCACTAGGCGAGTCTCGAAAACCAGGCGAAGCCCCACAAGAATCGCGGTGCTGACGGCAATGGCCACGAGCACTCCCCACGGTATGGTCAGCGGACCCAGAGTGACGCTGGCCTGATGAGCGGCGGTTAACGTCACCCCAGCCAAGACACCCAATAGGGCAGCAATGGCCATCGTGGCGATGCGGGTCGACAGGGCGTAATCGTGAAAACCGAGCACATCAGGCCGCACCCTGGTAAAGCTTTCGAGCGCCGCAATCGGTCGCTGAGCACCGGAAGAGAGTGCAAACTGCTCGGCAGTAACGGTGATCTGGGTGCGATGCGCCGCAAGCGCGGCCCGTTTGAGGTCGAGAACCGCGGTGGGGTCTACCGTCACAGCACCCCGAGGCATTCCGGGACTGTCGACAGCATAGAACGCCACTCGCCGCACCTCAGCGGCAGCCCGGGTTGCCTCGTGAGCACGAATATGGTCAGGATGCCCATAACCACCATCCGCCGCATAGCTGACCACCACATCAGGTCCAAAATCAACAATCGCGGCGGCAATATCGGCCGCTACCTCGCCGAGTTCTGCTGCCGTGAGCGACTCAGGGTCAACCGTGTCGATGGCTTCGGCACCCGACCGACCCCAGCGCATCCCCGAATCGCGGTACTGTCGCGGCTCGCGGGCTTCCCACCGCGCTCCGGGCAGTCCCAAAAAACGATGGTCGGTCACACCAAGGGCATGCAGGGCAGTACGCAATTCTGTTTCGCGGCGCACGGCAAGCTCAGCACCGCTGAGATGACGCAGTTCGGGCGGGATCACCTCACCCCGCTCACCTCGGGTGCAGGTGAGAACAGCAACGGTGGCACCACTGCGAACCAGGGTCGCGATGGTTGCCCCGGTGGCGATGGTTTCATCATCCGGATGGGCATGCACAAAAAGTACCCGCTCGGCGCGCTGAATCATGCCTCTCCTCGTGTTCATCTACTGGACAGGATACGCAGAGACCGGTATCGTCGGTATACTTAGGTTAGGCTTACCAAATACCCACAACCCCGAAGGCTCCTCGTGTTTGCAAACTTTCTTATTGGCCTGCGTGAGGGCCTTGAGGCCGCACTGGTCGTCGGCATCCTGGTGGCTTACCTGCACAAGATCGGTCGCACCGATGTGATCCCGCGAATCTGGCTTGGCGTCGGTATCGCTGTTGGCCTTTCTCTCGGGCTTGGGGCAGTGCTGACCTTCGGAGCCTACGGCTTATCTTTCCAGGCGCAAGAACTCATCGGCGGCCTGCTCTCCATCATCGCGACCGGCTTCGTGACCTGGATGATTTTTTGGATGCTCCGGGCCGCACGCAGCCTATCTACCGAACTTCGAGGCGAGGTTGACGCCCACCTCGGCGGAGCTGGATGGGGACTCGTATTCGTCGCTTTTGTCGCTGTGGGGCGCGAGGGTATTGAGACCGCGCTTTTTATCTGGGCAGCAGTGCAAGCCAGTGGCTCGACCGGGCTTCCACTGACGGGGGCAGCGCTCGGCATTACGGTGGCGATCGGTCTTGGCTACCTCATCTACCGCGGAACACTCAAGATCAACCTGTCGAAGTTCTTCACCTATACAGGTGTCTTCCTGATTATCGTCGCTGGTGGCGTTCTCTCCTATGGGGTGCACGACCTGCAGGAAGCAGGTTTCCTTCCAGGCCTAAACTCTCTGGCTTTCGACGTCAGTGCCGCGATTCCCCCGAACAGCTGGTACGGAACGTTGCTCAAAGGAACGGTTAATTTCTCTCCCGCCACTACCTGGCTTGAGGCCATTGCGTGGCTGGCATACGTAATCCCTGTTATGACACTTTTCATCAGCTCGGGGCGCCGCACCGGCACCCCGGCACGACCCCGCCCGCTCGCCACCTCTGAAGGAATAGCATGACTCCGACTTACCCCGCCAGCGCCATAACAAGGAAGGTAGCTCTTACGTCAGCAATAGCTGTCGTCATGGTTTCCCTCGCTGGTTGCGTTCCCAATGCTGTCAATGACAAGACAGCCAGCGCCATTACCGTCGACAGTTCAACCGACGCCTGTGCTGTCTCCAAAGCCGAAGCACCCAGCGGGAATGTGGTTTTCTCCGTGACCAACTCCGGCGATAAGGTCACCGAGTTTTATCTGCTTGCTGACGACGGCCTGCGCATCATTGGTGAGGTCGAAAACATTGGCCCAGGAATCTCTCGTGATCTTGTGGTGGTGGCAAAACCCGGTAAATACTTCACCGTTTGCAAACCGGGCATGGTCGGAGCCGGGGTGGGCAAAACTGGCTTTACTGTCACCGACTCTGGTGCTGTTCTGAACGAGGATGTCGACCTCGAAGCTCAGATCGAGACCGCCAACAGCAACTACAAGAGCTACGTCAAAGACCAGGTAGAGAACTTAGTCACCGGGACAAAATCTTTTGCTGCGGCATACAAGGCTGGCGATGATGACACCGCACGCGCACTGTACGCCCCAACCCGGGTGTTCTGGGAGCGGATTGAGACCGTCGCCGAGTCATTCGGCGACCTTGATCCCAAGATGGATCTACGGGAAGCTGATCTTGAGGAAGGCCAGGAATGGACGGGCTGGCACGCAATAGAGAAAGACCTGTGGCCTGCCAATGCCGAGCCCGGTTTTGCCCCCTACGACCAGGCTCGCAGAGACTACCTTGCCGACCAGTTAGTCACCGACACCGAGACTCTTTACACGAACGTGCAAGACCTCGAATTCACCCTCGACCAGCAAGCCAATGGCGCGATCGGACTGCTTGACGAGGTAGCCAGCGGAAAAGTTACTGGTGAGGAGGAATTTTGGTCGCACACCGATCTCTGGGATTTCCAGGCCAATATCGACGGTGCCAGGGTACTATTCGAGGGGGTGCGCGATATTCTTGTAGAGAAAGATCCCGCATTGGCTAAACAACTCGATGCAGAGTTCGCTACCCTTCAGACCCTTCTCGACACACACCGCGTCGGTGATGGCTTCCGGCTCTACACCGAGCTAAGTCCCGCCGAGATCAAGGCGCTCTCCGACCAGGTCAACGCCCTGGCCGAGCCACTGTCACAACTTACTGCTGCTCTCGTGCTGTGACTGAGAACCTCGATCCCGAGGAGCGCTCGGGTGATCTAAAAACTGGCCTCTCCCGGCGCGGTTTGTTTGGTTTGGCTGGGGCCGGGGCCTTTGGCGCTGCTCTGTCCACCAGCGCGGGTGTTGCCCTCGGGCAGGGCAGCACCCAAAGCCTCCCAGGGGCGGCGGTGACCTACCCGTTCTTCGGAACACACCAGTCGGGGATCATCACCCCCGCTCAGGATCGGCTGCACTTTGCCGCCTTCGACGTGGGCGACATCAGCCGTGACGAACTCAGTGAACTGCTCGCTGACTGGAGCTACGCCGCAAGCCGCATGACGACCGGACAGGATGCCGGTCGATACGGTGCCACCAGCGGGCCCTACGATGCACCCCCGGACGACACCGGCGAAGCTCTCGATCTACCGCCCGCCGGGCTGACAATCACTTTCGGCTTTGGCCCCAGCCTGTTCGACAACAGGTTCGGGTTGGCGCAACAGCGTCCAGCGGCACTCATCGACCTTCCTGCTTTTCCTGGGGAGGCTCTGGTCGACACCCTTGTGGGTGGCGATCTGTGCATCCAGGCCTGTAGTGATGACCCGCAGGTAGCGGTACACGCGATCCGCAATCTCTCCCGTATCGCCTTCGGGCGGGCAAGCCTCAAGTGGTCTCAACTGGGTTTTGGGCGCACCTCATCCACCACCCGCGCCCAGCTGACGCCACGTAACCTCTTCGGCTTCAAAGACGGCACCGCCAACATCAGAGCTGAAGACACCGCAGCGGTCGAGAAACACGTCTGGGTCGATAAAGGATGGATGACCGGCGGCTCTTATCTCGTCGCCCGCAAGATTCGCATGACCATCGAAACCTGGGATCGCACCTCACTTCGCGAGCAAGAATCTCTCGTTGGTCGCACAAAAGGCAACGGGGCACCGCTGAGCGGAGGTGATGAGTTCACCGCGCCCGATTTCGCGATCACTGGTCGAGGGGATGCACCGCTCATCGACCCCAACTCACATGTGCGGCTTGCCCACCCCAGCTCACACGGTGGTGCCGCAATGCTGCGCCGCGGCTACAATTTCGTTGATGGTAATGACGAGCTCGGCAGGCTCAATGCCGGGCTGTTCTTCATCAGCTTCCAGCGTGATCCGGCTACCCAATTTGTGCCGATTCAGATGTCACTGGCCCGCAACGATGGCCTGAACGAGTACCTGCGGCATGTGGGCTCGGGAATTTTCGCGGTACCGCCGGGTGCAGCATCCGGCAGCTTCGTCGGCGCGACCCTGTTCACCTAAGCCGCAGCCACAGCATCCGCCGCGCTGTTCTCCACCCTGAGCTCTTCACCCGCTGCGTCCCTCACCTCCCACTGAGCTCCTCGCCTGGGCCACTCGCCACTCCGTCGCACTAGCACCCTGAAACCACCCGACCCAGAAGCAGCAGAAGTGGGGACCTCGCAAGGGTCGGAGCTGGGCAGGGATGCGCTCGCTACACGCGCGATGGCGACAGGGTTATGCGTTCTGCTTCTTGCGCTGCGAGTGAGCCCGGGCCCGGGCGTTGGAGTCGAGCTCGACCTTGCGAATGCGGATCACCTCGGGGGTCACCTCAACACACTCGTCTTCGCGAGCAAACTCTAAGCACTCCTCCAGGGTCAATCTGCGTGAGGGGGTCATCCGCTCGAAAGTATCTGAGGTGGACTGGCGCATATTGGTGAGCTGCTTCTCTTTGGTGATATTGACATCCATGTCGTCGGCGCGAGAATTCTCGCCCACCACCATACCCTCGTACACTTCCTGAGTGGGCTCCACAAAGAATGACATGCGCTCCTGCAAGGCGGTCATCGCGAAGGGAGTGGCCACGCCGGCACGGTCAGCCACAATAGAGCCGTTGGTGCGGGTCTCGATGGCACCAGCCCAGGGTTCATAACCGTGTGAGATAGCGTTGGCGATACCGGTCCCGCGGGTGATGGTCAGAAACTCGGTGCGGAATCCGATGAGTCCCCGTGAGGGAACAGTGAATTCCATCCGAACCCAGCCGGTACCGTGGTTGGTCATCGTCTCCATCCGACCCTTTCGGGCGGCAAGAAGCTGGGTGATCGCACCAAGATACTCTTCAGGCGAATCAATCGTGAGGTGTTCGAAGGGTTCATGCAGCTTGCCATCAACGTGCTTCGTCACCACCTGTGGCTTACCCACGGTCAGCTCATAGCCCTCACGACGCATCTGCTCGACCAGGATGGCCAGCGCAAGCTCTCCACGACCCTGCACCTCCCATGAATCCGGGCGCCCAATGTCGAGGAGTTTGACCGAAACGTTTCCAACGAGCTCACGATCAAGGCGATCCTTGACCATGCGCGCGGTGAGTTTATGGCCTTTGACCTTGCCAATCAACGGACTAGTGTTCGTGCCGATAGTCATCGAAATGGCGGGATCGTCCACCGTAATAATCGGGAGCGGTCGAACATCATCCGGGTCGGCCAGCGTCTCACCGATGGTGATGTCCTCAAAACCGGCGACCGCCACAATATCACCAGGGCCAGCCGATTCTGCCGGAAACCGGTCAAGCGCCTTGGTGACCAGCAGTTCGGTCACGCGAACATTATGAACACTGCCATCATGCTTCACCCAGGCGACCGTCTGGCCCTTCCTGATGGTGCCGTTAAAGACCCGCAACAGGGCAAGACGGCCAAGAAACGGCGAGGCATCGAGGTTAGTGACATGCGCCTGCAAGGGATGCTCGTCATCGTAGGTGGGCGCAGGAATATGCTTGATGATGGCATCGAACAGCGGCTCAAGGTTGTCGTTATCCGGCAGTGCACCGTTCTCGGGCTTGTTCCAGCTCGCGGCCCCATTGCGCCCGGAGGCGTAGACCACCGGAACATCGAGCACGGCATCCAAATCAAGATCGGGGACATCGTCGTGCATATCGCTGGCGAGACCCAGTAGTAGATCCTGACTCTCGGCGACCACCTCGTCGATCCGAGCATCCGGTCGATCAGTTTTGTTAACCAGCAACACCACCGGCAGCTTGGCCTCCAAAGCCTTGCGGAGCACAAAACGGGTTTGGGGCAATGGACCTTCGCTGGCGTCGACCAGCAAAACAACTCCGTCAACCATGGACAAACCGCGCTCGACCTCGCCACCAAAATCGGCGTGACCCGGGGTATCGATCACATTGATCGTGATCGGACCGCCCGCACCATTTGCGGCGGCGTGAATGCCCTGATAGGTGATGGCCGTGTTCTTGGCCAGAATGGTGATGCCCTTTTCACGCTCCAGGTCATTGGAGTCCATGGCTCGCTCCTCCAGATGAGCGTGCTCAGCGAAGGAATTGGTCTGCCTGAGCATGGCATCTACCAAGGTGGTCTTGCCGTGATCAACGTGAGCGACAATCGCCACGTTGCGCAGGTCGGAGCGGGTGGCAATAGCCATGAGCGTGTTCCTTCTCGTCGTGGTTTCCCCGCCGTGGAATGAACTCAACGGAGTGGGCAGCGACGCGTCAACGCTGAATCGCTGAGCGTCAGAAGTCTTAGGTCTGTGGTCTGTGCGGGACTCGTCGTCGGTTCCCTAGCTAGGAAGTCTACCGCGAGGATCGCAGTAGAGCGGGCAGCATCCCGCTAACCGAGGGGTGCCGTCCACTCCCAGATATTCCAGAAAATTGTTGGTGCCAGCGTCGAGGGTGCTACACCGGTGACCTTTTTACTGTCGAAGGCCGTCAGTGCTGGGAACTGAAACAACGGAGCTCCGTAGAAGTCATCCCATAAGAGCGTGTCAATTTTCTTTTGGATCTCGATCTGCTGCTCAGGATCAAACTCTGTGCCCAACTTTTCGGTTAGTGCATCCATCTCCGGATTGCTGTAAAAGTTACGGTTGTTGAGACCCTTCGAATTGTAGGTTGATGATGGACCACTCATGACACCGAGGTTTGTGCTCTGCCAGCCAAACAGAGCAGCATCATAGGCTCCGGGAGTGCCCAGCAAACCACTCCAATCAGGGCTAGAGCAGTCGGTCACCACGAAACCGGCGAGAGCAGCCGAACGCTGGATGAGCAGAAATTCGCTAGAACGACGAGGATTAGTTGCGGCGTACAGTATGCAGACCTCGGGGTCGGTGACACCAGCTTGAGCAAGAAGAGATGTGGCCCCCTCGATATCGACCTTTTTATAGGCCTGGGAACCGTTTGCGGCGACCGAATCCTTGTACCCCTTCGCCCCAGGGAGAAAAATCTGCGAATCACGCGTGCGTGCGTTCTGCTGGATGGGCACGATCAACACATCGACGATCTGCTGGCGCGGGATTGTCTTGAGAAAGGCCTCGCGGATCAGAGGGTTCGCAAAATGGCCACTTTTTGACTGGTCAAACTGCAGGTCAATGTGTTCATAGGTGCCCTCCTCACTTCCGATGACGGTCACGTCGAGGCCGGCAAGGGCGGTAGCGACATCGGTCGTGGCCTGAGGTGCGATAATGTGCACTTCACCGCTCGCCAAAGCCTGAACGGCAGCCAGCGGATCGGGAATAAACCGCACCTTAATTTTCTCAACATTGGGCTTGTGGGCACCGGTGTAGTTCTTATTGGCCGTCAACGTAACGAACTGGTTGGCAACAAAATCAGTGATCGTATACGGGCCGTTGCTCACGACGAGGCTGGTGTCATCCGGCATCTCGGTGAAATTGAAACCGGAGTTCCAGAAGCTGGCGATCTTCGCCAGAGACTGTGCATCGTTCGCGGTGATAGCCGCAACAATAGCGTCTTTTGCCGCCTGCGGATCAGCGATGTCTAAGGCATGCTGAGCGACCACATGCGCAGGAAGACCGGCGCTCATAAAGGCCTGATCCCAATCCACAAAAGGCGAATCCCAGGTCATCGTCAGCGATTTCTTATCGGCGCTAACCGTGGGCACCGTGCTGACCAGCCCTGGGCCTTTCGTAGGGTCGGACCCCGAGTCGAAGAAAACGACATCGTCGGGAAATTCAGGGGTGAACTCCCCGGTGTCGGGATTAATAAAGGCGGAAGAATCAAAATCGGGAGTGTTTTTTGCACCCGAAAGCGCGACCCAATTGAGCAGAAGGTCAACAGCATCGACGGCAGTGCCATCTGACCACCTCACACCATCAGCAATCGTGTATTTCACCACCAGCGGCGCATCGGAGATTTTCTGGTAACTACCAAAGGAGGTGTCCTGCTGCAACTCGGGGGTGTCATCGTAGAAAGCGAACTGCGAATTGGTTGCATACGTGATGTTGCTGTTCGCCACCGCAGTACCGAACGAGGTCATGCTGTTGTACGAATAGAAGGGTTGGTTCCAGGCGACGGCCAATGATGAGCCCGCGACCACCTCAGAGTTCAGCGCAGCACACCCCGAAAGAACAAGAGCCCCCACGGCGACCACGGATGTTGCTGCCACTAACGTTGTATTTTTGATTCCCAATTTTCCTCCTGCGCGCGAGGGGAATATTACCGCACCCCGGTGCCCCCAGTCGGGGCCCCGGATTCTCGTTGCGAGTTATTGAAGGCGAGGCGATTGTTACGACGCTCGCGCTGTGCCAGCGGATCTGGCAACGGCACAGCAGCGAGTAGCCTCTGAGTATAAGGATCCTTGGGGTTCCTCAGTATCTCATCACGAGTTCCCTGTTCAATCAGTCGGCCACGATACATCACAGCAATCCTGTGGGCCACCATATCGACAACCGCTAGATCATGACTAATGAACAAACAGGCAAACTGTAGGCGCTGCTGAAGCTCCTGTAAAAGATCGAGGAACCGAGCCTGCACCGAAACATCCAGCGCACTGGTCGGCTCGTCGGCCACCAAAAGTTCTGGAGCCAACGCCAGTGCGCGGGCAATTCCGACACGCTGACGCTGGCCGCCACTGAGCTCGTGGGGATAGCGGTTGCGGTAACTGCTGGGAAGTTCAACCGAACTCAGGAGTTCCTGTACACGCTGGTCAAGCGTCTTACCCTTAGCCACGCCCGCCAGAAACAGGGGTTCCCCAATCGACTGGCCGATTGGCATGCGAGGATTAAGGCTCGATCCCGGATCCTGGAAAACAATGCCGATTTTCTGACGCAGAGGGCGCAGAGCTTTCTGGTTCGCCCGCGAGATGTCGTGGCCGACAACGGTGAGGGTGCCTTCGGAAATTGGTAATAAGCCGACGGATGCCCGCCCTAAAGTGGTCTTACCTGAACCCGACTCACCAACCAACCCCACAATCTCGCCTCGGAATATCTCAAGGTTGACACCCTCCGCCGCCCTGAATGCCGGAACCCGCCCACGCTTGGAATACTCAATGGTGACGTTCTCGCATCTCAGCACGACGTCACGTTTCTCGGTGACCGCTGGGGATCGCTCAGCTACCTCAACGGCAGAACCAAGATGGGGAACGGCGGCCAACAGCGCCTTCGTATAGTCGGCGGTCGGGGTCGTGAACACATCGACCACGCTGCCCATCTCGACGACATGGCCATCTTTCATCACCATGATGTGGTCGGCAATATCGGCGACCACCCCCATATCGTGGGTGATGAGGATAATCGCACTGTCGAGACGCTGATGAAGGTGGCGCAACAGGTCGAGGATCTCAGCCTGGACGGTCACGTCGAGTGCTGTTGTCGGCTCATCAGCGATCAGCAGTACGGGGTCGCAGGAGATCGACTGGGCGATCATCGCCCGCTGACGTTGGCCACCGGAGAGTTGATGCGGAAATTTGGTGAACGCGATCTGCGGATCCGGCATCTCGACCTGACGCAGCAACTCGATGGCCCGCTCCTTCGCCTCGATCGGACTCAGGGCAATATGCGAACGCAGCGACTCCATGATCTGAAACCCGACCGCGTAGACCGGGTTGAGTGCCGTCATGGGCTCCTGGAAGATCACGGCTACCTGGTTGCCGCGGACCCGTCTAAGCTCACGCTCAGGAACACCACAGAGCTCCTTGCCCAGGAGCGTGATCGAGCCGCTCACCCTCGCGTTCGGTGGTAGCAGTCCGAGCAGCGCCATCGAACTAGAGCTCTTCCCAGAACCGGACTCACCAACGATAGCGAGCACCTCACCACGTTTGACGCGATAGTTCAGATTGATCGCAGCAGGATAAAAGACACCATCGACCCAGAAATCAACTCCGAGACCCGTGACTTCGAGAACGGTCTCGGGGCCAGGAGCGTCCTGCGATGTTACGGCCATGAGCTCACCTTCCCGGTGGTGGTGGAGAAATGATCTGCGATGCTGGAGCAGTGCGTTTCGCTCCAGTATCTTTTCGCCCCGCCTTCGGTCGGGTATTGAGTGTCGTGGTGACGGTCATTGCCTTGTCCGGGCTGATTGGCTTCGTCATCACCGGCGACGGCGGCAGCCTGCTTCGCTACGGCTGGGGGCTGTTGCTGATGGTGGTGGTGGTCTACTCGATGTTCTGGTACCCCAGCCTCGATGTGGCCGAACAGGCGATCACAGTGCGCAACGTTTTCACGACGGTCATAGTGCCGTGGTCGGCGGTCCAGCGTGTCGACACGAAATACGCCCTCACGCTGTACACCCATGACGGCACAATCACGGCATGGGCGAGCCCCGCTCCTCACCGCTATGCCACCCATAATGCTTCGGCTTCGGATGCCCGCCTCGCCTCGAACGGAACGGGCGCAGTCCGACCGGGTGATCTGCTCAGCACCCCGAGTGGAGCTGCGGCCTTCGTGATCCGACGCCATGGGGAACAGCTGCGCGACGACGGCCTGCTGAACGCGAGCTGCGAAGCCGAGGGCGTGCGCCGTGACATCCACTGGCCACTGATCATCGTGCTCGGCGTACTGTTGGTCGCCACAGTGCTGGGAGTAGCGCTCTAAGCCGACGATCATCGAGCCACACCGCCGCCGAAGCGCTTCGCCTTCGCTATCGCTTTATCGCTGGGCATGCGCCGCTGGCGTGGATCGAAGGCGTCACGCAACCCGTCACCGATGAAGTTAATACAGAGCGTGATCGCGATGATGAACAGTCCGGGCCACCAGAACAACCACGGTCGGGTCGAGAACGCCTCCTGGTTCTCACTGATGATCTTGCCCAGTGAGGTATCTGGTGCCTGCACCCCGTATCCCAAATAGCTGAGAGAAGTTTCGATCAAGATCGCCGATGCCATTAAGAGAGTCGAATTGACGATGATGACCCCGACGGCATTGGGGAGGATGTGGCGAAAGATGATCCTGCGATCACGAGCGCCGGCCACTCGGGCGGCGTCAACGAATTCACGCTCACGCAGGCTCAGGAACTCACCGCGCACCAAGCGAGCAAGACTCGTCCAGAGCACAAGACCGAGGATCAGCGCGAGAACGGGTGCCCCGGAAACACCGAAACGGCGGCCCAAGACCGCACCAATGACGATCACCGGAATCGTGATGATGATGTCGGTGAAGCGCATGAGCGCGGCATCGGTGATGCCGCGATAGAAACCGGAGACGGCACCGACCACTGTGCCGATGACGGTGGCAACTCCACCGACGATCACCATGATCATGAGTGACTGTTGGGTGCCTCGCATCACGACAGCGAAGATGTCGCGACCGACTTCATCCTGACCAAAGGGATGGTTACCGAGGGCGAAGGGGAAGAACGAGATCGTGGGTCGACCTGCATTTTCGATGTCAACGGCGATGTTCCAGGTGTACTGCCACCATCCGCCTGGCTTAAAGCCCGCAAACTGTGGGCCCACCGAGGTAAAGGCCAGCACGATGATGAATACCAGCGTCACCATCGCTATCACTGCGCCACGGTGACGGAAAAATCGCTTCCGGACGATCTGCCCCTGGCTGAGCCCCGCGATGTCTTTCAATTCGATCACAGAGACATCGTCAACGATTCCCGGCTCACGGTAATCGGGCCGTGGGCCCGGAGGTTCAAGAGTGGTCATCAGGACACCCGGATTCGTGGATCGAGACCGGCATACACCAGGTCAGCTAACAGGTTGAAAACAATAGCGAGTCCACCGGTGACGAGAAAAAATGCCATCACCGGGTTCGGATCGACCCGATCAAGGCCGTTCTGGAACAACTGCCCCATTC
>JBOFDJ010000136.1:0-6159 GCA_051646885.1 Rhodoglobus sp.
AGTTTCGGAATACATCGTCTTCCAGTGTCAACCCGATCCCATAGGGCTCAGTAGTGAAAGGCTTGTTGAGAACCTCGAATTCGCCCGGATTCTGGTCGGCAAGACCCGCGAGGATCACGTTGTCGGTCGATACTGCCACCACTGCCCCGGTGCGCAGTGGCTCCAGGCAGTCACTGTATCCGGCGGCAGGAAGCACCGTAACGCCAGCAGCAATCAGGTTCTTCTCGGATGTGGAACCCGTCACACTGCAGACATTCTTGCCAGCCAGGTCTTCTACACTAGAAATACCCGTGGGGTTGCCCGAGAGCACCAAGATGTCCTGACCAGCCTCGTAATAAGGACCAGCAAAAGAAACAACCTGTTTGCGAGCGTCGTTGATCGTGTACGTAGCCACGACAAGATCCACTTCTCCGGCTTGAATAAAAGGCTCTCGGTTCTTGGAGTCCGCTTGTTTCCAGGTGATTTTTTGGGCAGGAATGCCCAACTTGCTCGCGATGAGCTTGCCGATTTCAACATCGAAACCGACAGGACCGTCAGGACCATTGAGTCCGAACAGCGGCTGATCGTATTTGGTGCCGATCGTGATCGTGCCCGCCTCGTTGAGCTTGGCCATTGTGGTCCCGGCATCAAAGGTGACCTTCTCAGCTACCGTTGGAGCCGGAGCCGGTGCTCCGGAATCTGCGCAAGAACTCAGCGCGAGAACACTCGTCATCGCAATAGCTGAGATCAATAGACCTTGTCTGATTCTCATTATTTCCTTCTACTTTGCTGTATTTCGCTGTGTTTCTTAGCCCACCGGCTAGTGGGTAAGTACCTTCGAGAGAAAATCTTGTGCTCTCGAACTCTGGGGATGAGTAAAAAAATCCTCGGGTGTGGCTTCTTCGACGATTTCACCATCTGCCATGAAGAGAAGGCGCTGCGCTGCCTTACGCGCAAAACCCATTTCATGGGTTACCACCATCATCGTCATCCCCTCTGCGGCGAGGCCCACCATGACATCGAGCACCTCGTTGATCATTTCAGGATCGAGAGCGGATGTCGGCTCGTCAAACAACATGATCTTGGGATCCATAGCGAGGGCACGCGCAATCGCCACCCGCTGTTGCTGCCCGCCCGAGAGCTGGGCTGGCATCTTCGCTGCCTGATTGGCCACACCAACCCGATCCAGAAGCTCCATCGCACGCTTATCGGCCTCTGCCTTACCACGTTTGCGTACTTTTATCTGGCCGAGAGTGACGTTCTGGAGCACGGTTTTATGCGAGAACAAATTGAACGACTGGAACACCATCCCTACATCAGCCCTCAACTTCGCCAGCGCTGCGCCTTCCTGTGGTAAAACTTTTCCATCAATTGTGATCGTGCCGTCATCGACGGTTTCTAATCGGTTAATCGTTCGGCACAGGGTGGATTTACCCGAGCCACTCGGACCGATAACGACAACGACCTCACCACGGTGGATGGTCGTCGAGATGTCCTTAAGAACATGTAGTTCGCCGAAATGTTTATTGACACGTTCCATGACGACAAGTGGTTGCACGAGACCAGATAAGCACATCCCCCATCCGAGGGGCAACACCAACAACATTTCGTAACCGGGGTGTAACTCAACGGGAACTAGGAACGTTGTGCAAACGCACTCTCATAAAGACAGACCGAGGCAGCAGTAGCCAGATTCATCGACTCGGCATGACCATAAAGAGGAACTGTGATCGCACGGTCTGCGCGATCAAGGTCTTCTTTAGAGAGTCCGCGTGCTTCGTTACCGAACAACCACGCGGTTGGCCTGGACAAAACACCCGCTGCCCTCTCTGAAAGAAGATCAGCGCCCTTGATATCGGCGGCAATGACCTGCACGTCTACAGCGCTGACCTGATCGATGACCTCCCCAAGCTCGACTCCGACTGCTACTGGAATATGAAACAGGGAACCCGTCGTAGCTCTGACGACCTTGGGGTTGTAAACATCGACACTGCGACCTGTCATGATCACGGCATCGGCACCAGCGGCGTCGGCGGCCCGGATGATGGTACCGGCGTTGCCAGGATCACTGACCTCCTCGAGAATGACAATAAGCCGAGGATCGGCTGCGAGAATTTCTTTCACCGAAGAGGAAAACTGACGACATACGCCCACTATTCCCTGCGGCGTGACGGTATCAGCCATGACGCCAATAACCGCCTCTGCGGCAAGAACCACAGCGATCCCAGCCTGGGACGCCGCTTGTACAATAACAGGATAGCGCTCGATTGCGGTGGGAGTTGCATAGAGCCCGACCAGAAGCTCAGGACGATACCTCAGCGCCTCCGACACGACTTGAGGTCCCTCTACAAGAAAAAGTCCGGTCTGCGATCGAGCATCCCGTCTCGCTAATGCAGCCACCGCACGCACGTCGCGAGCGCGCGGATTGTCGATCATATCTGCAAGTTTAGGCCCCGCAGCATGCCCGCCGAAGAACGGCAGTCCCGGACTGCCAAGCATTCCGGGACTGCATCGTGCGGGAAATGCTTCGGTTAGAGGAGAACCTTGGGTGCGCTGGTGTCCGCAGGCAATGCAGCTTTCGCGGTGGCGACAATGGCCGCAAACGTGGCTGGCTCATGTACTGCAAGTTCAGCAAGCATACGGCGATCAACCTCAACACCAGCCAAACTCAAACCCTGAATGAGACGGTTATACGTGAGACCGTTCGCACGAGATGCAGCATTAATGCGTTGGATCCATAAACGACGAAAATCACCTTTGCGCGCGCGGCGATCACGGTAGGCATAAACCAAAGAATGCGTAACCTGTTCCTTGGCCTTGCGGTAGAGGCGCGAACGCTGACCCCGGTAGCCCTTGGCGCGCTCGAGAATGACACGACGCTTCTTATGGGCGTTAACCGCCCTTTTTACTCTTGCCATTGTTCTGTTCCTGACCCTTATTTACCGAGAAGCTTCTTGATGACCTTGGCGTCCTGCGGAGCAAGGACCTGTTCCTGATTCAGAGCGCGCTTATGCTTTCCGCTTTTGACCTCAAGATTGTGTCGCATGCCGGACTGTTGTTTCATTACTTTTCCACTACCAGTGAGTTTGAAGCGCTTTTTGGTACCGGAGTGCGTCTTCTGTTTAGGCATCTTTATCCTCTTTCATCGATGCAGGTTCTTGTGTAGACACTGCTGCGACCGAAGCGGCAGCCGCCTCAGCCACGGTTGTTCGTGGGGTTTCACTGTGATTACGTGTTGATTTATTAGCCACTTTGCGTGCGTCAGCCTCAGCCTTGGCAGCGGCCTTTGTTTTGTGCGGACCGATCACCATCACCATGTTTCGACCATCAATCATGGGAGTCGACTCGACAGAGCCGAAACCTGATACATCCTCGGCGAATCTTTGGAGCAAGCGCACTCCTTGATCTGGTCGAGACTGCTCGCGCCCCCGGAACAAAATCATGGCTTTGACCTTGTCGCCGGCAGCGAGGAAGCCTTCAGCACGTTTTCTTTTTGTTTCGTAATCGTGCGTGTCGATCTTCAAACGAAAACGAACCTCTTTGAGAATCGTGTTCGCCTGATTACGTCGCGCCTCTTTAGCCTTCTGGGCCTCCTCGTACTTGAACTTGCCATAATCCATGATCTTGGCAACGGGAGGCTTGGAATTGGGAGCTACCTCAACCAGATCGAGGTCAGCCTCTTGAGCCAGACGCACGGCTTCTTCGATGCGGACAACACCGATTTGCTCGCCATTGGGGCCAACAAGACGGACCTCCGGAACCCGGATTCGGTCGTTGGTACGGGGATCGCTGATGCGTTTTCTCCTTCTCGTTCTCGTGTGGCAGCGACGATTATCGCAGGGCATTCCTGCTATAAGAGAAGAATTTCTGACACGGATGCCACAACACCCTTTACTGCATAAGCAGCCTGCTATCGCACGACCAAGAGATCGATGAAACGGGGTGTAACTACCCGGTAACCTTGAGGAAGCGGTTAACAGGTGGGATTATCTCCACTTTCGCAGCCAAGGAAACCCCTCGGAGCCTGTAGAAGAATAGCAGACTCCACCCCACACAGCGAGAGACTGCAATGAATAACAAAAAAATCGAGACCAGCGATGATGTCTACGGTGAGGTGAGAAAAGAAATCAGGGATATTGCGGACGTGCCCGCTGTCGAGCTCATCAACACCGTTGCTGTGCATTTCATGAGTGCCGCGGCGGTTAAACTCGGTCTCTCGCACAGCTCAGACGTCGACTCGGAGGTCGACCTCGACGAAGCACGAAAATTGATTACCGTTCTCGCAGGACTTGTCGTTGCCGCCGCACCCGAAATAGGGGATCAACACGCCCGTCCGCTACGCGACGGGCTGCGCTCACTGCAACTTGCCTTCCGTGAACAATCGCCTATAGCCGATGCTCCGGGTGCAGGCCCTGGAGAAAGGATCACCGGAGCAGTGAGCTAGCCGTTCCTGATGGCGACCTGCTTCGATCTATCTTGCAGGCACAAACGTGAGCCGTAGTGAGTCCACTCGGCTTGCAATAACGCTGTCGCGAGCCCACCGGTCTTGCAGGCGAGCCGTGATGGCGTCGAGCGCTTGGGCATCCAGCCCTGGAACTAGTGACAGTTGAACAAGCAATTCTGGACCTGCCAGTCGGCCAGCGGGATCACCAGGAGCCAGGTGGACAGCCGTGATCGCTGATTCGGGGTGCGCAGCATCCATAAACGCAGAGAGGACATCGAGATCAAGATAGCTTGGTCGCCATGATTGGGACTGAGCCAACGCGAGAACTGCGGGGCGACGGAGAACAAACTCCGTTGCGTTCCTGGGATCAAGAACAATAAGTTCGGTGCCGTCACCTGCCGCTGCCAAGGCAACCCTCCTCGCGGCTACCGGCACAGGGCGGGCCACGGGATTCCATACCGTCATTGCTGCTACCGAGGTAAAAGCCGGTAGCACACTTCTGCCATCCGGACCCTCCACCGTCACTACTGACAACTCCTGGCTCTTCTCACGAGAGTGCCCATGATCGTTCACAGCCAACTCGCCAGCAACCGCCACTAAGGGAATTAACAGGCGTGAGCTTCGGAGCGCGTCAACCACAGCGGCTTCCCCAAGATCGCCGCTATGGAAGCCTCGGATTGCGGCGAGGAGAATCTGGGGTGCAGAACCATCATCATCAGAGCCCAGGGAATGAGTAAATCGGCGGCCCGCCCACGGTACGCCGGCAGAATCGCTCACAGGATCAGCGCACTACCGGGATGCGACCTGAATCGCCTCAAGCAGAGTGAATGCCCGAGCATAGAGTGCTTTGCCAACAATGGCACCCTCAATCCCCCGAGGAACCAGCTCACGCAGAGCCGCAATGTCACTCAGAGCAGCAATACCCCCCGAAGCAATCACCGGGCTCGTGGTGCGACTAGCGACTTCAGTCAGCAAATCAAGATTGGGACCTTGGAGAGTGCCATCTTTTGTGACATCTGTGACAACGTAGCGACGACAGCCCGCGGCTTCGAGACGATCAAGAACAGCCCACAGATCGCCGCCATCCTGAGTCCACCCGCGAGCAGCAAGTGTGGTCCCCCGCACATCAAGACCCACAGCAATAGCTTCTGAGAAATCAGCAATCACCTTCGCGGCCCATTCCGGATTCTCGAGTGCCGCCGTACCCAGATTGATACGTTTGGCCCCCGCCGCCAGAGCAGCGTCAAGACTCGCATCATCCCGAATTCCACCCGACAATTCGATATTGACCGTGGGTGGGGTATTTTTGATCACCTCTCGGATCACGGTGTGATTATTGCCTCGCCCGAATGCAGCATCAAGGTCGACAAGATGGATCCACTCCGCGCCCTGATCGATCCACTCACGGGCCGCATCAACCGGATCTCCATAACTTGTCTCACTACCTGCTTCTCCCTGTGTGAGGCGCACCGCCTTACCGCCCGCCACATCGACAGCAGGAAGAAGGACCAACTGCGGAAGTAGCACAGCATCATTCATAACGTTTCCAACCAATTCTTGAGAAGACGGATACCTGCCTCACCAGATTTCTCAGGGTGAAACTGCGTTGCGCACAGCGGTCCATTCTCGACCGCTGCGAGAAACCTCCCTCCGTGTTGCGCCCATGTGAGCATGGGCGCAGGAAACGGATCATGGACCTCAAGAGTCCAGTTCTG
This sequence comes from Rhodoglobus sp., assembly GCA_051646885.1. Taxonomy (GTDB): domain Bacteria; phylum Actinomycetota; class Actinomycetes; order Actinomycetales; family Microbacteriaceae; genus Rhodoglobus. The sequence continues at coordinate 6,139 of JBOFDJ010000136.1, forward strand.
GACTGCGTATGAGTGCACAAA
>JBOFDJ010000137.1:0-4606 GCA_051646885.1 Rhodoglobus sp.
GTCACAGCGGAGATCTCTGCGGTCTCTTCGGTGTTCTGCAGCGACCGTGTGGTGACCCGTCTCACGATGGTCGCCACCGCGGCGGCTCGGCGCTGAAGGGTGGTCTTACCCACTCCGCTGGCCCCGACGAGCACGATCAACGTGCGGCCAGCAGTCGTTGTCACAGCGGCATGCTCACCTATCGCAGCATCATCACTCACAGCAGTGGAGTCACCCACGACCGCACGATCACCCGCGGCAGCGGAATCACCCACGACGCAGAAAGCCGATGCGATCATAGACCTTCGCGAGCGTGGCATCCGCGATCTCGGCGGCCCGCTCGGCGTTGGAGCTCAGGATGCGGTCGAGTTCGGCCCGGTCATCCAGCAACTCCAGGGTGCGCGCGCGGATTGGCTCGAAGGTCTCCACCACCACCTCGGCGAGGCCCTTCTTGAAGTCGCCGTAGCCATGCCCCTCGTACTCGCGTTCCAGGTCGGCAATCGCCCGACCCGTGAGCACAGAATAGATGGTCAGCAGGTTAGAAATTCCAGGCTTCTCGGCAACATCGAAGTGCACCTCACGACCGCTATCGGTTGCCGCCGACCTGATCTTCTTGGCGGTCACAGCAGGCTCGTCGAGCATCCAGACCACCCCGGCCGTCGATGACGCCGATTTGCTCATCTTGCTGTTCGGCTCTTGCAGGTCAAAGATCTTTGCCGTCTGGTTCTGGATCATCGGCTCGGGGGCAACAAAGGTGTCACCGAACCGGTGGTTGAACCGCTGCGCCAGATCGCGGGTCAGTTCGATGTGCTGGCGTTGATCCTCGCCGACCGGCACAATCTCGGTGCCATACAGCAGGATGTCTGCCGCCTGCAGCACGGGGTAGGTGAACAGCCCCACACTGGTGGCCTCCGAGCCCTGCTTCTGCGATTTTTCTTTGAACTGGATCATGCGCGAGGCTTCACCGAAGCCGGTGAGGGTGTTCAATACCCAGGCGAGCTGTGGATGCGCGGCCACCTGCGACTGCACGAACAGGATCGACCGGGCCGGGTCGATCCCCGCCGCGATGTATTGGGCCGCGGTGCGTCTCGTGGCCTCGCGCAACTGCTCCGGCTGCTGCGGGACCGTGATTGCATGCAGGTCGACCACACAGAAGATCGCCTCGCAGGTCTCCTGCAACTGCTTCCACTGCAGCAGCGCACCGATGTAATTGCCGATCTGGAGTGAGTCGGCTGAGGGCTGCATGCCGGAGAACAGGCGCGGTGTGGTGGTCATGGTCTTATCCTTCCAGAAGCGGCCCCGCCCTGGTCGTCGGGCGTGCTGCCACTCGTGTCACTCCCGCTCGCGCCGCCGCCCGTGTCACTGTGCGCCGAGCGTGCTGCCGAGCGCCCCGCTCCTGCCGTCGAACTACAGCTGATAGTCGACGACGACCGGCGCGTGATCGCTCCACCGCTGGTCGTAGGATGCGGCCCGGTCGACGGTATAGTTGCTGGCGGATGCCGCCAGCGTCGGTGTGGCAACGTGATAGTCAATGCGCCAGCCGGTGTCGTTATCGAACGCCTGTCCCCGCTGCGACCACCAGGTGTACGGCCCCGGAACCTCGCCCGCCGCCTGCCGCCCGATATCGATCCAGCCGAGCCCCGGCGCTACGGTGCCATCGACCCCCTCCACGTTCTCGCCGACCGGCCCGAAGAAACGGTCGAAGTAGGCGCGCTCCTGGCTCAGGAATCCGGCGTTCTTGCGGTTACCCCTCCAGTTTTTGATGTCGAGCTCGCGGTGCCCGACATTGAGGTCACCCACGATCAGCGCGAGCTCGCTGTGGGCCGCCAGCTCGGGCATCCTGAGGGTCATCGCGTCGAGGAACTTGTACTTCTCCACCTGCTTGGGGGTATCAACCTCGCCAGAGTGCACATAGGTGCTCACCACGGTGACAGGCCGTCCGCCCACCTCGTAGTCAGCTTCGAGCCAGCGCCCTGCGCTGTCGAAGTCGGCGGCCCCGAGTGCGACTCGGTGACTCAGGGCCGGAACGCGGGAGGCGAGGGCTACCCCGGCCCGGCCTTTCGCCGTTGCGGCATCGTGCAGAATGTTCCAACCGGAGCCGAGCAGCCCTTCGAGATCTGCCGTTGCAGCCCGCACCTCCTGTAGGGCAAGGATGTCGATGCCGCGAGCATCGAGCCAGTCGCCCATTCCCTTGCGGTAAGAGGCGCGCACGCCATTGGTGTTCACAGAAGCGATACGTAGTGGGATCGACATGCTCCGAGCCTATAGAACGTTACCGACTGCGGCATCGGATGTGCCGACAGCGGCAGCGGGCGGGCGGCGAGTTTCGCTCAGGTCGATTCCCATGTCGTTCGCGGCGACCGCAATCCAGGCGGCCCCCAGCAGGATCACCTGGCAGATCAGGTTGAACCAGATGAGCAGCCCCACAATCACCGCGAACGAGGCAAGAAGCGGGTTGGTCATCGCCCCGCCCAGCAGGCTGCTGCCGGTGATTTTGATGGCCCCGAGTGCGCTGGCACCCAAGATCGTGCCCTGAGCGAGGTGGCGCAGCGGTATGCGGATGCCCGATAGCACCCGGTAGAACGCACCCAGTATCACGGTGTCGATGAGCACCGTGATCAGCGTCCCCGCGATGCTCACAACAGATACCGTGATTTCAGACTGCGGGTTGATCGACCACCATTGCATAATGATCGACAGCATGCTCGTGCTCAACACGCTGAGGGCTGCTGATGCAGCTAGCAGTCCCATAAAGGCCAGGGCAACCCCGAGGTCCTTGATTTTAAGCAGCAGGATGTTCTGGGGCGGCGCAGGGAGGTCAAAAATGCGGCGGACAGCGTCACGACCCGAGGCCAACCACCCGAGCGCAGTCATCAGCAGTCCGGCTGCGGCGACCGCGCCCGTCCAGCCTAAGATGCTCGACGACAGCAGAGTGTCGGGGTTGATGGCGGCGCTGTCGGAACCCCCAATAAGGCCGGGAACATTAGTTCGCAGTAGCTCTACAAAGGTTTCGGTGATTTTAGTGTCAGAGCTGACGATCAAACCTGCGATGGAGAATCCCACCCAGATCGCCGCAAACAGAGCAAAAATTCCCTGAAAAGAGAGCCCGGCGGCCAGCAGCGGGCCGGTGCGGCTGGCGTACCACAGGTAGACGCGCACCGGTCTGAGCGCGGTGACCCGGCTGATGATGCCCGTTACGAGATTTGTCAACGCCATTTCTCCACCCTAGTTAGGCTGGCGGTGCGGTTCGACTCTGCACCGGAAGCGAGAGACCACAGAGTCATGAGAGTCACGAGACGGGAGAGGCGCATCGAACTATACGGTGTGGGAGTCGGTCGCGGGGTGGCCGTGGGTCCGATCATGCGGATGCCCGAGCCCCTGCCCGAGCCCGCCGATGTTCGCCACCACGGTGATGCTGCTGCCGAATATGCCAGCGTGCAGCAGGCACTCGCTGCGGTGGCTGCCGAGCTGGTCGCGAAGGCGCAGGCGGCGGGTGGCGAGGCGCAGGCGGTGCTGGAGGCGGCATCCATGATGGCGCAGGACCCCACTCTCGTCGATGACATCCAGCAGCGTATTGAGGCGGGAAAGTCGGGTGAGCGTGCCGTCTTTGAGTCCTTCGCCGTCTTTCAGGAGGATCTTCTCGCCCTGGGCGGTAATCTGGCCCAACGCGCGACCGACCTTGGTGATGTCGCTCAGCGCGTCATCGCCCGCCTGCGCGGTGTTCCGGCTCCCGGTGTTCCGGTCAGCGATACCCCGTTCATCCTGGTCGCCGCCGATCTGGCCCCCGCCGACACGGCGCTGCTGGATCTCGATACAGTGCTGGGTTTTATTACTGCTGACGGCGGTCCGACCAGCCACACCGCAATTCTGGCGCGAGCGAGGTCGATCCCGGCCATTGTGGGTGCCACCGGTGCCTGTGAGCTTGACGACGGCACCCTGGTGATTCTGGATGCCGTGGCCGGCCTGGTAACAACCGAGCCTCCTGCGGCGGCCATCGCCGTAGCCCGTGCGCGGATCGACGCGCGCGCCACGGTCTTGGCAGCGCCGATCAGCCCAGGGGTTCTGGCCGATGGAACACAGATTCCCCTGCTCGCCAATGTCGGTTCGCTTCAGGATGCTCAGGAGGCGGTTCGTCTGGGTGCCGAGGGTGTTGGTTTGCTCCGCAGCGAATTCCTCTTCCTCGATTCAGCCACCGCCCCGACGGTCGCCGAGCAGCAGCTCAAATATGCCGAACTGCTGGCGTTGTTCCCCGGTAAGAGAGTGGTGGTGCGTGTCCTGGACACCGGGGCAGATAAACCGCTCGCCTTCCTGAGTCCCGGCCCTGAGCAGAACCCGGCGTTGGGCTTGCGTGGCCTGCGAGCGCTGCGAGCCAGTGAGCGCATCCTGCGCGATCAGGTCACCGCGTTGAAGGGTGCGCAGGATGCCACCGAGGCCGATCTGTGGGTTATGGCCCCCATGGTGGCCGACGTCGAGGAGACCACATACTTCGTCACCCTCGCTAGGGAGTTTGGCCTGAAGACTGCGGGCGTGATGGCTGAGGTGCCCTCACTGGCGGTGATGGCACCCGAAGTCTTTGCGGTGGCCGACTTCGTCTCCATCGGAACAAACGACCTCACCCAATACACCC
>JBOFDJ010000138.1:0-11375 GCA_051646885.1 Rhodoglobus sp.
ACAAGCCTTCACAAGCAACAGCGAACGCCAAGCAGCACTTGCGCCCTGGATCGAGTACTACAACAATGAACGACGCCACTCAGCCCTCGGAGGCAAACCCCCAATCAGCCGACTGACACCAACCTCATGACCGGATACAACTAGTGTCCTCATAGTGAAAACTACGACGACAACTTCACTGCTGTTTTTATCCGGGCATGGCCTTCCCGCATGGATCTGGGATGCTACTCGTGCAGCTTTTCCTGAGGCGTCAGTCGTGCCCCGAGACCAACGGCATCAGATGCAGACCTTTGGGCATACGCCCAAGCTGCCATCGATGCCGCTCCTGACGGTCCACTTACCCTTATCGCCCATACTACTGGCGGGGTACTCGCCGCAGAAGTTACCTCTCTGATCCCAGAACGAATCCTGGGTGTACTCGGTGTATCTGCTGTCATCCCCTTAGCTGGTCATTCTTTCACTTCGTCATTATCCTTCCTATACCAGTTCCTCGTGCCGATCATCTTGAAGCTAGCAGGAACGGGCCTTCCTGAGGAATATATCCGCAGGACGCTTGGTGCTGGGGTTGATGAAGCACTAGTGGATCGTCTTGTTCAAGATTTCACCCCAGAGTCTCGTTCTTATTTCACCTACAAGGTTCACACCGAAATCGTTGCGCCCGTGTGTGGCTACATCACCATCACCGGTGCCTTGCCCATGCCACAGCAAAACAGGTACGCAGCGCGACTCCAGCCCGCATTTCTTCGCAACCTCACGGGCGGGCAACTTCCGATGCTCCGTTATCCGAAGCAACTCGCAGGAACGATCTCAGATTTTCAGAAAGTCGTCAACGAGCAGGACTGAGTGCGCGCTCATCGCCGAGGATCACTTGTTGTTCACCGACGCAGCTTGTGTACCACAGCAATGCCTCAACGACGCGATGAGCGCAGCCGCTGGCAGCGCGGGCAGAAGTGCGAGCCTCGGTTCATGAAGCTCTCGCGCACGATCAGCGTTCTGCAGCGCGGGCAGGGCTTGCCCTGCTGCCCATACGCGTTCAACGAATGCGCGAAATACCCTGACTGACCGTTGACATTGACGTACTGGGCATCGAAACTCGTGCCACCCTCAGCCAGAGCTCTGCGCAGCACAAGACGCACCTCGGCCAGCAGCAGAGTCGCGCGCGACCGACTGAGTGTCGCCGTCGGCTGCTGGTAGTGAATTCGAGCAGCCCAGAGCGACTCGTCCGCGTAGATATTGCCAATACCACTGATGAGGCTTTGGTCGAGTAGCGCTCGCTTGATGGTGGTCTTCTTGTGCGAGAGCCGTGACAGAAACACCTCATCATCGAAATGATCATCCAACGGATCCCGTGCAATATGGGTCAGTCTCGACGGCACCCGCTGTGCAGCGTGGTCAACTACAGGTACAAGCACATCGATTGCCAGGGATCCGAAAATCCGCTGGTCAACAAAATTGAGGCGCAGCGGCCCCTGGTGGGGATGCGTGACATCGATACGAATTCTGGTGAGCGGATCATCCTGATCCCTTTTTCGCAGCAGAACCTGCCCGCTCATTCCCAGGTGCATCACGAGTGCCTCTGCGGGCGGTGACAGCACCCGCAACCGGCCCGGTGGACGCCCCTGTGGCGGACCAAGCGTGATCCATAAGTATTTGCCGCGACGTTCGGTGGACAGCAGTGCGCGACCCGTCAAGCGGTCCACAAAATCCTCGCTGGGGCCATCGTGGCGGCGCAGCGAACGATCATCGAAAACGGTCACGCTCGTCACCTGTGCCCCGGTGACAGCGGGATGGATACCGAGTCGCACGACCTCGACCTCAGGCAGCTCAGGCACGCTCGAGATCACTTATCACACGCTGGAGCTCCACGGCCACGACACAAAGCCGCAGTCGTGGGTCACAGCGAGCAGCGAAAATTCAGCGACCGCCGCTGAGTTCGTCGGTGAGTGCCGAGAAGTCTGACCACTGGCCATCAGCAAGCAATCCCGCCTGGCGTGGCCAGGTTCCTGGGTCGTGCATGCGGTAACGAGGGCCCGCCTCATCGAGGATGCGCTGCAACACGGAGACATCCGCCAGCGATAGCGCACGCCAGGTGGTAATACCTTCGGCAATAATCAAGGCCTCGATTTTTGGACCGATACCTTCGATAACTTTAAGATCGTCGAGCTTGATTTTGCGGCCCAGAACGCTGGAAGCTTCGCCCAAATCGAGAACGGGCTCGGCAGGTGCCAACGAAACCTCCGGCTCTGGCTCAACAACCGGAGCGGACTCGGTCACCGGAGCCGCTGCCGAAAAACGGACTGGCTCAGCAACCGGGGCGACCGGTTCAGAAACCACCTTCGCGGTGCGCGTCGAGCGGCAGTCGGCAAGCTCCGCTTCCAGGGTGCGAATTCGCTCCGACGCTCCAGAATCGCTCGCGGCGGGCTGCTGAACAACCTCGGGTGATTCAGGTCGACGAGCAAACCATCCGATAATAAAACCAACGATAAGAGCGACGACTATCCACAGCCAGCTAACCATAACCATGCGCAGGATCCTTCCGGGAAACAGGATGCCGAAAACCTCGGCGAAACCTAACCTTAGCGGTGTCTCTAGCTTGTCTCCACTACGCTACTACTACGTCGGGGACTGCAATCTGGTCCAGGCTTCACGTGCGGCGGCCATCTCGGCGTGTTTCTTGCTTGATCCTTCCCCTTCGGCGATTGCCTTGGGGCCAAGAAATACCGTGGCATGGAACCGCTTCGAATGATCAGGGCCACTATCAACCACCTGATAGCTTGGGAGACCAAGCCGCTGCCGCGCTGCCAATTCTTGCAAACTTGTTTTGGGATCCATTGCCGCTCCGAAGCGGTCGGGATCGTCCAGAAGAGGTCGAATCAACCGCAGCACAAGCTCCGTTGCCGCCTCGCCACCACGATCAAGGTAGGTGGCCCCGATCAGAGCCTCGACGGTATCGGCCAGAATCGATGACTTATCACGACCCCCGGTAAGTTCTTCACCTCGACCGAGTCGAAGGAAGGAGCCAAGCCCGATCGAACGCGCAACCTCGGCGAGGGCAACACTCGACACAAGACTCGCACGCCTCTTAGCCAAATCGCCCTCATCCAGAGAAGGATTATCGGTGTAGAGCATGACTGTGACGGCCTGCCCCAGAATAGAATCGCCGAGGAATTCTAAGCGCTCGTTATGCGCGAGCCCACCGTTTTCGTAAGCAAAAGAACGGTGAGTGAGCGCAAGATCGAGCAGTTCGGGAGCGACCGTCACTCCCAGCGCCTGTGAAAGCGACTCAGGCTCTTGCGAGCCTACCCGCTCGCCAGCATGACGGCCCCGAGGCCTGGATTTCAGCGGATTACCGCTCTCAGCTTCGTTCATCACGTGACATAACCCCACTACATCTGCCCGGTCGGGCACAGTACCACGGTCTAAACGTCAGCGACCCTTCGCCCTTTGTATTCCATGTATAACGCCGTGCCTGTGGAGTCTTCAACCACTTTTGCCCGGTGCGGAAGACTGTAGACAGTCTTACCATTCTCGACAGTCTTGACAAGCGTGGGGGCCGTGGCCTTCCACTGGGCGCGACGCATACGGGTACTCGCCCGTGACATTTTGCGCTTCGGTACGGCCATGGCTAACTCTTCTCTTCGGTGTGTTCTGAGTCGTGTTGTGCTCAGTCTTGGTCTACTCAGTTCTGCTGTGCGACGTCTTCGTTGTCGGAGTTATGATCATCGAGCTCAAGCCCGGCAAGAGAACTCCATCGCGGATCGACAGACATCTCATGCTGATGACCCGGGTTGTCTGCCAGCTTCAACCCACATTCTGGACATAAGCCAAGGCAGTCCTGCTGACACAACGGTTGGAACGGCAGCGACAATACTACTGCATCTCTCACCGCTGATTCGAGATCGACAACACTGTCATGAATCCTATAATCACAAGCTTCGTCGTAAGAATACGCGAAAAGCTCCTGAAACTCGACTCGGGTGCGCAGTGTCACCTCACCCAGACATCTAACACACTCGCCTGTGGTGGTGGTGTCGACCTCTGCCGACACCAGGATGCCATCATGCAGCGACTCACACCGCGCGGAGATATGCAGGGGAGCACCGCGCCTCACTCCAATAACAGCGTTGCCAAAATCATCGGTGACAACAACATCGAGCTGTTTTTCACGCATCTCGCCGGGGCGATGCATAAGGTCGCGCACCGCAATAGCGTAGGGGTTCTGGCTGAGGTGAGGCACGAGCGATTATCCTACGCTTTCGCGAACTATCGTGGGGACACCGGGGTCACGAAGGGCAGGGATAACGATCTCGCCGTACTGACGCAGGGTTTCTTCCTTGTTATCGTGCTGGAGATATCCGGCGAACTGGTCGACGCCAAGCTCCTTCAGCGCTGTCAGCTTCTCGATGTGCTGCGCGGCGGTGCCGAGCACGCAAAACCGATCCACAATCTCATCGGGCACGAAATCGGCATGCGCGCTACCGGCGCGGCCATGTCGGTTGTAGTCATAACCCGCGCGCGCACCGATGTAGTCGGTGAGGGCTTTCGGGATGCTGGAGCCCTGGCCGTATTTGGCCACGATATCAGCCACATGGTTGCCCACCATGGCCCCGAACCAGCGGGTCTGGCTCCGCATATGCGTGATCGCGGCATCGGTATCGTCGCCGATGTACATCGGGGCGGCAACACAGAATTTGATGGACAGTGGGTCGCGGCCGGCCTGGGAGGCGGCATCCCGAACTCTCGCGATCATCCACTCGGCGATATCGAGATCGGCCAGTTGCAGGATAAAACCGTCACCCAACTCCCCCGCGACTGCGAGCGCACGCGGGCCGTACGCCGCCACCCACAACTCCACCTTCGAGCCCTGCGACCACGGAATCTGGAGCTGGACACCATTGTGCTCAACTGATCGGCTGTTCGCGAGCTCGCGAATAACATGAATCGATTCGCGCAGGCTTGTCAGGCTCGCCGGTGCGGAGTTGCTGACCCGGACCGCCGAGTCACCGCGCCCGATGCCGATCACGGTGCGGTTTCCGTACATCTCGTTGAGGGTAGCGAACACTGAGGCGGTCACCGTCCAGTCACGGGTGACCGGATTGGTGACCATGGGGCCGACAATCACCCGATGAGTGCGGGCGAGGATGGCACTGTAAATGACGTAGGGCTCCTGCCAGAGCAGGTGAGAGTCGAAGGTCCACACGTAGTCGAAGCCATGCTGCTCGGCGAGTGTGGCCAGATGCACCGTCCGTGACGCCGGCGGAATGGCCTGGAATACTGCTCCGAACTGCATAAGAGACTTTCTGTTCTGTCGTGGATCACACCGCGAATCCGGTGAAATAACGCAGTCTAGATCAGATATTGCGAGAGACCGCGCCGGAGATACCTGCCGTGGCCCTTCGCCCCGAGATACTGATTATTGTCGACGATCACCCGGCCGCGCGAGAGCACCGTATCAACGTGTCCGTCGATTTCGAATCCCTCCCAGGCGCTGTGATCCATATTCATATGATGCTTGCGGCCAGTGGATGCTCCTGCGGAATCTACATCGAGGCCGATGCTGGTGTGGCCGTTCGGATCGTAAATGACAATATCGGCATCGGCTCCCGGCTGGATCACACCCTTGGTGCCGTAGAGCCCGAACATCCGGGCGGGCGTCGCCGAGGTGATCTCCACCCAGCGTTCCAGTGTGATGCGGCCCTCGACAACGCCCTGGTAGAGCAGGTCCAGGCGATGCTCAACCGAGCCGATGCCATTCGGAATTGCTCGAAAGTCGTTGCGGCCGAGATCTTTCTGCCCCTTCATACAGAAGGGGCAGTGGTCGGTAGAGACCATCTGAATGTCGTTGGTGCGCAGGCTCTGCCACATGTGATCTTGATGACCTTCAGCTCGCGAGCGCAGCGGTGTAGAACACACCCATTGCGCACCCTCAAAACCGGGAGCGCCGAGCTGCTCCTCTAACGACAGGTAGAGGTACTGCGGGCAGGTTTCACCGAACACGTTCTGACCGTTATCACGGGCCCAGGCCAGCTGCTGAACCGCCTGTTTCGCCGAGACATGCACAACGTAGAGCGGTGCACCGCTCAGACCCGCCAGCATGATCGCCCGATGCGTGGCCTCCTCTTCCAACTGCCAGGGGCGGGCGATGCCGTGAAAATAGGGGGCGGTGTTGCCCTGTTCGACCAGTTGCGCGGCCAAGACATCAATGGCGGGGCCATTCTCCGCATGCATCATGGTCATCAAGCCGGTATCGGCTGACACCTGCATAGCTTTGAGGATCTGGGCGTCATCCGAATAAAAGACTCCCGGATAGGCCATAAAGAGCTTGAAACTCGAGATGCCCTCATCGGTGAGGCCGCGCAGTGCCTGAAGCGAATCGGTGTTGACATCACCCACAATCTGATGGAAGGCGTAGTCGATGGCGCAGTTGCCCGCCGCCTTGTCCTGCCAGGTAGCCAGGGAATCCATCACCCGCTGCCCATACGACTGCACGGCAAAATCGATAATCGTGGTGGTGCCGCCCCAGGCCGCCGCCCGAGTTCCGGTCTCAAAGGTGTCGGATGCCGTGGTGCCCCCAAAGGGCAGCTCCATATGCGTATGGGCATCAACACCACCGGGAATAACGTACTTGCCTGTCGCGTCGATCACGGTGTCGACCCGTGAGGTCAGATCGACACCCAGTAGCTGAGAACCTGGTTCCAGCACTGCCGCGACAGTCTCGCCGTCGATGAGTACCGTGGCGAGCGAGCGCCCGGTCGGGGTCACCACTGTTCCGTTGGTGATGAGCGTTGTTGTCATGGCGGCTTTCCGGGATGAGAGCGGGGATTAGAGCTGGCTCATCGAGGTGTAGGACTCGGGCCTGCGATCCCGATAGAACTGCCAATCATCGCGAACCTGGGTGATCATATCCATATCGAGATCTCGGATCACGATCTCCTCGTGCTCGCCACTGCCGTAGTCACCGATCATGTTTCCCCGCGGATCAACAACATAGCTATTGCCATAAAACGTGACGGCAAGGTCACCGAACTCATTGTCTTCTCTGCCCACTCGATTACAGGAGGCCACAAAGTATCCGTTCGCGGCGGCAGCGGCCGGCTGCTCGATCTCCCACAGCCGATTGGAGAGACCGGGCTTGGTGGCATTCGGATTGAAAACGATCTGCGCACCGCCCAGACCGAGCTCGCGCCATCCCTCGGGAAAATGACGGTCGTAGCAAATGTAGACCCCGATGGGCCCCACAGCAGTTTGGAAAACCGGGTAGCCGAGGTTGCCGGGGCGAAAGTAGAACTTCTCCCAGAAGCGATCCAGGTGTGGAATATGGTTCTTGCGATACTTTCCGAGAATGCTGCCATCGGAGTCGACCACAACCGCGGTGTTGTAGTAGACGCCCGGCATCTCTTCCTCATAGATTGGCAGCACCATCACCAGGGAAAGCTCTCGGGCGAGAGCGGCGAAACGTTGCACAGTTGGCCCCTCCGCCGACTCAGCAAAGGAGTAGTACTTCGCGTCTTGGACAGCACCGAAATAGGGGCCGGAGAACAGCTCCTGAAAACAGATCACCTGCGCACCGCTGAGGGCGGCATCCCGAGCGAACTGCTCATGTTTGGCGATCATCGACTCCTGATCACCGGTCCAGGTGGTCTGAGTGATCGCCGCACGAATAACAGTCATGGCACAACCTCCGAGCTCGGGCGCTCCTGATCCGGCGCACCTATCCCATTGTTTCTGTTTGGCTCGCTCGCGTAAATAGACTGGGCGACAGCCCGGCGGGGAAATACCCTGCCCATCTCGGAGGTTCCTCGCCGTGTCGACAGTGTATCGCCCCGTTGCCCTTGCCCTGATTGTTGCCTGCGCTCTTGCGGGCTGCGCCAGCGCGCGTCCCAGCACGACACCAGGATCGAGTGCCGAGGCGGCTTCGTCGGTCACGGAGAAAAACTGTGGAACAACAGTCGTCTTCGAGACGGCCCCCGAACGTGTCATCACGATCAAGTCATCAACAACCGAGACACTGCTAGCACTCGGCCTCGGCGAACGCATCGTCGGCACCGCCTTCCAGGACGGGCCGGTGCCGGAGGCGTGGGCTGCGGAAGCGGCATCCATCCCCTCGATCTCTGAGACTGTGCCCAGCGAAGAGGCCGTGCTCGACAAGAAGCCAGACCTGATTTATGCCGGATGGGAGTCAGCGTTCTCGGCGGATGGCGTCGGTGAACGAAGCGAACTGAGCGATCTCGGCGTGGACAGCTATGTCGCACCCGCGGCCTGCCAGAGCGCAGGAAAGCCCGCCAAACTCGACTTCGAGCAGATTTTCGGTGATATCGAGGAGGTCGCCGCGATCTTCCGCGTGGACGGTAGCGCGCTGATCGCCGCACAGCAAGAAACCCTGGCAGCGGTCGAGCCGATCGGCGACAACCGCAGCGCATTCTGGTACTCCTCCGGCGCTGACACCCCCTACGCCGGAGCCGGGTTGGGGGCACCGCAGTTGGTACTCGAAACTGTGGGCCTACGCAATATCGCCGCCGAGGTCGAGGCAACCTGGGCACCGTACAGCTGGGAATCTCTTGTTGAGGCCAACCCTGATTTCATCGTGCTGGTGGATGCCACCTGGAACACCGCCGAAACAAAAATCGGCCTACTCGAATCCAACCCCGCCACAGCCAATCTGAGCGCGGTCGCGAACAAACGCTACCTCCGGGTGCCCTTCGCCGCGAGCGAGGCCGGGGTGCGCACGGTGGAGGCCGCGGCATCCATTGCCCAGCAGATTCGGGAGCTCGATGGCTAGTCGTCGACTGCGGGTCGCTGTCGTCACCCCGGTGCTCGGGGCCGTGCTCGTCGCCTCGGTGATGGTGTCCGTCACGGTCGGGCCGGCCGATATTCGAATCGACGAGGTGTGGGCGACCATCGCCAGCCATCTCGGTTTCGGGGTCAGTCCGCTGCCGCTGTTGCGCGATGGGATCGTCTGGGAGCTGCGGCTGCCGCGCGTGCTCACCGCTGCCGCGGTGGGGGCAGGGCTCGCGACCGCCGGTGCCGTGATGCAGGCCATCACCCGCAACCCGCTGGCCGATCCCTACCTGCTGGGGCTGTCATCCGGGGCCTCGCTGGGTGCCGTCGCCGTGCTGCTGCTGGGTGCCGGGGTGCTGCTGCCGATCGCGGCCTTTGGCGGCGCGATGCTGGCACTCGGGATGACCCTTCTGCTCGCCAGCTCACTCGGTGCGATGACCCCGAGCCGCACGGTGTTGGCCGGGGTTGCAGTCTCCTCACTGGCGGCAGCAGTCACCAGTCTGGTGATTTTCTGGACGGTGACCGGTGACTCCTATCGCCAGATTGTGGGCTGGCTGCTCGGCTCGCTCTCCGGGGCGCGATGGCCAGCCGTTGCCATCGCGGTGATCGCCATTGTGGTGGTGGGAATCCCGGTGATGGTGGGCGGGCGAGTGCTCGATGCTTTTGCCTTCGGGGAGGTATCAGCCGCGTCTTTAGGGGTGAACGTCGCCGCTACACGCTGGGCTCTGCTGGTGGCCTCCGCGCTGCTGACCGGCGCGATGGTCTCGGTCAGTGGCTCCATCGGTTTTGTGGGGCTGGTGCTGCCACATGCGGTGCGGCTGGTGATGGGCCCGGGACACCGTGCCCTGCTGCCGCTCTCGGCTCTGCTCGGTGCCATCGTTTTGTTGTGGGCGGATACCGCGGCCCGCACCCTGTTCGAGCCGCGCGAACTGCCCGTGGGGGTGGTGACGGCTATCATCGGTGCGCCGATCTTCGCCCTGCTGCTGGCACAGCGCCGGAGTACGACATGACAGGGGCGGGGGCAGCGAGGATAGGGCCAGCTGCAGGGGCAGCGCCCGTGACAACGCCGGTTCTCGCGGCAGCGACAGCACACGAAGTGCCAGCGGGCGACGGCCTTCTTGCTTCCCGGATTCGTATTCTCGCCGGAAAAACCGTGCTCATCGATGGCGTGGACTGCACCCTGCCCGCCGGCCAGGTCAGTGCGCTGGTCGGGCCAAATGGGGCAGGAAAGTCAACGCTGCTGCGCACACTCGCGGCAGTGCATCCTCCCACCGAGGGCAGCGTTACCTTTGACGGCAGCGAGCTGCTCGGCCTACCTCGCCGCACCCGGGCCCGCACGGTTGCTTTTGTCGAGCAGGATGCCACCACCGAGACCGCAATGACCGTCACCGCCGTGGTCGAGCTGGGTCGCCTCCCCCACCAGGGTGTGTGGCGGGACGGAACATCCGACTCCCGTGCCATTGTGCACGCGGCCCTCGCCACAGTCGGTATGTCAGCCTTTGCAGACCGTGAGTGGATCAGCCTCTCCGGTGGCGAACGTCAACGCGTGATGCTCGCCCGCGCTCTTGCTCAGCAATCGCGACTTCTGGTTCTGGATGAACCGACCAATCACCTTGACATTGGCGCGCAGCTCTCCACGCTCGGTCTGCTCGCTAGCCTCGCTACCGAGGGAATCACCGTGCTTGCCGCCCTGCACGATCTTGGTCTTGCCGCCAGCTACACCGAGCACGTTATCGTGCTGCATCGGGGCACCGTGGTAGCAGCGGGCCCCACCGCAAGCACACTCACCCCTGCATTGATCCGGGATGTGTACGGCGTCGAGGCGACTGTGTTGCATAACCCGACCACGGGGCGGGCTGTGCTCGGCTTCAGCCCGCTGGGGGCGTGAGCGCCGGTCATAGTGCAGGACGAGGACGAATTCTTGCGCTCACAATGAATCCGGGTCGCCGTATGGAGTTCGCAAGGCCCTCGCGCGACTTAGCGAATCGGGACTGGTTGTCTCGACCGCACACGGCAGTTCAATGTTCTGGCGCGGAAACCGTCACCACGTTTTGTGGCCGGCAGTGGAGTTGGCGGTCGACGCCCGGCGCGAGCTGCTCGACCGGATCCGTGGCCAATGTACGGAGCGCGACGGGCTCTCGGTCTACCTTTATGGATCATTCGCCCGCAGATCAGCCACCCCAGACTCTGATATCGACATCCTTATCGTCTACCCCGATGACGTCGCAGACGACACCATGGTGGACTTCGCCCATGATCTCAGCCAACAGATTGCGGGATGGACGGGCAATAAGGGGCACATCTACAACGCCACGCGATCAGAGCTTCGCGACTCGATCACACGTGCCGACCCCATTGTTATGTCAATTCGACACGATGCGGTGGCGTTGATAGGTCCCGATTTTGAACAGCTACTGCGCACTCTTGATGCAGAGAGATTCGCGCGTGCCTAAGAAGTCGCGCCGGTAGGCGCGCATAACTCCTGCAGCGAAGTGCCGACGCTGATGTTGTTCCGCGGAAAACCGCCATTCTCTGACAGGGTTTTCCCAAACTGCAGGAATTATGAACACAACACCTTGCCTATCGGCGCGACCTCT
>JBOFDJ010000139.1:0-3940 GCA_051646885.1 Rhodoglobus sp.
GAAGCCCTCGGCACCGAACCCACGATAGAAGCTGGCAAAGACGGACCGGGCAATAACGGGTTTCCCGCAGGAAACAACTATGTGTGGGACGGCTTCGCTCTACAAACCTTCCAAAACCCCGATGCTCCCACGCAGCACGAAATGACAGCCAATTTCTTCGAAGAAACTCTCGGCGATATACGCCTGGTAGGGCCGGACGGAGTCAGCGTAAACGACCAACTGAGCACACTGCCCCCGGCGATAGAACTCGGGGCATATGAGGGAGAGCCCAACGAACCACGCTACCTTCTGGGCACAAGCAGCAACGGCGATGTCTATGGTGACTACGTTAGGGCGCTGAAGGGTACCGCCGAGGGTGAAATAGTTGTCGAGCTTATTGCTCCGGAAAGTGGCTACGGTGGGCCGTTAGACAAGCTATACCGTGCGGAATAACCGGACATAATCTCGGGCTGTTGGCCTCAACCAGACATTGAGGCCAACAGCGTCGTAAGGCGCTGGAAAACTGACCTTCTGGGTTCCCTCATCGTTAAAGCCCCGTGGCTCAAAGTTGTTGGGCGCAAGACCTACGGCATGCGCCCACCGCGCTCAACGTTGTCCACTAAACTCTAGATAGCTGTCTACTAGGCTTCACGCATGAAATCCTCTTTACTTACACACCTCGCAGCAACAGGATTCTTTCTCATTTTGTCCATGGCAGGATGCAGCAACCAAAGTGACAACGCAGGAACACCAGCACCATCCACCTCTTCCACCGCCGAAGAAAACGCAAACCCTGACTCTGCGGTAGCAGAAATCAGAATGAGCGCCACCGGACTCAGCCTCATCGACAACTCCGGCACCGAACTGACCGCAATCAACTACACCGACGACCCCGCCACCGCCGTCACCACACTCACCGAAGCCCTCGGCACCGAACCCACGATAGAAGCTGGCAAAGACGGACCGGGCAATAACGGACACCCGCCGGGAACGAGCTATCGGTGGGATGGATTTGTGCTGCAAACCCTCCAAAAACCCGACGATCCCACGCAGCACGAAATGGGAGCCAATTTCCTCGCACCCGAGCTCGGTGATATCCGACTGCTCGGGCCAAACGGAGTTCAGGTTGGGAACCCATCGGCAAAGCTACCCGCACCACTGGAGGTCGGAGTGGGGGCATACGAGGGGGACCCAAACGGGCGACGCTATCTTCTCGGGACGGGTGAACCAGGTGAACCTGTTAGCGGAGACCCCAGAAACTACTTCGTGCAGGGCTTCACCGATGCCGAGAACGGGATCAACAGTGGGCTGGTCGCGGAACTAATCGCCCCGGTAGACAACATCGGAGGACCATGGGAGTTTACGGTCTTTTCCTTGCAATAGCTGATACAAAGCACGGGTCTCTACCAGCAGTGTCGTAGGTCGCTGGCAGACTGAGGTTATGGATTACCTCGTCGCATTAGTGATCGGCATTGTCATGGGGCTCGTGCTCGGGTGTGTGATCGGCATACTCTTCATGAGGTTACGGGCACTGGCCGCGACTGTTGATCCCGCTCTTACCGAAGCCCAGCATGCTGCGGCCCTCGCTCAGCTTCAGGCCGAGGAACGCGAGGTGCAGTCGCGGCTGGCCGCCGAGCACGCTGCCAGCCAGGCGACAGCGGCGGCCCTCGGCAATCAAATTAGCGCGCTGCGCGCCCAACACCGTGACCTGATAGAACGCCAGCGACACGATGCCCAGGCTCGGGCTGATCGTGAGCAACGTGAATCACAGGTACTTCAGGCACTGACTCCTGTGCAGGAGTCACTGCGCACCATGCAGCAAAAAGTCACTGAACTCGAGACCCAGCGCAGCCTCCAACATGGCGAGCTAACCGAGCAACTGAAACAAACCCAACTCTCCAGCGAGCAGATTCGCACAACCACCGAATCTCTTGCCTCAGCGTTGCGCAGCAACTCCACGCGTGGGGTGTGGGGTGAAACCCAGCTGCGCAATGTTGTGCAGGCTGCTGGGCTCATCGAGCGGGTCGACTTCGATGTCCAGCACAGTGTGTCTTCTGATTCCGGGTCCGGTCGTCCCGATATGGTCATCCACCTCCCCGGTGGCAAAAATATTGCCGTCGACGCGAAGGTCCCTTTCACCGCCTATCTTGAGGCAAGCCAGATTCCTATCACCGCCACCGGGGAGGAGGGAGCGCGACGCGAGGCGCTCATCAAACAACATGTCAAAGCCCTGCGAAACCATATCGACACCCTCGCGAGCAAAGCGTATTGGGCGGGGCTGCATGCTTCACCCGAGCTTGTTATCGCCTTCATCCCAAGTGAAGCACTCGTGTCATCGGCGCTGGAGGCCGATCCCGCGATCATGGACTACGCCTTCGGCAAGAGAGTCGCGCTCGCCTCGCCGGTGACTCTGTGGTCTGTTCTGAAGACCGTCGCATTCTCGTGGCAACAAGACGTGCTCACCGACCAGGCACAGACCCTCTTCGGCCTCAGCAAGGAGCTTTACCAACGACTGGGTACGCTTGCAGATCATGCCGATAAGTTGCGGCGGTCGATCGACTCCACAGTCTCCAGCTACAATCAGTTTGCCAACTCGCTCGAAACTCGCGTGCTCGTCACGGCACGTAAGCTCAACGCACTCGACGAATCGAAAATCATCGGCGCGGCAGCAACCATTGAGCAATCACCACGACAGCTAACGGCGGTCGAAATGGAAATCAGTATCGCGAATAAACTCGATCACGATTCCGGTGTCGTCAAGGTGTGACTAGACTTTCACCGCCGCCACGGCACCAGAAGGAGAAATCGTTATGCCCGTTGCCACACCAGATCAGTACGCCGAAATGCTTGATAAAGCGAAGTCTCGCGGATTCGCCTACCCTGCGATCAATGTCTCCTCATCCTCGACCATCAACGCAGTGTTACAAGGCTTGAGCGAAGCAGGATCTGACGGCATCATTCAGGTAACCACAGGAGGGGCGGACTACTTCGCCGGACAATCGGTGAAGGCTCGGGCATCCGGTGCACTGGCCTTTGCGGCATTCGTCACCGAGGTAGCCAAAAATTATCCGGCCACCGTGGCGCTCCACACCGACCACTGTCCCAAGGATGCGCTCGATGGTTTCGTGCTGCCCCTCATCGCGGCATCAGAGGCCGAGGTCAAAGCCGGACGCAACCCGATCTTCCAATCACATATGTGGGATGGATCAGCAGTGCCACTCGAAGAGAACCTACAGATCGCAACAACGCTACTCCCCCGCATGAAGGCCATTAACGCCATTCTGGAGGTTGAGATCGGGGTGGTCGGCGGCGAAGAAGATGGTGTCAGTCATGACATCAACGAACATCTATACACCACGCTCGACGACGCTATCGCGACCGTTGAGGCACTCGGCCTGGGTGAACAGGGCCGCTACATGGCCGCCCTCACCTTCGGCAATGTGCACGGTGTGTACAAGCCGGGAAACGTCACGCTCAAGCCTGAACTGCTCGGCGAAATTCAGTCCGGAATACAGTCACGATACGGTACCAGTGCAACACCGTTAGATCTCGTCTTCCATGGTGGCTCGGGTTCGAGCGCGCACGAGATCGACACAGCAGTCGCCCACGGCGTGATCAAAATGAACATTGATACCGATACCCAATACGCTTTTAGCCGCTCGATTGCCGATACCGTCCTCAGAAACTATGACGGATTCCTCAAGGTTGATGGTGAGGTCGGCAACAAAAAAATCTACGACCCACGCGCCTGGGGCAAAACCGCAGAGACCGCAATGGCTGCGCGAGTGGTGGAGGCCACCACCCAACTGGGCTCTGCCGGGCACTCCGGTAACTAGCGCATACACCAGCCCAGTAAGACGTGACCGAGATACACTCCCTGGTCGGCTGTGTGGTGCTGCTTCACCACCTGGAGCAGGAAAAGTCGAGAGTTTTTTGAAGCTCCAGCCGCAACATCCATAGG
>JBOFDJ010000140.1:0-23347 GCA_051646885.1 Rhodoglobus sp.
GCAGGTTGATTCTCTCATCGGTGAGATTGATCAGTCGCTTTATCTTCGTCTCAGCACTATGTTCGCGCTTGAAAAGTTCGTGCTTGGACTTGGGGCTATTGTGTGCGCGGTGGGAGTAGTGCTTGCTGTTATCGTAAGCCTGAAATCGCGGCGGCATAAGCAAGCAGCTTCATGACTACATGTAGTTCAGGCGACGATGCTGTGCTGCGTTGTCGGTCGGCGGAGCCGGTTCGTTAGCGGGGGCTGAGACCTAGCTTGCGGCCGACCAGTCCGCGTTCACGGGTGGCCAGGCGCTCGGCGATGGTGCGGATCACCTGGGATGCTGGATCCTCTGGTTGAGTCAGAACCACCGGCATGCCGTGATCTCCGCCCTCGCGTAGCGCGACGCTGAGCGGGATCGAGCCCAGCACAGGTACGGGCTGTTCTGGCGTCGAGAGGCGCGCGGCGGCATCCGCCCCACCGCCAGAACCGAAGAGCTCCAGGACCGTTCCATCGGCTTGGGTCAGCCCGGCCATATTTTCGATCACGCCGATCACCCTCTGGCCGGTTTGGCGCGCCACCAGAGCGCTGCGCTCGGCGACCTCCACCGCTGCGGCCTGGGGGGTGGTCACCACGATCACCTCCGCCTGCGGTAGCAGCTGGCCGAGGGAGATGGCGATATCTCCGGTTCCGGGCGGCAGGTCGAGAACAAGAATGTCGAGGTCGCCGAAGAACACATCAGTGAGGAACTGCTGGATGGTGCGGTGCAGCATCGGCCCGCGCCACGAGACGGCGGCGCGACCGTCAACGAACATCCCGATGGAGATCACTTTGACGCCGTGCGCGATCGGCGGCAGGATCATCCCACCCAGCTTGGTCGGTTGTGTGCCGGCAATTCCCAGCAGCCCGGGGATCGAGAAGCCGAACACATCGGCGTCGATGACACCCACACGAAGTCCGCGTTCGGCGAGGCACACCGCGAGGTTGGCGGTGAGTGTCGACTTGCCGACCCCGCCCTTTCCGCTGGTGATCGCATAGATGCGAGTCAGTGAATCCGGCCCGAATTGCGCAGCCTTTGCTCGCCCTCCGCGCAGCTTCTCGGTGAGAGCGTCACGTTCCTCGCGGGTCATCACGCGTACGGTGACCTGTGTGCTGGTCACGCCGTCGGTGCTGATGGTGGCAGCCCTCACGTCGCGCTCGATGGACTCCGCGGCGGGGCATCCCGTTATCGTTAATTTCAGTTCGACGGAGGCTGCACCGCCCTGGACCGTCACCGCGCCGATCATGTTTAGTTCGGTGATCGGCCGGCGAATCTCGGGGTCGATAACCTGCGCCAGTGACTGCCAGACCGCCTCTTCGAGCGCGCTCGGGGGCTCAACGTTTGCGCTCACAGCGCTTCGGTTTCTTCGGAGCGGTCGAGCTCATCGAGCAGAGACCTAAGCTCAGCACGGATGAACTCCTTCGACGCCAGATCGTTGATCGCCAGCCGCAGTGCCACCACTTCACGAGCAAGATACTCGGTGTCGTTGAGGTTGCGCTCAGCCCGCTGTCTGTCCTGTTCGATCTGCACGCGGTCGCGGTCATCCTGCCGATTCTGGGCGAGCAGAATGAGTGGCGCCGCGTAGGAGGCCTGCAGGGAGAGGAGCAGCGTTAGCGCCGTGAACCCGATCGCTGCCGAGTCGAAACGGATGCCCTCGGGTGCGAGTGTGTTGTAGAGCATCCATAAAATCACAAACACGGACAGCCCAAACAGAAACCAGGGGGTGCCCATGCCGCGCGCAATGGCCTCGGTGAAACGACCGAAGCGGTCGCGGCTCTGGAACAGTGTGGGGGTGGTGCGAAGCCCCCGAGGGGAGTCGAAGCGTGGGCTGAAACGGCTGCTACGGTCGCGGGCCATGAGGTGCTCTCCTCCCTGTTGTCTGCCGGTTCAGGTTTGTGCTTGGTTTTCTCAGGGTTATCGTTGCGGTGGTGGTCGGCACGGGTGGTTCGTCGTCCGCGTCATTCGTGGCACTTCGCCAGTCATCCGGCAGCAGGTAGTCGAGAACGTCGTCAATGGTCACCACCCCGACGAGGCGATGGTTGTCGTCGATCACGGGAACCGAGACCAGGTTATAACTGGCGAGGATGCGCGAGACCTCTGCCGCGCTGGTGCCCGAGTGCACCGGTTCAAGAGTGGGGTCGACCAGGGTTCCCAGTTTTTCGTTTGGTGGGTAGCGCAGCATCCGCTGGAAGTGCACCATGCCGTGAAACCTGCCGGTGGGCGGCTCGTAGGGGGGGAGCGTGACACAGATCGCAGCACCCAGGGCTGGCGCGAGCTCATGGCGGCGGATCAGGGCCAGTCCCTCGGCCACGGTCGCCTCGGCCGAGACAATAATCGGCTCTGTTGTCATGAGTCCGCCCGCGGTGTCGGGACCATAGGAGAGCAAAAAGCGCACGTCCTCAGCCTCCTCGGGTTCCATCAGGTCGAGCAAAGTTTCACCACGCTCATCGCTGAGGTAGGCGATGAGATCAGCGGCATCGTCAGGCTGCATCTGATCGAGCACGTCGGCGGCGCGATCATCGTCCAACTGGTTCAGAATGTCGACCTGCTCGTTCTCTGGCATCTCTTCCAGAACATCGGCCAGGCGATCATCAGACAACTCGTCGGCTACCTCCAGCATGCGCTGCTCGGGAAGGTCGAGCATGGCGTTGGCGAGATCAGCCGGGAGCATATCCGCGTAGCTGGCAACGAGCTGGGTTGCCGACTGGGATCCCACAACCTTTTTCTCAATGATGTCTGACCAGGCGATGAACAGCGTGGCCCCCTTGGTGAATGCGGTTGTCTTGGGGCGGCGGAGAAAAGCCTGGTTGACCTCCCACTCGCCGAGTTCCTTCTCCTCGATGGCGACATCCTCAATAGTGGCTTCACCGGAACCGTCGCGTAGACGCACGGTGCGACCGAGAAGCTCGGCCATGACCCTGATCTCGCCACCGCGCTGCTCGAAACGGCGCAGATTGATCAGGCCGGTGGTGATGATCTGGCCTGAGACGATGCTGGTCACCCGCGAAATCGATAAAAACACCCGGCGCTTACCTGGCACCTCAAGCACCATGCCGATGACTCGCGGGCCACCCATCGCGCGGTAGACGACCAAAACATCGCGCACCTTGCCGACTTTGTCGCCATTGGGGTCGAAAACGGAACACCCCACCAAACGGGCAGCGAATACTCTCGACGTGCTCACGGTAAAACCCTACCCCCGAGTGGCAGAATGGCGGGGTGAGCAATCCGAGCCTCTTTGGCCGCGCCAACCTACCCACCGTCCCCCAGGGTGATGTCTTGGGGACTTACGATACTTATGTTGAGGCTCAAAAGATCGTTGATCGACTCTCCAAAGCACATTTCGAGGTTGCCAAGTTGTCGATTGTCGGCAACGACCTCAAAACGGTGGAGCGGGTCACTGGCAAGCTGACCTACGCTCGTGCCGCGCTCGCGGGAGCCGCATCCGGGGCATGGCTTGGACTTTTTCTGGGCTTGGTGTTCACCATTTTTACCCCAAGCAACCCACAGTCCTTTGGTTTTGTTGCCGCAGCGCTGCTGATCGGTGCTGGCTTCGGAATGATTTTCGGCATCGTCACCTATACCGTTGGTCGTCGGCGTCGTGATTTTACTTCTACCCATCAGGTTCTTGCCTCGAATTATCAGATCATCATTGCCCCTGAGCTGACGGCGCAGGCGCAGCAGGTGCTGTCGCAGAATCCTGCGGCGTAACGACGAGGTTGTGCAGGTTTTTTAGTCCCGGGGCCACGGCCAGTAGCGATGGACTCTTCGTGGAGTAGGTGGTTCCCTCAAGCGTCGTTATCGTAGCTCCGGCCTGCTGGGCGAGTGCAACGCCCGCCGCCATGTCCCAGGTGTTATTGGAGTGCACGATCACGGCGTCAATCCGGCCCGCGGCGAGCCATGCTAGGTCTGTTGCTGCCGATCCGAGCATTCGGATGCGTTGGACTTGGTTGGCGAGCGTGGTGATGGTTGCGAGGCGCGTGTGATTCTTGATGATGCTTCCCTTGCCGGTGGAGAAGTCACCGATGCAGACGACTGCTTCGCTGAGGGTCGAGACGCCCCTGACGTGGATTGGTGCGTCGTTCAGTGTTGGGCCGTTCGCTCCGGTGGCGTATCTCTCACCCAGGCTTGGTAACGCTATCTCGCCAAGGGTGGGGATGTCGTCCACAACAAGGGCTAACGAGATTCCGTGGAGTGGGATGCCGCGTGAGTAGTTCAGGGTTCCGTCGATCGGGTCGAGGCACCAATATGTTCCGGAGGTGTTGCCCCCGTATTCTTCACCAACGAACGGTATCTGCGGTGTCAGTTCAGACAGTAGCTGTTTGACGGCTTTTTCGATGAGGAAGTCAGCTTCGGTTGCGAAGTCGCGGTCGGTTTTGGCTGTCCTCACCCCAGGGCTGATGGAGTGCAGCAGAGAGACGCCCAGGTCTACTGCTTGGCGTGCTGCGTCATGCAGCTCTGTCATGCGCTGGCCAACCATGTTGCCTCAAATATCTGTCGGTGTTTTACGTGTCGGTGTTCAGAAAATCGGTCACTCTCGTGGAACAGCTAACTGCGTGAATCCCGAGGTCTAGAAAGAGGACGGATAGTCTCACCCTAGGTCAGCCAACCAAATACTTACAGACGATTTACCTTCATTGCATTCCGCCTGAGACGACCAGTTCGGTGCCGGTGACGTAACTCGCGTCGACCGATAAGAGAAAGGCGACCGCAGCGGCAACTTCGTCGGCGGAGCCGAACCGGCCCAGCGGTACACGGGCCAGAACCTGGGCTGCGAAACCCTGAATCTCCTCCTCCGAGAGCCCGGTGTTGCCGAAGAAGCCCGTCTCGATAGGACCTGGACTGACAGCATTGACCCGTATTCCTCTTCCGGCCAACTCCTTTGCGGCCACGTGCATCACTGATCGGATCGCCCCTTTGGTGGCCGCATAAACCGACGATCCGGCCAGGCCTAGATCGTTAACCACGGAGGTGTTGAACAGTACTGCTGCGCCATCGACTAGTGCATCGTGCAGCGCATTGAGCTGCATGAGCGGGCCGCGGAGATTAACGTCGACCTGGCCGTCGAATGCGAGGCTGCCGATGGGTGCAAATGTGCCGTGACCGGCATTGAGAAACAAGCCATCGATCCGGCCATCGAGATGCTCCTCAACTGCGGCGCGCAAGGCAGCCGCCGACTCGGGGGCGGAAGAATCGTTAGCGACGGCGATGATACCGTCGAGCGCGGCTGCTTGTTTCAACCTTTCGGGATCGCGCCCGGTTGCCAGGACAGTCCCGCCTTCGTCTGCGATCCGGCGGGCGCTGGCGAGACCGATTCCACTGGTGGCTCCGGTGATGACGACGTTGCGTGAGGTGAATCTCTTCACGATGCTTCTCCTTATTTTAGAACGTACGTTTCCTAATTAGCGCATGAAAAATTATTTATGTTCGGGGTTCAACGAAGAGCGTTCAACGCCATGCGGAGTATGCCCGAGGCTTCTGTAGCCGAAATCCCTTTGCAGGCCTCCACCTGGACTCCGTTGACTGTTGCGCAGAGCAGTCGCGCGCCGACTTCAGGGTCACCATTGAGGTCTCCTTCGGCAACAGCGAGACGGATGGCGTCTGCGACCTGTGTGTGAAGTTTTCGGTCGTGCGCTCGCAGTCGAGCACGGATATCGGTGTCACTTGCTGCTAGCTCGGTGGCGCAGACGACGGCGTAGCAGCCGCGATCAGCTGTCTGGCTGCTGGCACGTTCGGTCATCAATGCCAGCCAAGCCTCTAGTCCATGCAGAGCTCTGTCCGAGCCGGAAAGAAGTCTTAAGCTTCGGGCGAGTCCGTCATTGAGGTAGTCATCAAGGGTTCGACGGCAGAGTCCAGCCTTGCTGCCGAAGGCCTTGTAGATCGAACCGACTGATAGTTGGGTCGACTCGCAGAGGTCAGTAATCGATGTGGCGGCGAACCCGTTAGACCAGAATGTGGTGCGCGCAGCAGCGATCACTGTTGCCTCATTGAACTCTTTTGGTCTTGCCATGGGGCAACCATACCAGAGTTTGGAAACGTACGTTCTATTTACTGTGCTGCGGATATCGCCGACCAACTCGTTACCTGAACACCGTTATCCGCGATCAGGATTCCCGGACGGCAATCGGCGCAGCTCAGACCGTTCCACGCTGTTTGATCAACTACTGTTCTGTTCTCATTCCTCGCCGGCATCCCAACTCCTCATCGCTGGTGCTGCAATGATCGCTGGAATCCAAGGTGAGCGGAGTCAGAACGTCGAGTCGACCGTGATGAGTGTTGACTTCACCCCGGGAAGTTCGTTGAACCTCGCGCTCTGATCCGTCGTCAGCAGTGTGCGACTCGTGGCGAGTGCCGTGGCCGCGATGATGAGGTCATGCGCGCCCCGTGGGGTCCCTTGACGGTGAACATGAGCAAGGAGACCAGCGTGAAGCCGGGCAGTGATGTGGTCGTACTGCTCCACCGGAAGAACTTTCACAAGACCATCGATGAATTCCTGCCGTCCTGCTCGCCGAGAGTCATCCGCCAGCTCAACTCCGGTAAGAAGCTCCGCGAGGGTGATGGAGGCGATCACCACGTCATCGTCGGCTTCGATGATGTCAGTGAGTATCACACCCTTCTCGACGGCAATAAGCAGACCGGTATCGAGGATCAGTCGGCGGGCCATGCGGGTGGTTCAGGTAGAGCTGATTCGCGTGCCTTATACACATCCGCCGCGAATTCGCTGTCGATGGATGTCGTAGCACAGAGTGCTAGCAGAGCTGAACCATTTGCGGCAGTCGCCGGGCTGATCAGGGCGATCCGCCGCCCGCCGCGGGTGATAACCGTCGTTTCACCGCGCGCAGCTTCATCCAGAACAGCGGCGAAGCTGCGACTTGCTTCGGTTGCGGTAAGTGTACGCATAATATCAGACTATCTGATTCTCGTCTTTAAGGCGAAAGTTCATATTCATGACAGGCGATGACTTTCGCCGAACCCTCGGCGCCCACTCACCGGTCACTGTGCCGCGCTGCGCATCCAGGCCTCCACACCATCCGCTGTGCGGGGGATGCTGATCGACAGGTTCTCGGCACCCGATTCGGTGACGAGAATGTTGTCTTCGATCCGCACTCCGATGCCCCGAAATTCTTCCGGTACGCTCAGATCATCCGGCTGAAAGTACAGACCGGGTTCAATCGTGAACACCATGCCTGCTTCAAGCACACCGTCGAGGTAGAGCTCACGTCGCGCGCCAGCGCAGTCGTGCACATCAAGGCCCAGATGATGGGATGTCCCGTGCACCATGTATCGACGGTGGTATTGGTGTTCCGGCTCTCGTGAGACCTCGGCACCGACCGGCAGCAGGCCCCACTGCGCTGTTCGCCGGGCGATGACCTTCATCGCTTCGGCGTGGATATCGCGAAACTTCAGCCCGGGCCGCACGATGGCGAAGGCAGCATCTGCCGCCTCCAGAACGGCCTCGTAGATGCGTCGCTGCACCGCGCTGAATGTGCCGCTGACGGGCAGTGTTCGGGTGATATCAGCGGTGTAGTAGCTTTCGCGTTCGATACCAGCGTCGATGAGAATCAGATCGCCGCTGAGCACGGGGCCGTCGTTGCGGGTCCAGTGCAGAATGCAAGCGTGTGGGCCGGATGCCGCGATTGTGTCGTAGCCGACCGTGTTGCCCTCGGCCCGTGCCCGACGGTTGAAAGTGCCCTCCACAAGGCGTTCACCCCGGCGGTGGGCGATGACCTGTGGCAGGTCGCGGATCACATCGTCGAAGCCCTGTTTGGTGGCGGCAACCGCAGCGCGGAGCTCGGTGATTTCGTAGGCATCTTTGACCAGACGCAGCTCGCTCAGCTCGCGTGCCAGTGTGGTGTCGCCGTTGTCGTCGGTGTTGAGCGCTTCACTGCCTGAGATCTCGCCCGCGGTGGCGAGCAGCCGGTGGCGGTCGACCTGTTCGGTGATCGCAGGGTCGGAGTCGCGCACGATGAGGGTGGCGGCATCCACTGTGTCTAGCACGCTGGGGAAGTCGAATAGGGCCGCGGTGCTCAGATCGAGATCGGCTGCGACGTGGCGAAGTGAGGGGCGGGGGCCGGTCCAGAATTCGCCGATCTCAGAGTTGGCGTAGAACTCGTCGGTGTCGCGCCCCGCCGCTGGGCGGAAGTACAGCGTGGCGCGGTGACCTTCCGGTGTCGGCTCCATGACGAGCGCGCTGCCCGGGATGGAGTCTGAGCCCCAGCCGGTGAGGTAGGCAAAGGCGGAGTGGGCGCGGTAGGGGTAGTCGGTGTCGTTCGAGCGCACTTTCGTCGGTCCGGCGGGGATAATCAGCCGTGCGCCAGGGTGCAGCGCCGAGAGGCGCGCTCGCCGGGCGGCGGCATAAGCGGACTGCTCCCGGGGCGCGGGTAGTTCCGCCTCGTGCTCAGCCCACTGTGAAGAAATGAACTTCACGAACTGCGATGACGCTGGAGTTGCCGAGCGGTCCGGGGTTGCGCGCGCCGCCGGGGTGGGTGCGGGTGAGTCAGCCATATCTTCATTCTCCACCCCCAATAGGCTGGAGCAATGCCTGAGCGAGCCATAGATCTACATACCCACAGTGACATCTCCGATGGTACGGAGACCCCGACGCAGCTGGTGCGAGCGGCGGTGGTGGCGGGGCTCGGGACGATGGCGATCACCGACCACGATTCGACGGCAGGCTGGGAGGAAGCCTGTGTTGCGGCATCCGGGACCGGGCTGATGGTGATCCCTGGGATGGAGCTCAGCACCACCTATGACTCGTCAAGTGTGCACGTCTTGGCCTACCTCTTCGACCCCAACAACGCGGTGATCGTTTCTGAGACTGCGCGTATCAGGGAGGGACGTCTGCACCGCGCGGAGCACATCGTGAAGAAAATTGCCGTCGATTACGATTTGAGTTGGGATGACGTGCTCGCCGAGTCGCAGGACGGAACCACTCTGGGGCGCCCCCATATTGCCGATGCCTTGGTGCGCAAAGGTCATGTACCCAACCGCAGTGCCGCTTTCGAGAGCATCCTGCACCGGCGTGGTGGGTACTACGAGAAGCACTACGCTCCGTCGCTGGTGGAGGGGGTGCGGATGATCGTGGCGGCCGGCGGGTTGCCTGTGCTTGCGCATCCGGCAACTCACGGAAAATATCGGGCAATTGATCCCGACGTGATCCGTGATCTGGCAGGCGAGGGTCTTTTCGGTGTGGAAGTCGACCACCGCGATAACACTGAAGAGGGCAAGCAGCGGCTGCGCCGCCTGGCGCAGCAGTGTGGTCTTGAGATCACGGGCGCGAGTGATTACCACGGCACCGGTAAGCCCAACCGGCTCGGCGAGAACACCACAGCGACGGAGGTGCTAGAGAAACTTATCGCCCGCGCTACCGGCTCGCCACCGTATATCGGCTGAGCTGAGCCGGGTCGACCGCATAAGCTGCCGCGCGGCAGGAGGTCTCCGGCGGGACTGCCGGGGTCGTTCTCGTGTGGCGGGAGAAACTACCGCGTGGTGGGGGTAGATACTCCCGCCATGCGTAGATTGCTCCCGCCGTTCTCGTTATTGCTCCCGCCGGATGCCGCTTGTGCTGACCTGGAGGATCGTCACGAGACAGGATCGCCGGGGTAGTTCTGCCGAGCAGGTGGCGCGGCGCTAAAATACAGAGGTCATGCATCCTTTTCTCTCTCGGCAGCAACTCTTGGTGGTAGCACTTCGCGTCAATGGTGCGAGTAATCGAGTGGTCGCCACCATTCTGGGAATCACCATGAATACCGCCGCCAGCTACATGAGTACAGCCCGAAGAAGATTCGTCGACGCTGGGTACCCAGTGCACACTATGACTGAGGTAGAAAAAGCCCTGACCCTCACCATGCCCGCCAAAACCAGCGGTCGTGTACTTGTGGATTCTGATCACCAGGAGCGCCTCCTGAGGCTCAGCTGATGTACCCACGCCGATGGCATTATCACACCGTCATGCACCATCCACGTGACTGCATACTCCTGCCCACAAACTCAGTGAGTGGGAGGGGTGACCCCCGGTGTGCTGGAACCGCGACGGCGGATGCGGGTGCGGGTTCGCCGTGGTGCGGCCCCATCATGGGTTCCGCCACCCTCTGAACTCTCCCGCACGGTGTCGGTACCCCGCTGCCGCTGGGGTCGTTCGCCCGAGGGTGCTTGCCTGCCGCGGGTATTACGGCGGGTTCCCGCATCCTGAGCAGGGGCAGCATCACGGATGCGAGGGGCGTGGGAACCGGGAAGCCGACCCTTAGTGCCCTCAGGGATATCGAGGTCGCTAAACAAATGCGGTGATGAGGAGTAGGTTTCGGTTGGCTCGGGGATTCCCATGTCGAGTGCGCGGTTGATAAGCGACCACTTGTGCATATCGTCCCAGTCCACGAAAGTGACGGCGATTCCGGTCTTACCGGCCCGCCCGGTGCGGCCAGCGCGGTGCAGGTAGGTGTCATGATCGTCGGGGACGGTGTGGTTGATCACATGGGTGACATCGGTGACATCGATGCCGCGAGCCGCAACATCCGTCGCAATAAGGATGTCTTTTTTGCCGGCCTTGAATGCCGCCATGGCCCGCTCGCGCTGCTCCTGGTTAAGATCGCCGTGCACGGCGGCGGCGATGAACCCGCGGTCGTTGAGTTCTTCGACGAGTTTGGCCGCGGCGCGCTTGGTGCGGGTGAAGATAACAGTTTTGCCACGACCTGTTGATTGTAGGATGCGCGCGATCACCTCGTCTTTGTCCAGGTTATGCGCGCGATACACAATGTGCTTGATGTTGGCTTGGGTAAGACCTTCATCGGGGTCGGTCGCGCGAATATGGATCGGCTTGGTCATAAAACGGCGAGCAAGAGCTACGATCGGCCCGGGCATGGTCGCCGAGAACAGCATGGTGTGGCGGTGAGGGGAGGTGTAGGCGAAGAGCTTCTCAATGTCAGAGAGAAAACCGAGGTCGAGCATTTTATCGGCCTCGTCGAGCACCATCACCGTGACATCTTTGAGTGATAGCAGCCGTTGAGAGGCAAGATCGAGTAGCCGCCCCGGGGTTCCGACGACGACCTGCGCCCCGGCCTTGAGCTCGTCGACCTGACCCTCGTAGGCTTTACCGCCGTAGA
Organism: Rhodoglobus sp.; assembly: GCA_051646885.1. GTDB lineage: Bacteria > Actinomycetota > Actinomycetes > Actinomycetales > Microbacteriaceae > Rhodoglobus. Next base: position 11,119 of record JBOFDJ010000140.1, read on the forward strand.
TGGCCGCGACCCTGGTAGAGCGATGGGATGCCGCGAGCACCAGATCTTCGGCGACCTGCACACACAATTCCCGAGTGGGCACCACAATGAGAGCTCTGACCCCCGGCTCTGGGTCCTTCCCTAAGGATTGCAGCACAGGAAGACCAAATCCGAGAGTCTTTCCCGTTCCGGTCTTCGCCTGACCGATGATGTCTTGGCGCGCAAGCCCCATCGGAATTGTTTGAGTCTGGATGGGAAACGGCTCGACGATGCCGTGAGCGGCGAGCGCGTCGACCATGTCCTGGTCGATATTAAGTTCTGAAAATGTCACAGGAAGATATGCCCTATCAGGTAACGAGATGCGCCCGTTGTGTCCTGGGGCGCAGGATCTTCGCCAGAATGGAAGATATGCACATACTGTAGCGCTTCATGCCCCGATCTCGGGCTTAGACACCGAGAATGCGGAGCTTTTTCGCATCCGGGGTCCATCAGCACAATAGGCTGTGACGGTGGCTCACTGGTTTTCGCGCACTTCTCGTCGGGTTGACGCACCCCGATTGCGATCACGGACACTCGATCAGCTTTCGACGCGCGTCGAGCTGATCGAGTTCGCTCCAGAGCCCCTAGAGTTCCTCGGGCGCTCTGCTTATGTGCAGCTCATGCTGTTTGAAAATCTCTCTAAAGCCATCTCCATCGCGCCCTCGACCGCGGCAAAGATATCGTTGGCGCGCGCTGCCGAACTCTCGATGTCTAAGCATCGTCGGCTGGTGGATGAGATCGTTCGCGCGAATAAAGAACCCGTTGCCACGATGGAACCTTTTACGCGCGCTGTCGATGATTTCGAGCGCGATACTCGCGGTGCCGACTGGTTCGAAATTGTTCTGAGTTGCTATCTGACCGCGGGCTTTTTGGATGACTTTTTCGCTCGACTTGCACTCGGTCTTCCCAGCGAGGCAGCACAGCGTAACGCGGCGATCTTCACCAGCGAATCGGGGGAGGCGTTGTTGGTGACCGTGCTCCAAGCGGCGATTGATGACAATCCACGCCTCGCAGCACGCCTCGCGATGTGGGGCAGGCGGCTTGTGGGCGACACCATGCTGCTGGCGCGTTCCGCTTTGCGCTACAGCGACGACCATATGTCAGATGAGGCAAGGATCGAACCGGTGTTTACCGAACTTATCGCGGCACACACTCGGCGAATGGATGCCCTAGGTCTCGCTGCCTGAACGCAGTGCCACTCAGCCCTTGGCCAGCTGCGCGAATTGAGCAGTATCGGACTGCATGCGCTTGCGGGGCAGCACGATGGCCACCAATACGCTGATGAGTATGCCGACGCCGAGGCTCGCAACCCAGATCCAGGTTCCATCGAAGCGCAGCCCTGCCCAGAGCAGAGCGACCCACACGCTTGAGGTGACCGCAGCTCCCACTGCGGGCAGAAGAAATGCCCCATAAGTACTGCGCTTCGGCAGGATGTAGCGCGTGATGGCTCCGAGACAGGCACCGATCACGGTAACAAAAAGCAGTTCCATGGTTCGTTACGCGACGAAGCCGACGCGGCGTGACTCTTCCGAGCCGATTTCGAGGTATGCCAAAGACTCGGTGGGAACAAGATAAATACTGCCCTTGTTATCGGTCAGTCTGAGAAACTTTGCGTCTGCCTCTAAGGCGACCGCTACGGCCTTCTCTACTTCATTGGCTGTTTCTGATGACTCGAAGCTAATTTCACGGGGGCTGTTGGTGATACCGATGCGAATGTCCACGATGACAGATTACGACACAAGCTCACTGCCGTTAACCGACGTTCACTGTCAGCGCATCCCGCTACCGTGGTGGCATGGCGATTTTCGAGCATAGTGGTACCCGGTTGGTGCCACCCGGGCCCCTGATGCTCGACGAGTCCCAACGTGCTGTGGTCACTATGACTGACTCCGCTAGCGCTGCTGTGATCGGTGCTCCCGGCAGCGGCAAGACCACCACGCTGATTGAGCTGGTCGCCGAGCGAGTGCTCGGTCGTGGTTGGTCGCCTGCCGATATCATTGTGCTCAGCCCCAGCCGTGCGAGCGCAACCCAGCTTCGGGATCAGCTCGCGCAGCGACTCGCCATCCCCACACCGGGTCCTATGGCGCGTACCGCAAACTCGCTCGCCTTCGAGGTCATTCGAGGCGAGGCAGCGCTTCGGGGCGAATCGCCCCCTGCCCTGTTGACCGGTGCCGAGCAGGATCAGATCGTGGCTGAATTGCTGGCCGGGGAACTAGCCGACGGTGCCGGTGCACCCTGGCCCGAGCACCTCGATAGTGAGGTGCGGAGGTTGCGTGGTTTTCGCACCGAACTGCGCGAGCTGATGATGCGCAGTGTGGAACACGGCCTAGCCCCCGCCGAGTTGGGTCGACTGGGGCGCAAGCTTGGCCGCCCCGAGTGGGTCGCGGCATCCAAATTTATCGAGGTCTACGATGCGGTCAAGGGAAGCTATCGTGAACAGCACTTCGACTCCACTGAATTGGTGTGTGAGGCATCGGCGATCCTTACTGAAGGGCGCTCCTCGGTTGTCGATCAGGTAAAACTTGTGGTGCTTGATGATGCTCAGGAGTCCACCGCATCGACAGTCGCTCTGCTCAAGTCGCTCGCGGGCCGTGGAATTGCGGTGATCGCGTTCGGCGATCCTGATGTCGCGACCGGGACGTTTCGGGGCGCTCTGCCTGAGCTGCTCGGGCGACTGGGGTCGATTTTGGGGCGCGATGTACAGTCGCTATACCTCGGTCAGGTGTATCGCCACGGAACCGGTGTGCGTCAGCTGGTTGCCGACATTACTGCGCGGATCGGTGCCGCCTCGGCCGGCTCTCACCGCAGGGCGATCATCGCTCCCAGTGCTGGTGTGTCGCAGGCCAGTGCATACTGTTGGGGATCACCGGCACATGAGCTGGCCTTTATCGCCCGCCGACTGCGTGAGCGGCACCTGCTCGACGGCATCCCCTGGTCTGAGATGGCAGTGATCGTGCGCTCGGGTACCCTCGTACCGGCAGTGGCCCGCGAGCTGCATGCCCTTGAGGTCAGCACCAGCATGTCGAGCGCTCGTTCCGCCGTGCGTGACGAGTATGCGGTTGACGGCCTCATACTGTTGCTGGAGCTTGCGCTAGGTGTTGCTGGGGTGTCGACCCGGCATGAGCTCACCGTAGCCACGGCAACCGCGTTACTCACGGGTGCCGTGGGGCGCCTTGATGCAGTGTCGTTGCGACGGCTTAGGGCCGCCCTTCGGCACGAGGAGCTCGCGGGAGGGGGTAACCGCGCCGCTCAGGAGCTGCTGACCGAATCGCTGCGGCATCCGGCGGCCTTAGCCACCATCGACACCAGGGTGGGCAGGGCAGCGCTCTCGGTCGCGCATAATCTGCACGCGACTGCGGCGGCGGTGCTCGCGGGTGAGACCATTGAAGAGCTATTGTGGGGCGCGTGGCAGCGCAGCGGTCTCGAAAAAATCTGGCACGGTCAGGCGCTCGGTTCTGGTCTGCTTGCCGAAGAAGCCAATCGGCATCTCGATGCGGTTGTTGCACTGTTTTCGGCGGCGAAACGATTCGTTGAACGCACCCCAGATATGCCTCCAGCGGTGTTTCTTGACCAGTGGCGTGCGGCGGATGTCGCAGAAGACACCCTGGCACCACGAGCGCGACTCGACTCTGTTGCGGTCGGCACCCCTGCAGCGATGGTGGGTCGCGAGTTTGATGTGGTGATCATTGCTGGCCTGCAAGAAAACGTCTGGCCGAATCTCCGGATCCGCGGTTCGTTGCTGGGGGCTCACGACCTGTCTGTCGTGCTGGGCGGCGGTGATCCTTCGGACCTCGATCAGCGGCTCGATGTTCTGCACGATGAGTTGAGGATGTTTGCCCAGGCGGTATCGCGAGCCCGTACCGAGGTGGTGGTGACCGCGGTCGACAACGATAACAGCCTCCCCTCAGCCTTTCTGCGGTTTGTGCCTGTGGCCGAGGCTAGCGCCGTGCCTCGGCATCCGCTGAGTCTTCGGGGGATGGTGGGGCGATTGCGGCGGGAGCTCACCTCCACGGGTTCTGCTGAGGCGGCATCCGGTCTCGCGAAACTTGCGGCGCAGGGTGTGCCGGGCGCGCATCCTTCCCAGTGGTATGGGCGGGCTGATCCGAGCACCACAGCTCCCCTCATCGACCTGGATGATCCCGAGGCGGTTGTGCCGGTGTCGCCCTCGCGCATGGAGGCCTTCGAGACGTGTCCGCTTCATTGGCTTATCGACCACCTCAGTGGGGGATCATCCACCGTCGCGGCGAATATGGGAACGATCATCCACTCGGTGGCCGAGACCGCCATCGACAGCAGTGCTGAGGCGCTGTTCGCTGCTGTGGAGCAGCGCTGGGGCGAGCTCAATTTTGAGGCGGGCTGGCAGTCGGAGGTTGAGAAGACGCGTGCGCGCGATCTGACCTCAAGGCTTGCGGCTTATCTGAGAGACTTCAAGGCATCTGGTGGCACGCTGTTGAGCGCAGAGTCCTCTTTTGACCTTGCGGTGGGACGCGCCAGGCTGCGGGGCACCATCGACCGGGTTGAGAGCTTCCCCGATGGAACCGCGGTCATCGTTGATCTCAAAACCGGCACACACGATCCGACCTCGGATGCCGGGGTTGCCGACCACGCCCAGCTCGGAGCATACCAATTAGCCTTTGCCTCCTCCGCCATCGATGCGGTGCCGGCCGGCCTCGTCAACGGCGGGGCGAAACTGGTGATTGTTTCGCGGGGAACCCGCGCCGCCGCCTACGCCGCTCCCCACCAGTTGCCGTTCTCAGAGCAGCAACTCGACGAGTTTCGGAGCCGTGTGCTCAGCAACGCTGAGGGTATGGCGGGGAGGGTTTTTGTGGCCCAGCTCGGCATGCACTGTCTCGACCCTTGGAGCTTCGGTCGTTGTCGCATCCATGTGATTCCGGCGGTGAGCGCATGACGGTCTCCTCAGCAGAGCTCGCGAACCTGCTGGGCCTGCCGGAGCCTACTTCGCAGCAGCAGGCCGTGATCGAGGCACCGCTGAGTCCTGCACTGGTGGTGGCGGGGGCTGGTAGCGGTAAAACTGAGACGATGGCCAACCGGGTGGTCTGGTTGTTAGCCAATGACCTGGTGTCGCCCGAGGAGGTGCTAGGGCTCACTTTTACGCGCAAGGCGGCGGGCGGTCTTGCCGAGCGTATTTCCACCCGAATCGCTCAGTTGCGGCGGGTGCAGTCCCAGCGGCCAGAACTCGTGGGCCTGCGCCAGGCTGCGCCTGAGCGCCTCGATTTCGATCAGCCCACGGTCTCGACCTACAACTCCTTTGCCAGTGCCCTGTTTCGGGAGAATGCGCTGCTCATCGGGCGGGAACCGGAATCCGCTCTGCTGAGTGAGGCTTCGGCGTGGCAGTTGGCCAGACGGGTCGTCACCGAGAGCACCGACGAGCGGTTGGTCAGTTTCGCTGGAAGCATTGATGCTCTCACCCAGCAGGTGCTTGAACTCAGCCACGAACTGAGCGATAACATTGCAGATCCTGCTGATGCCGAGGGCTATGCGGCCCGGTTCGCTTCGATTGTCGAACTGCCGTACACGAGCGGCAAGGCCAAGGCGAGCCCGTACGCGAGCGTGACAAAAGCGGTTTCGGCGGTCAATGCTCTCGCCCCACTGCTGCAACTCGCCGAAGAGTACGCACAGCAGAAGCGGCGGCGCGGTCTACTGGAGTTCAGCGATCAGCTTTCCTTTGCCCTGGCGATCTGCCAGCGCTCGCCCGTGACCGTGGAGCTCTATCGCAGCAGATACCGTGTGGTTCTGCTCGACGAATATCAGGACACCAGTGTGGTGCAAACTGAGCTGCTGGCCGCGCTGTTCTGCGGTGGTGGGGTGATGGCGGTGGGTGACCCGCATCAGTCGATTTATGGATGGCGCGGTGCCAGTGCCGCCAACCTTGCCCGATTCGCTGCCGACTTTGGCGGTTCAGATGCTGCCGTAGCGCAGTATCCGCTCTCGACGAGCTGGCGCAACGCGAGCACGATTCTCACTGCGGCCAATGAGATCGTGGCACCCTTGAGTGCAGCATCCCCCATCGTGGTGGGTGCGCTACAGCCCCGCCCCGCCGCCCCCGCTGGCACGATCGCGGGGGCCTACTGTGACGACATCCTTGAAGAATCTGCCCTGGTCGCCCGCTGGCTCAACAGTGAACTCAGCACTGCATCGGGTGATGGTGTACCGCGGACCGCCGCCATCCTGTTCCGACAGCGGCGGCATATGGCGCTCTTTGCGCGGGCACTCCATGATCTGGGGGTGCCCCATCGCATCCTCGGCTTGGGTGGTCTGTTGTCGACGCCGGAGATTGTCGACCTTGTGAGCGCTCTACGCGTGATCCATGACCCGACCGCCGGTTCAGAACTGGTGCGGTTGCTGTCCGGTGCGCGCTGGGCGATAGGTCCGCGCGATCTCCGCGAGCTTGCTTCTCTGGCGAGCTGGCTGTATTCACGTCACTGGTCGCAGCGTGCTCTGAGCGACGAGGTCATGCAGGGGATGCGAGATTCCGTCGCTATCGACGATGGTCGCTCTCTTGTTGATGCCCTCGATTTTCTCGGCGAGGCCCCGGCAGAGCATGGGCAATTGGCTGGCTTCAGTGAGCAAGGGCTTGAGCGCCTGCGCGCGGCGGCTCGCCAAATGACGTTTCTCCGTTCGCGTTCCGGTCTCGCGCTGGTTGACCTAGTGCGCCTAGTGGAGCAGGAGCTTCTGCTGGATATCGAGGTGGTAGCTAATGAATCATCTGGAGCGGGTGCCGCCAATCTGTACGCCTTTCGCGACGAGTTGGCGGGTTTCCTGGCCGCTGATGAGCAGGCTACCCTTGGCTCTTTTTTGGGCTGGCTGGCTCGGGCGCAGCATCACGACACCATGGGCCCGTGCAGTGATGATGCCGAGCGTGGCACCGTTCAGCTGCTGACCATCCACGGTGCGAAGGGCCTCGAATGGGAGGTGGTGGCTGTTCCTCGACTGGTCTCGGGCGAGCTGCCTGCCGCATCCCGAGAAGGCACAGGATGGGTGCGGCAGGGAAAGCTGCCCTACGAGTTTCGGGGGGATGCCCGCGAGCTACCACGGCTCAGGTGGGAGGAAGCACAGACTCAGGCCGAATTCGATGCCGCTCTGAAACAGTTCAGCGCTGAGCTGACCGAACGTCACCAGGCGGAGGAGCGTCGCCTCGGTTATGTCGCCATAACCAGGGCACAGGATTCGTTGCTACTGACCGGGTCGTTTTGGGGTGGGCAGAGCCAGCAGCGTGCACCGAGCGTCTTCCTCACCGAACTTGCCGAACGCGGAGTGATCGATACGCTGCCCACAGCGAGCAGCGTTGTCGAGAATCCTCTTCTCGGTGAGTCTGAAACCCAGGTGTGGCCGCTCGATCCGCTGGGCACACGGCGCGCGGTGGTGGAGGTGGCGGCCACTCAGGTGCTTGCAGCCTCGCCTGAGGGCTCAGCCGGTCGTTATCAGCGCGATCTCGATCTGCTGCTGGCCGAGCGGGAGGCGGCACAGGCCGGGCTCGGGCTGGTGTCACTGCCCGAACGCATCCCTGCCTCCCGGTTTAAAGATTTTGTGTCCGATCCAGCCCGGGTCGCTCAGGCCTTGCGGCGACCGCTACCCGAGAAACCGTATCGCGCGACGAGGCTGGGTACCCATTTTCATAGCTGGGTTGAGGCACGGCACACCTCAGGGGCGGCCTCAGAGTTGGTGGATGCCCTGGCCGCTGATCTCGATATCGAGCTGCCGGCTGCCGACCTTGACCTGCGGGAGCTTGAGCGATTGCAACACACCTTTGAGCGCTCACCGTGGGCGCAGTTGCGCCCGCTGGATGTGGAGGTCGAAATTCACCTGCCCTTCGATGGCCGCATCGTGGTCTGCAAAATTGACGCTGTCTATGGCCTCCCGGGTGATCGCTTCGAGATCGTCGACTGGAAGACCGGAAAAGCGCCGCTCGGGGCACAAGACCTCGAACAGAAGCAGCTCCAGCTTGCTCTCTACCGCGTGGCCTACGCGCACTGGAAGGGCATCGATCCCGCACGAATCGATGCGGTGTTTTATTACGTTTCTGATGACGCCATCATCCGCCCACAGCGACTGTGGGATGAGCCTGAACTGCTGGCCCTATGGCGTGCTGCCACTGCGACTTCCGCTCCACGCCCCAGTAGTTAGACGGCCTGCTGGTTCCTGGCGAGAAACGCCTGCACCTCGTCTACGGCCATGGTCGGCATGGTCTGGGTGGTGATCGGGTTTAGTGCTTCGTTGCGCACCGTATCGACCAGCCCAGTGAGCATCAGCACCGCATCATCCACGATCTCGGTATTGCGTTTTTCGGTGCCATGCAGCAGCCACTTCGCGACCTCAAGTTCGGCATAGAGCGCTGCACGCTGTCGGATCTGGCGGTCTGTGGTGCCGCGGGCATGAGTGTAGGAATCGAAGATGCTGTCGGCCACTGACTCGTGTGCGAGCGTCCACTGCAGGTCGCGCGCGGGATCACCGACGCGCAGGCATTGCCAGCCGAGCACTCCGGTCACGGCGTTGTCGGCGCTGAGAAAAGAATTGAGCCCAAGCTCGCCGTTGATAACGGTGGGGTGGAACTGCCAGAGCGTGCTGTCCTGTGCTGCTTTCTGCCAGCGAGCGTTCAGAGCGGCGGGAACCAGCCCAGTTGCGGCCGCCCGGTCGACAACGGTGATTGTGGCCCGCAGACACTCGTCTGCGGTGAGTACCGGAAGCCCGGCATCCGCAACGCAACTGGTGGGCAGCGAATGAATGGCCGCTATGGCGGTGCCGATGGATGCCGCGAGCGAATCCGGCCCCACCGTCAACGATCCCAGCGGCACCGTGCTCCCATAGAGATACTCATAGACGAAGGCCCGGGTCTGCCCGAGCGGTGCCTGGCCCACGAAGGTGGAGACAGTGAAGGGCAGCCGGGTTCGAACCCCGACGCTGAGGGCGCGCAAGGCGACCAGATCGGCGGACTGCTCTGTTTCGGCGCTGGTGTTGCGTGGTGCCCGGATGATCCAGTGTCTTCCGTCGCGGCCGGTCAGCAGCGCCGTGTCGTAGTCGCCGTCCTGGCGCGCACCGAAGCGGGCGGCGCCGACAATATCGAGCTCGGGCACCGCTGAGGTGGCGAGCGCAGCTAGAGTGAGATGAGATCTGGCCATACCCAACAGGGTAGGTCGCTCACCTCAGGCAATCGCTTCACGCCACGCACTTCTGACGGGCTCAGTTCATATGTCACACTCCTTCTCCGCGAGCCTTCCGCTGTCGCGGCTCGACCTGGATCGCGACTATCGCGCGCGCGACCGTGAGAACCTGTTCGAGGAGCTGTGGGCGAATCCGGCCACCCGCATTCTTGTGATGCGCGAGGGTGCCGCGCTGCTGTCATCCCCAACATCGCTTGCTCTGCTCCCGGTTGATGCGGTCCCGCCTGCCGAGTTGAGGGTATATCTGGGTCGCTCCCTCTCGCTGGCCAGTCCAGAACCGGTGGGAACCCCCATCGTTGCGGTGCAGCTTGATGACGCGGGCGATCTGGCACAGGGACAGTGGGGCACCTTGCGCTCGCTCAGCACCGTCTTAGACGACCGTGATGTCGGGATACTCACCGAGGCACTGGGGGTGCTCAATTGGCATGCCTCCCACCTTTTCTCGCCCCGCACCGGGGGGGCCACGGTTTCCGAGAAGGGTGGCTGGGTGCGGCGTGACCCGGTCACGGGTACCGAGATATTTCCGCGGACCGATCCTGCGATTATTGTCGCGATTACTGATCACGATGATCGGATTCTGCTGGGCTCAAATGCCCTGTGGGAGGGCAACCACTATTCTCTCCTGGCCGGATTTGTTGAGCCCGGGGAGTCCCTGGAGACGGCGGTGGCGCGTGAGGTGTTCGAGGAGTCTGGCTTGCGGGTGATTGACCCGGTGTATCTCGGTAGTCAGCCCTGGCCTTTTCCTGCCTCACTGATGCTGGGCTTCACCGCCAGAGTTGATCCTGAGCACGGTACGCAGACCACCCCCGACGGCACCGAAATCCTCGACCTCAGGTGGTTCAGTCGCGCTGAGCTGACCGCCGCCACCGGGGGCACGGCCGAGATCAGGCTGCCCGGACCGAGCTCTATCGCCCGTGCGATGATCACGCGGTGGTACGGCGGCCCTCTGGGGGATGGGCTGTGACGGCTGAGTCGCTGCTCGACGGGCTTGACGAACAGCAGCGAGTGGCGGCCGAGTCGCTGCTGGGCCCAGTCTGTTTGCTCGCCGGTGCCGGCACCGGTAAGACTCGAACGATTACCCACCGCATTGCTTACGGGGTGGCGAGCGGGGTCTATCCTCCGGCGCGGGTGATGGCGCTGACCTTCACGGCTCGCGCGGCAGGCGAGCTGCGCAGCAGGTTGAGGGCGCTGGGAGCTGGGGGGGTTTCTGCCCGAACCTTCCACGCATCCGCGCTGGCTCAGCTGAATTTTTTCTGGCCTCAGGTGATCGGGGGCACCATGCCTCGACTACTGGGGGGCAAAGCGAAGGTCATCGCGCACGCGGCCGATACCTTAAGGCTGAAGCTCGATACCTCGACTCTTCGGGATGTTGCGTCAGAGATTGAGTGGCGCAAAACATCCCGCTTGTCGATTGAGCAGTATGCGGCGCAGGATCGCCGGGCCAACTCGGGGCTCAGCATCGAGAAGATGGTCGCACTTCAGAGCGCTTACGAGACGCTCAAAGATGAGCGTCGGCAGATAGATTTCGAGGATGTGCTCCTCGCCGCCGCCGGGATGTTGGAGACAGAGCCTCGGGTCGCGCAGCAGGTTCGCGAGCAGTATCGCTTTTTCGTGGTCGATGAATACCAGGATGTTTCGCCCTTGCAGCACGATCTGGTGCATCTATGGCTGGGCCCGCGTAATGATCTCTGCGTGGTGGGTGATGTCAGTCAGACCATTTTTTCTTTTGCTGGTGCCGCCCCGGAATATCTGTTGGGCTTTGCCACAGAGCATCAGGATGCCGTGGTGCTGAGGTTGGAACAGAATTATCGATCTACTCCCGCCATTGTTGCCACGGCGAATCGGCTGATGCTGGGCCGTCCTGGTGCGCTCGCCTTGCAGTCACGGGCTGAGCGGACCGGCCCCACCCCCACGGTGACCGCTTGTGCCTCCGACGGTGCTGAGGCGCGGGCGGTAGCGCAGTCGATTGCCGCTGAACTGGCGGCGGGGGCAAAACCGGAGTCTATTGCTGTGCTGTTTCGGATCGGTGTGCAAGCCCAGGCAGTCGAGACGGCACTCGCCGATGCCGAGATCCCGTATCTGGTGCGCGGCGCTCGCCCGTTCTTCGACCAGCCAGAGGTCAAAGAGGCGCTCATGTTGCTGCGCGGTGCCACCATCAACACCGCGGTGGAGCCGCTGTTTAAGACTGTCAGCGATGTGCTCCGTTCGATTGGCTGGTCGCAAGAATCTCCCGAAGTGCGCGGTGCGGTACGCGAGCGCTGGGATTCATTGAACGCGCTTATGGATCTTGCCGAGGCGGCACCGCCGGGCACCAGCCTGCGGAATTTTGTCGATGAACTGTTCGAGCGTCAGTCTGGGCAACACGAACCCACGATCTCGGCCGTTACTCTGGCGACCCTGCACTCCGCAAAAGGCCTGGAGTGGGACTCCGTGTATCTGATTGGCCTAGCCGAGGGCCTGGTTCCGATCAGCTATGCCAAAGATCCGGTGGCCATCGAGGAGGAGCATCGCCTGTTGTATGTGGGGGTGACTCGGGCGCGACACTCCCTTGCGTTGAGCTGGTCTAAGAGCCCGCAGCAGGGGAGAGCCTCGCAGCGTTCGCCGAGTCGTTTTCTTGCGGATGTGAGTTGAGTGTCGACCAGGCTGTGCTTTCTTCTGAGGGGATGCCCCGGCATCCGCAGAGGGGATGCTCCTGCCATTCGCGCCGCCGCCTGACTCCCGTTGCCGCATCGATCCGCAGGGAGTGGGCCGCGCCGACTGCGGCGGGGCCTCCTAGCTGGGCTATCGCCATTCGAGCAGCGGCGATGGCAGCCTCTCCTGCCAGCATCGCGGATTTGACCTGCCGGCGCCGCCCCAGTAGCTGGGTTGCTATTGCGGGCCAGGCATCGTCAGCATCCCGACGATGCAGTTCAAGACAGAGCAGGCAGGGGCCGCTGCCCGGCTCCACCAGGGGCCCGATCATGGCGCTGGTGTCGCTGAGAACGACCGGCAGATGCGGCACGTCTCTGCGCAGCCAGAGTGCGTGCAGGGAG
>JBOFDJ010000141.1:0-5623 GCA_051646885.1 Rhodoglobus sp.
ATCGGTGTCGTAGGAGAGCTTGATCTCGATCATCCTGTCGATGCTCTCGACGCTGCGCCCCACCTGCTCAGCACCCTCCTGGAGGGCAGGGATCAGCTGCTCTGTGTACAGCTGCATGCCCTTACCCGAAGTGCAGATCATGCCCTCCCCGGCGCGACCGGCGTAGCGCGCGACCACTGGGCCACCGGCGGCAATATAAATCGGGATGGCCACCTCGGGTCGGTCATAAATAGAGGCATCGTGGGTGGAATAGAACTCGCCATCGAAGCTGACCCGATCCTCACCCCACAGTTGACGGATCAACGCGATGGACTCCCGCAGCCGCGCGAACCGTTCCCGAAACTCGGGCCACGGCTGCTGCCCGGGGCCACGAAACCCCGCAGCAACCTCGTTGAGGGCCTCGCCGGTGCCTACGCCGAGCATGATGCGACCCGGGTAGAGGCATCCCATGGTCGCAAACGCCTGTGCCAAGACTGCGGGGTTGTAGCGAAAAGTGGGAGTCATCACGGATGTCCCGATCCGGATGCTGCTCGTGCGCTCACCCACCGCGGCCATCCAACCCAACGAGAATGGCGCATGTCCGCCCTGATGCCGCCACGGCTGAAAGTGGTCACTGACCGCCACGCTGTCCATCCCGTGCTGCTCAGCAGCCACCGCAATCTCAACCAGTTCGCGCGGGTCGAACTGCTCTGCCGATGCCTTGTAACCGAGTGTGAGCGTCACGTTTGTAAATAACGGGAGACGGCGGCGGGCACATAGGGTCTCACATCGCCACCCAGCGAGGCCACTTGACGCACCAAGGTGCTCGAGACGTGGGCATGGGCGGGATCCGGCAGCAGAAAGACAGTGTCGATGCGGGCGAGGTCGCGGTTTACTATCGCCATGGGTGTCTCATAACTGACATCCCTCTGGGAACGGATTCCTTTGACGATTACCCTCGCCGACACCTCCGAACAATAGTCGACGAGCAAACCCACGCTCCAACTCGTGACCCGGACATCACCCGCAAAACCGGCATCGCGAATGGCCTGCTCAATCAGGGTTACCCGTTGCGCAATCGGCAGCAGCGCGGTCTTTGCCGGGTTATGAACAACCACGACATGAATTTCGTCAAAGAGTCCCGCCGCTCGTTCAATAACGTCGAGATGCCCCAAAGTAATTGGGTCGAAAGACCCAGGAACAACAGCGATCCTGTGCATAACATCAGCCTATCCGGGGTGCGTGCCACTGTCGCTACCGGCAAGCGTTCTGGCAGCGGCAACAGCGACAGCACAATCCCAGCGAAGCACCGCGCAAACCAGAACTGCAACGAGAGCACAGCGTGCCTCACGAGCTTCTCGGCATCAGTTCTTGGCCAGAAAAGACTCGGAAGTCTCATCCAGTCTTCGTTCCACTGCCTCCCGCAGCGCAGGATGAGCCGCCAGCGTCGGATCCTCGGATAACACCTGCTCGGCGCACTCCCGCGCCTGCACAATGAGCTCGCCATCCTGGGCCACCCGCACCAACCGCAGACTCGAGCGACCACCCGATTGGATGCTCCCCAGAACGTCACCCTCCTGCCGCAACTGAAGATCTTTTTGAGCCAGCTCAAAACCGTCAAGAGTGGAGGCCACCGCCTCAACTCTTTCTCGCGCCAGAGTGCCAGCCTCAGCAGCGGTGACAAAGAGGGCCAAACCCGGCACGCCACCACGCCCCACCCGACCCCGCAACTGATGTAGCTGGGAGACCCCAAAACGGTCGGCATCCAGAACTACCATCATCGAGGCGTTGGGAACATCGACACCGACCTCGATCACCGTTGTCGCCACCAGAACATCGATCTGGCCAGCAGCGAAGGCGGTCATCGCCTCATCCTTTTCTTCGCTCGACATACGACCGTGCAAGGCCTCGATGCGTCGACCGGTGAGCGCAGGATCGGCCCGCAGCGCGCTGAGCGTCTCCGTGACCGCCGCGGTCGAGGGCGCGGTCGCAGTCACCGTCGCCCCAGCATAATCAGCGCCGGTCTGCGAACCCTGCTCATCCGATGCAGCATCGATAGCCGGGCAGACCACAAAAGCCTGATGGCCCTGCTCCAACTCCTCCGAGAGCCGAGTCCAGACGCGGACACGCCATCCCGGTTTCTCCGCCAGCGGCACCACAAAGCTCTCGATGGGCGAGCGACCGGAAGGCAGCTCGGTAATAGACGAAATATCAAGGTCACCAAACACCGTCATCGCCACTGTGCGAGGGATGGGGGTGGCCGTGAGCACCAGCACATGCGGCGGTCTGCGCCCCTTGAGCCGCAGGGCTTCGCGCTGCTCCACCCCGAAACGATGCTGCTCGTCAACCACAATGAGCCCGAGGTCAAAGAACTCAAGCTGATCCCCCAGCAATGCATGCGTTCCGATCACGATCTGGGCCGAACCAGACACCGCAGCCAGTAGGGCTTTCTTACGCTCAGCTACCGATAGCTGGCCGGTCAGCAGGGTTGGCCGAAGCCGTGCCGCCAACTCGGGTCCGAGCGTGTTGATCACAGAGCGCAGATGCTGCTGCGCCAACACTTCGGTCGGGGCCAGCAGTGCGCACTGACCACCTGATTCGGCAACCGCGAGCATCGCCCGCAGGGCGACCAGTGTTTTACCCGAACCCACCTCCCCCTGAATCAGCCGGTTCATGGGTGCAGGCTCAGCTAAATCAGCCATGATCTCGCGGCCCACAGCGATCTGGTCGCCGGTGAGAGCAAAGGGCAGCGCCGCATCGAAGGTATCCAGGATGGCACCAGCGGTGCGCGCGGTTGCTGCCGTGTGGCGCAGCCGCAGCCGTTGCAGCCGCAGCGCGGTCTGCAACACAAAAGCCTCCTGAAATCGCAGGCTCTCCCGGGCCGCACCCCAGTCGGCATCGACGGTGGGACGGTGTATAAGCTCCATCGCCCGCGACAGGGGTAGCAGGGTGCGGGCTTGACGCAGGGCATCCGATACCGGATCCTCCAGCGTCGGCAGAGTGTCGAGCACCACAGCAACAGCCTTCTGTAGCTGCCAACTGGGCACCGTCGAGGTTGCCGGGTAAATCGGAATCGGCAGCTCGGCCCAGGCCTTCGCCTTCACCGGGTCGGCATGCACCGCATCATCATCGAAGAGCTCGTAGTCGGGATGCGCCAGTTGCAGCGTTCCCCGATAGTCGCCGACTTTGCCCGCAAAAATGCCCCGAACACCGGGCTTAAGTTCGCCCGCACGCCAGGCCTGATTGAAAAATGTCAGACTCAGGATGCCCTTGCCATCGCTGATCGTGACCTCAAAGATCGACCCCCGCTTGGCCCGCATCGGCCGGGTACGTACCTCCAACACCTCCGCAACAATGGTGACGTTCTCACCAATCGGCAACTGGCTCAGCGCCGCCAATTCACCCCGACGCGCATAACGACGCGGGTAATGGTGAAGCAGATCGCCCATGGTGCCCAGACCGAGCCCTTTCTGCAGGGCAGCAGCGGTGCGCCCACCAAGAGCGACGCTGAGCTTCTGATCGAGAGGGGACGCCACGGTTACGAGGCTACCGGTGCCGAGCCGACCCGACGAGTGCGTGGGAGCGACCGTGCACGACAAAGCACTGTTGCAATAATGGCATTTCTGACGTTTTTCAGAGCGAGATTGTGTGAATCACTGTGGCATTGTGTCGATAATTCTGCAGCTTTGAGGAACCATCTGCTGGTGTAGAGGCCTTTGGATGTGATGCTGTTAACCGCCGTAATTGGAATGGTCAGCCAGACCAAGAAGCTTACTTCAACATGACACTTTCGGGGGTAGACAAGGAAATATTTTCGTGGTCTACTCGGTACTGTTCGGAGCTTAACCCGCATCTGCAAAACCATACGTAGTCGCCTACAGGGAGCTGAAAGATGAAGAAAGCAAGAAAGCAAGAAAGCAAGAAAGCAAGAAAGCAAGAAAGCAAGAAAGCAAGAAACATCCTAAGATTTACATCGGTTATTACCGCGCTTGCCACGATCATGGCTTTATCAACACCTTCAGCTGAGGTACACGCACTTAGCGGTCAAAGTGGCGACTATTTCTCCACTTTTTATACGGAAAAAGAAGCCGCCGTACTTTGGGGGAAAGTGCAGATCTATATCGATGCGCACCCCAACGATCTCGCTGGAATCGAAAGGCTTACCAAAAAACTCTATAAAGCTCCCGATATGAATGTTTCGGTCGACGGTGTTGCGGGTCATATGAACGGTGAGCAGGCTCAAAAAATACTCGACGCTCGAGAAAATTCGACGGATTCTCGGGTCGAAAAAACAACGATCTCCGCACAGATTCCGATCGACGCGTTCACGGTCTCATTCTCTTGGATTTCTCGACCGCTGACGGGAAAGTATTTTCCCTACGCCGCATACGGAACATGGAACTTTCGTGATGATTATGTCAATGGATCGGATCCGGACGACATCGCCTCGAATCGACTAGAACTCAATGGCTGCACAAAAATTATGGGCACCTATGGGAGAAGTTATCTCTATGACGGGACTAAAGTTTCCGGAAATGGCTATTTGTACGACGCCGGTCTGGGTACCAACGCCGCCGTCTACGGATTCGACGATGCCGCTTCAGGCTTCAAGCTCACTGTCGATCATGGGTACGTGCTGACAGACGTTGGCCAAACCTGCGGGCCGATAACCAATAGAGGAATGTTCACATACGAACATAATCAAGACGGCGGGGCCGTCACAGGTGTGTCAGCTAGCTTTTTGGGCTTCTCTGTTTCTTATACTGGCGGCCCTGTGAAGCTCCAGAAGTCTTCGGGAATCGCATCACACACAACCTGAGAGATAAGGCCATGAAAAATGCGGCGTTTTTTTCCCTTGCAGTTGCGACCCTCGTGACCTTGTTGGTGTTATTCGACGGAGAAACTGGCAAAGGTGCGAAAAACTTCTTGGTTATTGCCCTTGCACTAACTTCAGCCTTGGTCTTTGCCATTCTTCATCAACGCGGCGAGCGGTAAACTTTCGCGCCCGTGGGGAGGGCCAAGCCGACCCAGGTGGGGGGCGGTCGCCGATCACCGGTATCGTGCAATCCATGACGCGCATCATTGCCGGTTGGGCCGGCTCGCTCGCCCTCGTCGTTCCCGCTCACGGCACCAGGCCCACGAGCGACCGGGTGCGCGAGGCCATCTTCTCGGCGCTCGATGCGCGGGATGCCCTTGAGGGAAGCCGGGTGCTCGATCTCTATTCCGGCTCGGGTGCGCTCGGGCTGGAGGCCGCCTCACGAGGGGCAGCGCAGGTGACACTGGTGGACCGCAATATCCAGGCCAGTATGCGCAATGCCGCGCGAGTTCTAGAACAGGCACCCCCAGCGGTTAGGAGCACACTCACCATCGAGACCAGCGCTCAGTCGGTGCGGGCCTTCCTAACCTCGGCCCGCGCAGTCTGGGATCTGGTGTTTGTAGATCCACCCTACGAGCTCACACTGCCCGAACTGGGCCACACACTGGAGGCGCTAAGCCCTCGACTCTCAGCCGGTGCGACCGTGGTACTCGAACGCAGTTCGCGCAGCCCCGAGCCGAGTTGGCCCGAGGGCATCGAGCTTGAACGGCGCAAAGACTACGGCGACACCGCCCTGTTCTGGTTGAGGGCGGCGGGTCATCCGTAGCG